>CAIRZB010000042.1 GCA_903882935.1 uncultured Parafilimonas sp. | reverse complement strand
CGCTCATTTATCAGTTTCATCGTTAATATGATTGCCGGGCTTGTGGCCTACAACTTCCTCCCTAAAAAACCGGCCATCAGCTATCAAAAAGACTATTCTATCCAATTACATGCATTTTGATTAATCGAACTCAGGTTATAACTTTTACGGGAGGGAATCGTACAGTTTTGAGTATGTCAAAATGGCTGTCTTCTGTTACAATATAGTCTGCACCAGATGCTATGTAGGCATCAACAAACTTATTATCGTCTGGGTCTGCTTCAATCAAATTCCAATTGTACCATTTTGTTATCAGAATTGTATTTTTAGCGGCTGCGATAGCCTTTGTTGTTGTTTCGGCAACTTGGTGGTTCATAAAACGACCTAGGATTTCTTCATATTCAAGAAAAATCTCAGTTGAAACAACCAGTTCATATTTTTTTGCAAGAAATTCCTTGTAAACCCAGTGCTTTGCCGACCTTGAGGAAACCGAAACAAGAAGTATGTTCGTGTCAAGTAGAATAATCATCCAAACTGATTGTCAGGGTTATAGGGCGTGCGCAAATGCGTCTTCAGTAATTCATTTGCTTTGGCTTCGTCCCACCCCTTATCATCCCAAGCCTTATTCGCCGCTTCAACTGATTTATTTGCAAAAAAATCAGCAATTATTTCTTTAATATAACCCCATTCATCTTCTGAAACAGACCTATTGTTAAACAATGATAACAGTTCAAGTTGATTTTTAGAAAGTGGCACTTGTAAGGTTTCCATATATTGCTTTTATACTCGTATCAAATAATCTTAATTAACAGCACTGTATTGGTGTTGAAAATAACCGGTTCTAAAAACTTCCACGGTTTGCTCATCTCGGCCATGTTGATTCCAAACCTTGTCCATTTCGCCCATTAATTTATTCCCAAAATAGGGCGCCAATCTCGTTCTCACATTCTCCGAGTCTTCTTCCGGCAGTTCTTTCGAAAACATTTTATAAAAATGAAGCTGCTGCTCATTAAAAGGACAATTAAAACGTCTACATCCCTAGTTTTTTTATAAAATTACAATTTTTAATACAATCAGCCGATTGCAAAGGCTTTCAACGCTGCGCCAGCCCCAATTTTTCGGCAATTTTTTGCGCCACATTTTCGCCGTCCATAGCGGCGCTTATAATGCCGCCGGCATAACCCGCGCCTTCGGCACAGGGGTACAGGTTTTTAATTTGCGGATGTTGCAGGGTGTCCGCGTCCCTGGGTATGCGCACCGGGGAGGATGTTCTGCTTTCCGTGGCAACCACCACGGCCTCATTGGTATAATAACCATGCATTTTTTTACCAAAGGCCTTAAAGCCGTTTTGTAACGCAGTATGTATAAACGGCGGCAGTACCCCGGCCAGGCTGGTGGCATTTAGCCCGGGTACATAGCTGCAATCTGGCAAAGTGGCAGATACTTTATTATTACAAAAATCAACCATGCGCTGCGCTGGTGCCACAAATTTTCCACCGCCTTCTTTGTAGGCTTTTTTCTCCACCCACGATTGAAACTTCATGAGTGCCAGCGGCGACTGTAAATCGTTTTCATCCGCAAAATCGGGAAGGGCCTGCAAATCCCGTTGTTCCACACTCACCACCATACCGCTGTTGGCATAGGGGTTGTTGCGTTTACTGGGGCTCCACCCGTTTACCACCAGTTCGTCTTTTGCCGTGGCGGCCGGGGCAATAATGCCGCCGGGGCACATGCAAAAACTAAAAACGCCGCGCCCATTTACCTGCTCAACAAGGCTGTAAGCGGCTGGTGGCAAATGCTCATCTCTTGTTAGGGTGTTTTTATGGCCATTGCTACCAATAGGGCAGTGGTATTGTATACTGTCAATCAAGGCCTGTGGGTGTTCAATGCGCACACCCAAGGCAAATGGCTTTGCCTCAATTAATATGTTGTTGCTGTGCAGCATTTCAAAAATGTCGCGGGCTGAGTGCCCTGTGGCCAGTATAACGGCACCGGCCCCCACAACCTTGCCACCGGCAAGTTTAACGCCTTTTAACAGGCTTTTTTCAATAACAAGGCCGGTTACCTTTTGGCCAAAAAATACCTCGCCCCCGCTGTCAATTATTTGCTGCCGCATGGCACTTATAATGGTGGGTAGTTTGTTGGTGCCAATATGTGGGTGGCTTTCGTACAATATTTTTTCAGCTGCGCCAAACTGCACAAATATGTTGAGTATGCGGTTAACATCGCCACGCTTGGTGCTTCGGGTGTACAATTTACCGTCGCTGTAGGTGCCTGCGCCGCCTTCTCCAAAGCAATAATTGCTCTCCTCATTCACTATGCCCTCTTTATTTAATATGGCAAGGTCTCTTCTGCGTGCGCGTACGTCTTTACCCCGTTCAAATATTACTGGTTTAATACCCAGCTCAATCAGCCTGAATGCCGCAAACAGGCCGGCTGGGCCCGCACCTACAATAATTACGGTGTTTTTTGCTTGATGGACATTTTTTAAAGCAAGGCTGGCAGTTGGCCTATTTACAAACGGCTCATTAGCATATACCAATAGGGTTAGGTTTACCCAAGGCTGCCTGCCGCGCGCGTCAATGGATTGCTTGGTAATGTAAAAGCCGGTGATTTCACCTTCAATTTGCTGGGACGCAATTTGTTTTATTTCGGCATAATCAGATGCCTGCGACGGCAATAGCCGTAGCGTAATGTTTTTCTGCATGTCTTTTTGTTAGGTATTTATCCTAAAAATTTATCCTACCCGGGTGGGGTGGTCAATTACGGTGCAAAACAGCAACTATAGGTTAAAGGTACCCTATTTGCCGAGTAACGGGAAATTGTAGCTGGCCCCAATACCCACAAACGACAAGCTGCCGGCTTCCGCTGAAATGGCCTCAAACCTGCCGCTAACGTCCAAGCCCGGTGCAATGGTGTAACCAGCGCAAAAGGCAAAGGTTACATTTGTGCCTCCGCCTGCCAGAGTAGTTATTCCGGCCTGTGGCTCAAAAAAAAATCCGTTTGCAACAGTGGTACGGTAACCCAATTTTAGGGGTATTAAAATAAAACCCAGTTCGGTTGGTTTAAAACTGGTTGAATGGCTCAAAACACTATAATTGGTGTTTTGGCCAACAAAACTCATATAGCCAGTTTGCAGTGTTAGTGCAATATTGGGGTTAAAATGGTAGGCTAATTTTAGCGATGCGCCAAGGCCGTGACTATAATCTTTGCCAAAGTCTCCTACAGGCAGTCCTGCCTCTACCCCAACGCCGGCCTGAAAATGGTTGGTCTTTTTCTGTGCAAAAACAGAAAAACTCAATAGCAAGAGCGTAAACGTGGGTAATATTTTCTGCATATGTTTGGTTTGTTTGTATTGTAGTTACACTATAATATTTTACTAACGTTGTTATCGCAAAAAACTTGGGTGGTGTTGGCAACAGGGGCAATGCTAACAATAAGGCCAGTAAAGTTTCGGCATCTACCCATTGGTATTTGCCATCAAATAAATTTGGTTGCCCAGCATTTACCCTAAAAAGCCCCCACCCGCCCCAAAATGGGCTGTGTAATTGATTGCTTTAACAAAGCGGTAAAATAAAAAAGACCCCTATAACAGGCGGTCTTTTTTACAATAAGTTATTGTTATTAATTAAAATTTAAAGCCTACTAACACAGTAACAGCCGTGTTTTTTTGGGTATCGATAGTTGGGTCTTTTGATATGTTGCTAAGCCCCGCTTGGTAACGAACCGTGCCAAACAGCCCGAAGGGTAACGAGTATTCAATACCGCCTACGGCCGAAAATTCGCCACTTTTGTAGCCGTCCTTTACATCGTTGGTAACCCCTGCCACAGTTTGGTTGGCGCTTAGTAAAACACCGTATTGCGGGCCAGCATATATAGCTAAGCCAGTTAGTGGTAGTTTAACCTTTAGCAAAACAGGCAACTGCAAATAGTTTTTAACATTGGCTAAAGAGGTGGTAGTACCTGACGAAACTGAATAGGTGTATTTTTCACCCATGGTTGAATAAGCAAGTTCTGGCTGGATAGACACGACTGCGGCCAAATGAAAATTTAAAAAAATACCCGCATTAAGCCCGGTGGATACGCTGGGTGAGAAATTTGAAATGCTGGCGTTGGAAAAATTTAACCCCGCGCGCACACCAAATTTTTGTGCGAATGAGGCTACTGACAGGAATGTTAATAAAAGAAGGGCAAATGTTTTTTTCATAATTAGTTTGTTAAGGTGAGAACAGGTAAAATAAACTATTTTACAGCATATTAACAACCTTTTAATAAAAAATATTTGCCCGCAAATGTTTTAGCATATAATAGCCAACTTAACCTGCCAGTTTTAAATTGCAAATCTGCAATTTAATGTAAACGTGTAACGCTAATTTAAAATGGTAAATCGTCTACCAACTCGTTGCTTGGTGAAAAATCTCCCATGGGCGCTTCGTTGTTGGAGGTGCCGCCACCTTGTTGGTTAAGCTTTATTTGTTCCATACGCCAAGCATCTAAGTTGGTAATATAATTTTCTTTACCATCTTTAACCCACTTGGTGCCCTTTATATTAAAAGAAACTTTTACCTCATCGCCAAGGTTATACCTGTCGGGCAACGCTGTTTTATCTTGAACACATTGGAATTTAATATAATTTGAAATGGTCCTGCCATTAAACTCATCTGTTTTTTCAATTACAAACTCCCGTGTTTTAAATGACTCTGTGCGTTGCACAATATTAAATTTTGCTACTAATTTTCCTGTTACTTCAAAAGACATGGTATAATAATTGATTAATAAGGGCAAATGTACTTTAAAAAAAATTGTATGAATAATTTGAAATCTTGTTTGTGTTATTTAAAAAATAGTATCTTAGATTTTTGTTAAACAAATCCGTACGTTTTGGAATACCCCTTTCTGCAGCACAATTTTTAGTAGTAAAACGATGCTTATGAATGAACGTTTTCCCATATCGTGCTTTTTTTGATTTCTAACGTATTTTCGATACAATTGAAAAAAAATTGGTGAGTAATTTTTAGCTCCCATTGCATAAAAAACTATAGACTAAAAAATTTTTTTTTCAACAAAAAGGGTGACATTCGTTCTCCTGTCCCAAAAAATTTTTCATATTATGTGAATGAATTTTTTGGGCTTTTTTTCCGTGTGAATATTCTTTTTATCCACAATAAATGTTTTTACTATAACTATGACTAAGAGTACTGCCGATACTGTATGGGACAATTGCCTGAAAATTATTAAAGATATAGTTGAGTGGCAGCATTTTAAAACATGGTTTGAGCCTATTAAAGCGGTAGAGCTGAAGGGAAATGTTTTGCTGATACAAGTGCCCAGCCAATTTTTCTTTGAGTACTTGGAGGAACATTACGTAAACCTGTTGGCCAAAACCCTAAAGCGGGAAATGGGCAAAGATGCCTTGCTGGAGTATAGGATTATGGTTGACAGTGGCAGCAAAGGGCGTAATGGCAGCATGGACATACCGGCCGGCAGCGCAAAAATGTACAACAGCAACGAAATGGATTTTCCGTTGATCATCAACAACCCGGTTAAAAACCCGTTTGTGATACCTGGGTTGAAAAAAATGCAGATTGACCCACAGCTAAACGCAGCGTATACATTTGATGCGTTTGTTGAGGGCGACAGCAACCGCGTATCCCGCAGGGCGGGCAAAACCGTGGCCGAAAAGCCCGGGGCAAACTCTTTTAACCCGCTGGTGATATACGGCGGTGTGGGCTTGGGCAAAACACACTTGGTACAGGCCATTGGCAACGAGGTTAAACGCTTGCACAACAACAAAGTGGTACTGTACGTAAGCAGTGAGAAATTTATTAACCAGTTTCAGGACCATAGCCGCAACAACGCCATCAACGATTTTATACACTTTTACCAGTTAATTGATGTGTTGATTATTGATGACGTACAGTTTTTTGCCCGTGCCGAAAAAAGCCAGGACGCTTTTTTTGCCATTTTTAACCACCTGCACCAAAGCGGCAAGCAATTGGTATTAACATCAGACAAGCCGCCAAAAGACCTTGATGGCATGCAGGAGCGGTTATTGAGCCGTTTCCGCTGGGGATTAAGTGCCGATTTGCAGGTGCCTGACTATGAAACGCGTATTGAGATACTGGAGCGAAAAATGAAGAACGACGGGCTTGACATGCCCAAGGAAGTGGTAAAATACGTGGCTTACAATATTACTACCAACGTGCGCGAACTTGAAGGTGCGTTAATATCGTTGCTGGCACAGTCCTCGCTTAATAAGAGGGAAATTGATTTGGAGCTTGCTAAAAAAGTGTTGCGCAATTTTGTAAAAACCAGCAGCAAGGAAATTACCATTGACGCCATTCAAAAAATGGTATGCGAATATTTTGACGTGCAATACGAAAAATTGTTGCATAAAACCCGTAAGCGCGAAATTGTGCAGGCAAGGCAAATTACCATGTACTTGGCCAAAGCGTTCACTAAAAACTCCCTCAAAACCATTGGCGACCATTTTGGTGGCCGTGACCATACAACGGTAATACACTCCTGCCAAACAGTAAAAGACCTGATGGACACTGACAGCCTTTTTCGCGAGAACGTAATGGAGCTTACCCAAAAGGTACAGCTGGCCTCCATGTAATTTATTGTTATGTAACACGCCCAACAAAGCATATAACACTACTGACTAATATTATTAGAACCCCTGGGTAACTACCCGGGGGTTTTGCATTGATGCAACGCGGGTTACCCGTTAATAATTGTAGCGCTTTTATTATCTGGTAAATTGATTGTTGCATAATTTTTTAAAATAGTACCTAATATTATTTGGCGTTTATGGTGCAGCTTTCTATATTTGCAGCCCTTTAACGGGGAATGGTGAGGTGGATGAGTGGCTGAAATCAGTAGTTTGCTAAACTGCCGTACGGGTAACTCTGTACCGAGGGTTCGAATCCCTCCTTCACCGCAAGTGAAATAAAATGAAAGAGCCTTCAAATAATACTTGAAGGCTCTTTCATTTTATGAGTATAAATGGCTGTCCGATACCGCAAGTGTAATTGTTATAAACCAACAAGGGCTGCACCATCGTGTTGGCGCAGCCCCTATTAATGATATATTAAAACCGCGTGTAACGTTAATCTTACCAGCTATCGAAGCAGCGTTATATCCCCCTTCTTTTGGTACTTGGTGCCGTCGCTAAACTGCACATCCAGCACATACACATACACTTCCTGCGGTTGCATTACACCTTTGTACCTGCCGTCCCAGCCGGTGGCCATATTGGTTGATTCAAACACCAGCGTACCCCACCGGTTGTAAATCTTCCAGTCCATTTTTTCAATGCCAAAACCATGCACATGCACGGATGTGTTAGCCCCGCCGCCGCCTGGTGCCAAAGCATTGGGCACATTTACCACTGGCACAATAAGTGCCTGCACCGCATGGCATATAGTAGAGTCACAGCCCGCATCGTTAAACGCAGTCAGGCACACATTATAGGTGCCGGTTTTATTGTAAATATGCGACACTGTGGTATCACTAGTGGTGGTAAGGGAGGTGCCGTCGCCAAAATTCCACTGATAGTGGGTTGCGCCGGTTGATAGATTGGTTAAGGTAACAGGCGTGTTTTCCTGTGCTTGCTGCGGGCTGTAGTTGAATGCTGCCACCGGCAGGCTGTACACTGTAACGGTGGTGGTGGTACTGTCTGCAATATTACAGGTTGCCGAATCAACGGCCTTTAGCTGCACCACATACACGCCCGGTGCAGCATAAATATGCGAAGGTGTTGTTTGTGTGGAAGTGCCGCCGTCGCCAAAACTCCAATAGAACTGCTGCCCTGCGGACGATGTGTTGGTAAACTGTGCCGTATAAGGCACACAGCCTTGAGCCGGGGTTGTAAAGGCTGCTTTAACCACACTGGCAATGCGTAACACCATGCTGTCGCTTTGCGGCGCGTTGCAAAAGTTGGTGTCAACTAAATTCAGTTTCACCGTGTACGTGCCTGCCGCTGCAAAATGGTGTACAGTAGTCCCTAAGCCCGCTTTAACGGTACTGCCATCCCCAAAGCTCCAGGTAAACGAGCTGTCGGTAAAGGTTTTGCCTACCGTTGGTATCGACTTGTTGTTAAAAACATAATTAAAGGAGTCGCAAGGCAATAGCTTGGCATAATTGAATGAAAGCGTGGCGGGGTCGTTCCTTACCCGTACGGTTAAATACGAGGTATCGCTAACGTTGCAGGTAGAAGAATCGATGGCGACCAGCATAATCCTATAGGTACCCACTTTGTCGTAAACGTGCGGGGTGGTTGGGTTGGTGGTGGTAACGCTGCCGCTGCCATCCCCAAAATTCCAAATATATTTTTGGGCGTTGCCGATGGTGTCGTTAAAAACAATGGTTAATGGCACACAGCCTGCCGTGTCGTTGCTTACACCGTTGATGGAGCTTTTTACCGCAGCCCTTACGCCCGAGAAATTAAACGCTATTTTCAAGGAGGCCAGGTTGCAACCAAAACCAGGGGTTAATGAATTATAAGCCCCGCTATGCCCGTAGGCCGCACCTTGTGTGGCAGTTGCATCATCGGGGCCGCAGGCGCATACCGCTTGGTAAATAACCCCGCTTTTGTCAAAACGGCTGGTGCCACCGTCAACATGCATGCCATCGTAGTCCGACGGATTTCCTAAAAATGCCCCGTACAGCTGCGAATTGGCGTTTTTTTCCAATACAAAAAAATAGAAACAGGCAACATTGGTGCCGTTGCGCGTGGTGATGGCGATGGGGTTGGCGCTTAGCTGGGGTATAAGCGGCCCTGTTAACAGCGATGTTAGGCCGGTTGGGCCGCTGTTGGAGTAGCCATTCCCGTTTCGGCTATAGCTGTCGAGCCCGCCGCCCCAGCCCGAAACGTATACATTTTCGCAAATATCTACCAGAAACGCAGTGGGGGATATATTGGGGAAGCTAACATTGGCCGGGCCAAAATTGGCTGAGTACACAATGCCCGCAAGGCCGGGTTTTAACTTAGTAATAAACTGTTTGCCCTGGGCTTGGTTGCCGTTGGCGTTAAAGGGGGAGTTGTTAATGGGTACTACGCCTTCCGTTGTACCCATAACAAATGGGTTGCCCGTTTGGTTAAAGTCGATGCCGTAAATCTGGTCTGCTGAGCTTGTGCCAAAATAAACGGATTGTATAAGCTTGCGGCCATCGTTGGTAAATTCAGCAATAAAGCCATCGCAAGCACCCCCTAAAAACGTACCCGACATGGGCGAACCCGCTACCCCGGAGGTGCCAGGGAAATTTGAGCTGCTGGTGGCACCGCCCACGTACAGGTTTAGGGTAAGTGGATCCTGCGCCAATACAAAGGCCGCATCGTTACCCTGGCCGCCCAAATAAGTACTCACCAAAGGTGCGCTGTTAAGGGCCGGTGTAAATTTTAGCAACACCGCATCCTGCGAACCGCCCAAGGTGCTAAACGACGCATTGACTAAGGGGAAGTCGGTGGATTGTGTGCTGGAAGCCAGGCAAATATTGCCCGCTTTGTCTAAAATAACCTCACTGCGGGCATCATCGCCATAATTGCGCCTGATAGATTCAGTACCGTATGGGGTAAGGTCTTTTGACCGTATGTTTACGCCGTCATCACCCGTGCCACCAATGCGTAACGAGCCGATTAGGGACGAGCCGTCGGCACTTAATTTGCTCAGCACAATATCTTGGCCGCCGCCTTTGCCGATTGTGCCGGGGGCTAATGTAGGGTAATCGCCGGCTGTGGTGCGCCCGGCAATAATTAGGTTGCCCGAGCCATCTGCCACAAGGCTGTGGGGCTGTTCATTACCGCCTTTGCCGCCAATATAAGTGGCATACATTGCGGTGGTGCCAGTGCTGTTAAACTTCATAATGCCCATGTCAAACCCGTTTACATCGGTATTTTGTTGCCCCTCCCCAGTACCGTTGTTGCCACCGGCCCAGAAGGTTTGGTAGGCACCCGTTGTAGTGGGGAAGCCCTGCCCAAAAACGATGCCGCCTGCGTAGAAATTGCCCGCACCGTCGTATGTGGCAGTATAGCCCCAGTTGTCCATACTGCTGCCGCTGAACGAGCAAAATACCAAGGTTGGGTCAATTACCAGCGGCGTGCCTGGGGGGATGGGCCCGCTGAATTTGAAGGTTAATACATTGCCGTTAAGGTTAAACTTGCATTGTAGCTGCTTATTACCTGCTGCCGTGGCAGAATAACTGTATGGTGCCAGCTCCTTTACATCGTCCACGGAAGTTTTTACCACCAGTTCGCCGTTTTTTATCTGCAGGCTGTCTGCTCCCGCAATGCCAATGGCAACCTTGCTAAAATCGCCGCCGGGGTTTACAACAATATCATATTTAAAATGGCCGCCGCTGGTGTAGTAATGCACGTCAATATTGGGGTAAACATCTTTAAAAGTAACAGCCGTATATATGTTGCATTTGCTTGCCCATTTTGCGGGGTCGTTGCCAATAAAGTAATTATTATAGTTGTCTTGCTTTTTTTCTGGCACAGCAACCGGGTGGGGGTTGGCATGCAAAAAGCTGGCCTCATATACATGGGAATGTAATACAATGCCACCGGGTGTTTTTATGGCAACAGCGGTTGCAGGCAATAACTTGCTGCTAGAGACTTTTTCTGCGGCCGTGGTGGGTTCCGCATGCACGTATTGGCCAATCCTTTGTAAGTCGTCCCGGTTATTTAATAAAACCCGGTACCCGCCGTCGGGCTTAAGGGCCACGGCACCGGCGTTGTAGGTGCCTTTAAAGAGTATGTTACCGTCCCACTGGCCTTTGTTTTCAATAAATTCCAGGCGCTGGCTATCCGCCCGAAGCGTAAAAAAAAGCCCGGCCACCACCAACACAACTATTAGCCGTTGCCATTGGTGTAACTTTTGGGCTGGTAACAGTGAGCCTATCATCATTTTTTTGCGCATAATAACTGCCTTTCAGAATTTATCAATCTTTGCTGCCATAAAATACCAAAACCGGTTTCCCTTGCGGGCGCTGCTCAGCAAGTATCACACACCAGCAAATGCAAAAAGCAACGCATGTAACACACAACGCGTGGGTGCATTAGTAATAACGGCAGCACCTGCCTGCCAATAGCATGCGGCCTGTTAAAACAATGCAAAATTTATAATCTTTACTTTGGTGCAAAGGCTGGCAATCGCTTAAGCAGGCAACTTTAATTGTAAATACGCTACAAATATCAGCATATTTATAACGGCGTGTGCCTTGCATTTTTTAGGTTGGTTTTATAGGTCTGGTGTAAAACGTAAGCTCTTACGTTGGCATCAGCAACATGTGTTGGCTGGCTGTGTGTAGGTTGCGCCAAACGCGGTTTATTTCCGTGCCGGTTTCGGCTGCGGATAGCCCGCAAAACGGGTACAGGCTGTCGGTTACCCTTAGCGAGGTTTCGGCCAGGTTGTTACTGGCCCTGCTTACTGCTTGCAGCATGGTTGGCGTAATGGGCTGTTGGGTGGCGCAGGCATGCCACGAGTGTTGTACGGCGTTAAAAAACACCTTTCTGGCTTCGGCCAGCTGTTGTTTGGCGCAGGTCAGCCGATCTAAAAAAATGGTTGCGCTTTGCGGGGCAATTTTTTTTCGGTTTGCACGCTCGTTAAAAACTGTTTCCGCAAGCTCTATAAAACGGCCTGCCATGCCCGCCGTATTTATACTAAGTGTTGCCTCGGCAAACTGTAAAAATGGATATTGGTAAATGGCCTGGTGCACAACGGTTTGCGCCGCGCTAATGGTAAAGCAACGGTTATTAGCCACATGCAAGCCCTCCACTGCAAAACTATGGCTGGCAGTCGCAACCATGCCCGTGGTATGCCAGTCGTTATGGATTGTTACTTCTTCGCGCAAAAATATAAATGACTGCACCAAGGGGCTGCCGTCAATATTTGTTAGGGCAATGCCATCTTTTTCAACAATGCAATTGGCCGTAAAAGCAGTGGCATGCGGTGCACCGGTGGCGTATTGCCAGCTGCCGGATACCACGTAGCCGCCGTGTATCGTTTTTGCGGTGCCAGTAGGCCGGCCGCTGCCCGCCAAGCACACTTTTTTATCACTAAATAATTCGGTTGCAGTTTCGGGGGTTATAAAACCTGCAAACCAATTGGCACCGCTGCATAGTGTTACCACCCAGCCAGTGCTTCCGTCGGCCCAGGCGATAGATTCTTGGATGGCCAATGCTTCTGGCAGGTCTAATTCAAGCCCGCCCAATGCTTTTGGCACAAAAAGATTAAACCAATTTTGGTTGTAAATTTCCTGCAACTGCTGCAGGCAAAGGGTGCCGCGTATTTCGGCCTCGCCGGCATAGCTGCGCAATATGGCCGCAATCGGTTCCCCAATATGGTTTGATGGGTGTGCTGGTTCTTTCATTGTAACTCCTCCTTTCCGTTACCCGCCAATATTGGCTGCGCGGGTTGTTTCGGCCTTGCAATTTTCAGCCACTCAAAATAACCTTGCACGGCAATGACAAACAGAAAAACGGTCAAAACCGCAAACATGGGCAATTGCTTAAACAGCAACAGGGGTACTGCAAAAGCGTTGCTGATATTCAATAACAGCCAGTTTTCGGTTTTGCGTTTAGCCAGCAGCCACATACCCGCCCATGCGGTAGCGCTTACCCATGCATCCCAAAAAGGCACGGTGGAAGGCGTGAATTTTTTTAGCATTGCCGCCAGTAGAATAAAGCCACCGATTGATATAGCCAACACCACCAGCCAATCCTGCTTGGTGCACTGGCTTATTCTAACGGGGGGAACATTGTTTTTTTTAACCCAATACCACCAGCCGTAAATACTCATGGCAACATAATAGCCGTTCAACAGGCTGTCGGCAAATAAGCCCGCCTCCAGAAGAATATAGATGGATAGCAACGTGCCTACAATGCCTGTAGGGTAAAGCCAAATATTGTTAACCCGGGCAAACAATACTTCGGCTACGCCCAGTATCACTGCCATCCATTGCAGCCAACCAGTTTCAAGCAGTTGGTTGTAAAAAAGTTGCCACCAATCGTGTAACGCCATGGTTATTTCTTATAGAGTATAATATGCCCCAAAAAGGCCCGTGCGCGCTTACAATATGTACCATCTGTATTATTCTCGTCCCTACGCCGGTATTATCCGTGTCAGGTGTATGAAAGAAGAGCCTTGTGCAGGTTTCTTTCAACGGGTATAATCTCAGCCTGTTTTTCAGTGCAGCCGCGGCAGCACAAGGCACCCCTTTGAGTTGTGGGTGCAAATGTAATGGCAATAGTTGGTTTTTAATGGATATGTTTTAGTGGAAAAAGAGGTAATTGGGCTAACTGATTAATTTTTTTGCGTGCACCATAAAATCTAGGTTTATTGTTGCATGGATGTTTGTTAGCTATTTTTGCTGAAGTGATAAAGGCATCGAAAACCTAGTGAGAACGGTTGCCAATGGATTGTGGTTAATGCTGGTTGTTTAAACCGGGCAATAGGCTAATTTTTTAGTTAGGTATTTTAGTTTGCCCTTCAGTTTGCAAACAGATTTACTTTGCAGCTTGCATGTTGTACATATTTGAAAATTTAGCTATGAAATATTGTGTTTACTTACTGTTGTTGTTTGTTTGCGTAACAACGTCTGCGCAGGATAACTACGAAATACAGGTTTATGGTGCCCAAACACAGGCTAAGCGCAGCACGATGTTTGAACTGCATAGCAATTACACTTTTAAAGGCCTGAAAGACACTGCCGACGGCGTGCTGCCCGCCAACCATAGCCTGCATGAAACCTTAGAAATTACCACCGGCATTACCGATAATTTTGAAATAGGCGTATACCTTTTTACCAATTATACCCCTGGCAGCGGTTACCAAATTGTGGGCAGCCATATAAGGCCCCGTATTATGGCACCCGACAGCTGGCATTTGCCATTTGGGCTGAGCCTGAGTATGGAAATAGGCTACCAAAAACCGGCCTACTGCGCCGACACCTGGAATGTTGAGCTACGGCCTATTATTGATAAGCAATGGAGTAAGTTTTACGCGGCCTTTAACCCAACCTTTGGCGTTGTGCTTAAAAGCCAATACAACAATTCAACCCCGGTTTTTGAACCAAACATTAAGGCAGATTACAATGTGTTTAAAAATGGCGCATTAGGCGTGGAATACTATGGCAGCATGGGCCCGGTAAACGGTTTTGACCCCATCAGCGCGCAACAACATGCGTTATTTTTTTCGTACGACATGCTTAACAACCCCAAGTGGGAGTTTAATGCAGGGGCGGGCTTTGGATTAACCAATGCCACAGACCCTTTTTTACTTAAAATTATTGTTGGCAGAAAGGTTAAATGGGGCAAGCAGGCCCACGCTTAGCTTAGTTGAGCAGTTTTTCTATTTGTTGTACCAGTGCCGCATGGTTAGCGTTGATGGAAACAATTTTGCCTGTTTTATCTATTAAAAAAGTGTTGGGTATATACTCAACCTTAAAACTACGGGCAACATCATTGCTGTTGTCAATCACATGTATCCAAGGCGTGGCATCGGCCTTAATGGCTTTCAGCCAGTCTTTTTTGTCGGTATCAACCGAAACAGCATATACTTCCAGGCCTTTGTCTTTAAACTTGCCGTAAATTTCTTTTAAATCTGGCATACTGCGGCGGCAAGGGCCGCACCAACTGGCCCAAAAATCAAGCACCACTACTTTGCCCTGCAGCGACGAAAGCGATACCTCGGTGCCGTTTATATCATGCAACTTAATATCGGGTATATTGCTACCCACCGGCGGCTGTTGCGCAAAACCTGAATAACACAAGCCAAGGGATAATAAAATTACGATAATCCTTTTCATGGGATAAACATACAAAAACTGGTTGGCTGCCGATTTTTGTGCGTGTTAAAATCGGCAAAAAGCCTGTTTTGTGTCGTTGGATGAAGAATTTGGAAAATATTTAGTACTGCAAATGGCAGAGTGTTGACCGAAGTTACCTAGGATAGGAGCCTTAAGAAGTTGCAAGTCCACAGCTTCATTATTTCACCACTTTCTCGTCGCCTATCGCCAATCTTTTAACAAATAACAGCTGGTCGGGAAAGCCAATGTATAAGGCCTGCATATCGCCAGTAATTTCCTGTTTGCTAAAAAAATGCCTGCTTTGCAAAGAGTCTACAGTGTGCAAAAAATTGGCCGACCTTTCCGTATATTTTGTATTTACCACCAACCAGCCGGGGGTAAATGTAGTACTGTCCAACTGTTGGTAGTACAGCGCAAATACTTTGTAGGGTTCCGGGCCTGTATTGTAGCAATGTATGTTAGGGCTAAAGCCATGCAGCAATTGCCAGTGCATCATATTGTCGTGGTCGGCAAAATAGTAGCAGTTGCCGCCAAGCTGCTTGTTTAATTGGCGCATGTTGGCAAACCAATTACTGTTGTTGTAAAAAAGCCGGTAGGGCATGCAGAGCCAAAGTATGGCTGCAAACGCTGCATATTTGTAACGGGCTGCAAATTTGGGGGCAACCAGTTTTTGTACCGCGAAGTAACCCGCCAGCAATGCCCATACCATCCATTGCCATTTGTCGGGCGTGGCGGCCACACACAGCAAAAGCAAAGCGCAGCATAAAAAAAGCCAGTGGTTTGTTTTACCAAAAGCAAAGGCGTGCAGCAGGTAAGGCGCGCACGCATAAACTGCAAACGGCAGCAGGAACAAGAAATGCCGCGCACTGTCGCTGCACAGCGGCTGGTAACCGCTTAAGGAGAAAGGCAGGTATAAGCCTATGGAAAGCAGTAACACAAATCTTTTAACGGCATTGTTTTGCCAAAGCAATTTACCGTTGCCAAGCACCATGCCTTGGCAAATAAAGCCCGTTGCAAAAAGCACCGGATAAAAGCCGCTTTGTATAAAAAGCTTCCAAACACCGTAGGTAAGCCTGGTTGCAATAAATGAGGCGGGCAGCAAGTTGTAGCTGCATGGGTTGTAATAATTGCTGTTGCTAACCTGCCGCAACCGGTAAAACACGTCGCCCGTAAAATGGTAATACAGCCAGCCGCTAAAAGCACCCAAAACAAATAAGGCCGCCAGCATGGCTGCGCAGGTAATGGCCGCCGGCCGGCCGCGTTGCAACAGCGTTAGGCCTGTAAATAGCACGGGGAAAACAATGGCAGTTTCCTTAAAAAACAAACATACGGCCACAACCAGCGCCATGCTTATGCCGTTGCGTATATGCCGCCGCCTGTTGTTTGCCAACAGGCTGTTGTTCCACAGCAGCAGCGTTATTATGCCGGCCAGCATAACATACACGTCGGGTAAAATACCGTCAGTGGCATAGGTAAGCACAGGGTTAAAATAAAACAGCGCCGCAATGGTTATAATAGGTATAGCCCCGCCAACTTTGGCCAGCTTAAAAACGGTAAGCCAGCAGCCCAGCACTGCCGCCAACCAAGCCGGTGCCTGCGTGGTAAACACAGTAATGCCGCCCAGGCGGTAAAACAATGCCTGCCAAGCCAGCAACAGCACCCTGCCACTAAAAATATCCCCGGCAGCAAATGGGTTGTAGCTGCCTTTTAGCATGTTGGCGGCCAGCATGGCATAATGCAGGTCGTCTGTGCCGTTAAAGCCTTTAAAAATTGCACACCGTGTGGCAATGTACACGGCCGACACGGCCGCAAAACAGGCATTGTTGAATAATATGTACCGCCGGTCGCCCAAGGTTGGTAAATTTTGGTGGTAAGATAGTGGAAAAGAAAGAGTTGGCGGATTTTTATGGGATTAACTGGTAATTATTGTAGTCCCCAAAAGGCCAGTTATGTTGAATAATGTACATGCCAAATTTTATGTTAAGCCCTGCCACCCAAAAACGACCATCACGCTGGTTTGCATTAGCTTTGATAGTAGCCAAAAAAAACGTACATGAACATTTCGTTAGAGGGTATCATCCTTTTTGTAAAGGACGTTCCGATGCTTAAGGCATTTTATATGCAAAACATGGGCCTGCAACTGATAGAAGAAACAGATGACGGTGGCTGGGCGTTGCTTGGGGCTGGGCAATGTACCCTTGGTTTGCACAAAATTGGGCTGGGCTATACGGCGGCTGAAAACCCCGCACCAGTATGCGAAAGCAACACTAAGATGGTATTTGAAGTAGGGGAGGATGTTGTTGCCCTGCGGGATAAGCTGTTACAGGCAGGGGTGCTTATGCGGGAAATAAAAACCTTTCCCAATTACGGTTATTGGATATGCGATGGTGAAGACCCTGAGGGTAATGTGTTTCAGCTTAGGCAACCCAAATAAAGGCCGCAGTAATAACAGCCGCAGTACGCCGCTGCTAAATATTTGGCCTGCAACAAACACCCACTCGTTTTTTAGTGTATTGCACGTCAAGCCGTGTTTTGCGCCCTATACCTAGTGATTAATTTTACAGCTTCAAACCAAATAACAGCTATAAAGCCTATAGCCACGCTAACCAGCAATTGTGTTATGCTGAGAGGTGTGAATTTAAAAAACACTGCCAGCGGAGGCACAAAAAGCAGCAAACCTGTAATGGCTATTGTTACACCAATAATTAGCACTACCAAGTTGTTTTTGTACCCCATGGTGGTTAGCACTGAGTAATAGAATGAGCGGTTAACCAAGGTGAGGAATATATTGGCTGCAATCAGCACCACAAACACCATGGAGCGTGTATGCGCCTCGCTATAACCTTGGTGTACCGCAAACTGGTAGGCTGCCAACGTGCCTGCCGTTATAAGTAAGCCTTGTATAACGCTCGTGGTTAGCTCCTTGCCGTTAAAAAAGGTACTGCTGAAGGGCCGCGGTTTTTGCGTCATGGTGTTTTTTTCCATCGGCTCATTCTCATAAATGATGGAGCAGGTTGGCCCCATGATTAATTCTAAGAAAATAATATGCACCGGTGTAAAAATGTTGGGGTAAACCCAGCCTAGGGCCAGGGGTAAAAATACCGTTAGCACTATGGGTATATGTATAGAAATAATGTATTGGATGGCCTTTTTTAGGTTGGCGTATATGCGCCTTCCCATGGCTACGGCATCCACCATTTTCGAAAGGTCGTCTTCCAGCAATATAAGGGATGCGGCCTGTTTGGCAATTTCGGTGCCTTTTTTGCCCATGGCAATGCCAATGTGCGCGGCTTTTAGTGCCGGGCCGTCGTTTACGCCATCCCCAGTCATGGCCACTATTTGGTTGGCAGCCTTTAGCGCGTTGATAATTTTTAACTTTGCATCGGGGAACATACGGGTAAAAACCTGGGTGTTTGTAACGGTGGTACCCAACTGGTTGTCGGGTACACGCATCAGTTCGTCTCCCGTAATTGTTTGTTCGTATCCCCTAAAGCCAATTTGCTTGGCTATGGCCGCCGTGGTTGCAGCGTTGTCGCCGGTAATTATTTTTACTGCAATGCCCGCCTCGTAAAAGCTTTGTAACACCGCGCCTATGTTTTTCTTTGGCGGGTCGTAAAAGGCAACTATTCCCTTAAAGGTACATTTAAATTCCTGTTGCGTTTTGGGGTAATCCTGGCCTTTAAAGTCAGCCTCCCCAACGCCCAGCACACGGTAACCTTCGGTAGTTAAGGTGGCTATGGCCGTTTCTATTTGTTGTTTGTCAACAGGTGTTAGGCCGCAAGCGTTTATAATGGCCTCCGGTGCGCCTTTGGTTGCGATGATTCGGTTTCCCTGGCCGTTTTCAAACACATGCGTCATCATAGGCGGCTTGCCGCCCAAGGGGTATTGGTGCACCAGTGTATAGTTCGGCCTTTCATCGTCCGTTTTCGTGTTGGCATACGCCGCATGCAGGGCTATCTCCATGGGGTCAAAAGGTATAGGCTCGCTGGCCCACATGGCCACCCTGATGAGTTCTTTTTCCGCATCGCCCAAAGCTTTATCCGTATCGCAAATTTGTTGTGATGCCAACGCGAACACCTTGGCAAGGCTCATTTTATTTTCAGTAATGGTGCCGGTTTTGTCGGTGCAAATAACAGTGGCACTGCCCAGCGTTTCAACTGTTTTCATTTGCTTAACCACTATACCCATTTTCATCAGCCGCCAAGCGCCCAAGGCCATAAAGGTTGTAAGTGCCACGGGTATTTCCTCGGGCAATATGCTCATGGCAAGCGTAAGTGCTTTTAGCAAACTGTCGAGTATGCTGCGCGAGTGAAAATAGTTGATGCCCCAAACCACCACAAAAACAACCGCGCCCAAAATCACCATCTTTATAACAAAGCTGTTAATTTGTTTTTCTAACGGTGTTTTTTCCTCCTGCACACTTTCTATGCTTTTGCCAATTTTGCCCAGTTTTGTTTCGTTGCCAATGGCGGAGATGGTGGCAATGGCTAAGCCGCTGGCCACCGTGGTGCCGTGGTAAACAAAATTGTCTTCTTTTGTTGCGTCTTTGTAAACCGCGAATGACTCCCCGGTGAGGATTGATTCATTCACCGAAAAATCGTTGGAATGGATGATGGTGCCGTCGGCGGCGATGGCCGTGCCTTCCTCAATCATCAGGCTGTCGCCCACCACCAGCTCCTCGCTTTTAATCTCCACTTCCTCCCCGTTGCGTATAACTTTGCAAGTGGGCTGCGAAAAGCTTTTTAATTTTTCCAATGCGTTGCGGCTTCTGGAGTCTTGGTACAACGAAATAGCCGCCACCAGCACGATGGCCGCAGCTAAAAAAATTCCGTCACCCACATCGCCGCTGATAAAATAAATGGCCGATGCCGCCAGCAACAAAATTACCATGGGTTCTTTCGCAAGGCCTTTTACGGCCTGCCAAAAACCGTTTTCTTTTTTATAGGCCAGGCGGTTGTACCCGTACTTTTCCCTAGCCTGTAATACTTGGTCATCGGTTAAGCCTGTTATGTTAAAATTGTTGGTGGGCATATTTAGGTGTTTATGTTGCAACATTCACACTATTGTTGCATTCGTTAATAGTTGCCTGTGAAATCTTATTCCATTTGTTTAATACAAAAGTTGCGCAAGTTGCCCCGAAGACTTTAGGTAATCAAGCCAATAAAGCCACCATTGTTTTTTGGTTTTTGCATAGTCGGCAATCATGCCCTGTATGTTTGCTTCTTCCGTATTTAAAGTATAAGCGGTTTCCTGCCCCTCCTTCACCCGGTCTTGGATAATTTGTAAGGTCTCATTTTCCAGTTGAATATTTTCCTCAAATGTTGTTAGCTGCGCTTTTATTCTGTTCAACCTTAACAAAGCCGTGGCTGCATCTTTTGTGTATTGTGCCGATAGGTCTTCCCGTTGCATCGCAAGCTGCGATGCCTGTATTTTTAGTTGCTGAATTTTACTTTGTTTGTCCTCCCCAAATAGCAAAGGGAGTTTTACATCCAACCCTACATAACTCAGCCCAAACCATGTATTCGGCTCCGCTGGGTTAAAACTGTTTGTGTATTGGTTTGCGCCAACAAAGCCTTTCAAGCCAACGGTTGGCAGGTATTTTGCTTTTTCTGAGCGTATTTGCAAACCGGGTAACTGTGCCTGTAACCGTAATTTCTGCAATTCGGGTATAGAATCATTTTGGGTGTAAACACCTACGGTGTTAGTGGTAAAGTGTTGGTAAAAGCTTGTGTCAATTACCACGTCGGCGTAAGTGTTGTTTGCTTGCCCAATCAAAAAAAGCAGATATACTTTGTTTTCCACAAGCTGGGATATTGCGTCTGCTAACTTTTGCACCGCGTTGTTGTGGTTTATGATGGCCTTGTTTACATCTGATTTAAGTAAACGTTTTTCGTAAAACCGGTTTTTTTGCAGTTGGTAACTTAGCCAAGTTCTGGCGGTATCGGCTATTGAAGATTGTACCTGTGCCTGCTGTAATGCTGTGTTTAAATATGCTTGCGTAACATCAAAGGCGAGGTCGTATTCAGTTTGCAGTTGGGTTGAGGCGGCAATTTTTTCCTGTAAGTCAAATTCATTTATCTGGCGGTTGATGTTAGCATCAAACAATGGCTGCAATACGGTTAAGCCTGCCGTTTGCGACCATTTGGTGCCAAACTGAACGCTTTTGGTAGTGCCTGGGGGGTATGCAGGGTTGAATTCGCTAATGGGCAGCACCGATGTTTGTAGGATGGGGTTGTATTGGTAGGTGTACTCCAGCGATGCCTGTGGCCAGTATTTTTTTAGCAGGGCTTTTGTTTGCAGCCTGTTTATGGCAAGCGTTAACTTGGATGCCTGTATATTTTTGCGGTTGTGCATGGCACTGTCAATCGCCTGGCGGAGCGTAATGGGGGATTGTGCGGAGGCCGGTGGCACTACTGACAGCGCTTGCAAAAAAAGTAGCGCGAATAGGCATTTACAAGTGTTGGAAAGATGGCGCAACCAAGCAGATACACTAAGCATGCTGCGTGAATGCCTGGTGCGCCCACCTGTACGTATCGCAAATACGCAAAGTGGAGCTTGGTCGTTATTCAAATGGGTATCGTAAGTCTTTTTAGTCATAAACAATTTTTTAAACCATTATCTAAACACTGCCGCAGGCTCCACGCTGCTTATCCGCCGCAATGCAAAAGAGGCGCCGCCAAGCGATATTAGCAATATGGTGGCAAACATGGCACCGATAATGAGCGGTGAAAAGCTGAAGATGAGGCCAGATTTGGCCACGCCAAACTTAAAGCCTTGCAACAGCAGCATGCCTATGGCAAAACCCACCCCGGCAAACAGCAATGCCTGTGTTAAAATTAAACGCCTTATATAACCGTTGCCGGCCCCTATTGCTTTTAGGGTGCCATAATCTTTAAGGCGGTCAAGGGCGGAGGAGTACATGGTAAGGCCAATAATAAAAAAGCCTGCAATCAACGCAAAAATAATCAGGGTGCCTGTGCTCAGCGCAATGCCGCTGGTACCCAGTATTTTTTTTACGGTAGATTTTGCCAGGTTTGCGGAAGACCATGCGCGTACGCCAAAAAGGTTTTTGTTGATGGTTGCCACTACTTCATCGGTGTTTGCGCCGGGTGCAAGTTTAATTAAAACAGCACTAATGCTGTTAGTGGGTTGGTTTGCATAAAATCTTGCCCTTTCAATGGTGGTTACACTAAAGCTGCTGCCAAACCCGCGGAACCCTTTTGTTTGTAAAGCAAAAAAAGCGCGCTTTCCGTTTATTTCAAAGTCGGTGCCTATGTTTAGGTTGTCGCCCAAGTTTTTTTTATCAAAAAGCTCACCGCTTACGGCGCCGTCTGCCTGCAAGTCTAAAGGCCTTCCTGCCATTATTTTGCTTGTATCCAACACTGCATTCAGTTGGCTAATGTCTACGCCAATAATCGTTATTGCTCCGCTTGACCCATTGTTAAAATTGCAGGCGGCCCCGCTCACCAACAGCGGAAAAGCTTGCTTAACGCCCGGCATGCCCTGCAATACCCGCAGTGTTCTTATATCCAGTTTGCCCAACTGGTTTACGTCCTCCGTTTTACTGTCAACCACCCAAATATCTGCCTTAACCGTAACCGCCAATGCTTGCATTAAATTGGTGAGAAACATAAATACGCCCAATTGTTGGCCTATCAGAAATGTGCTTATCAGTATGCCTACAATAACACCAATGCTTTTGGCTTTGTCAAATCGTATAAATTTCCAAGCTGTTTTTAGCATCGCGTTATTTTTTTTGGGTATCCGAAACATCAACCACACATTCAACCCTTGCGTTTAGCAGTAATTTTTCGGGCCGGTCCAGCAGTATTTTTATTTCCCGCACCCGCCTGTCTTCTTTTTCCCCTGCCTGGTCGGTGAACAACGATTTCTTTTTTAGGAAGGATGCTGTAAAAACAACCGTGCCGGTTGACAAGGTATCTTGCTGGCCAAGGTTGCGCACCCAGGCTTTTTGGCCAACGGATATTTTGTAGGCAAAAAGTTCGTCTATTTCGCAAATAGCAATCGTTTTGCCTTCCGGGGTAATTTGGGCAAAGGGTTGTTTGCTGTCAACGGCACTGCCAATTAACGTGCTTATTTCCAACAGTTTGCCATTAACCGGTGAGGTTATTATTTTTTGGTCACGTTCCGCCTGGGCTACGGCAAGGGCTGCATTGGTTTCCAAAAGCTTGCTTTTTGATACTTCCACATTGGCTTGCAGCCTGTTAATATTTGCCTGAAAGCTGCGGGTGTTAGTGGTGGCATCATCCACTGTTTGCTGTGTTTCTGCACCTTTTGCCAGCAGCCGTTGTAGGCGTTGTAATTCAACAACGGCGTTATTATACTTTGTTTGGTATTCCTCTTTGGCAGCTTTGTCCGCTGTTATTTGTGCGGCTTGGGTGGCTGTTTCGCTGTACAACTGGTGCACCTTTGCGTCATCCAGCTCGTGGTCAAGTTCCAGTACAGGTTCACCCGCTTTTACAGAGGCATTCTCTGTTTTGTAAATTTTCTTCACCACGCCGCTAACGGCAGAAGATAACTGGATAATGTCGCTTTCCGGTGTTATTTTGCCGATACCTACCACTTGCGTTACCCTGGTGTTTAATGGGGTTGCATTGGCTTTGTCACCGGCGTTTTTTGCTTTATCTGCTTGGTTGTTACACGACAAGAAGACCAGCAGGATGGAGAAAAGATAAAAAAAATGTTTCATACATACAGTTTAATGCAGTGGTATTTCTTCCTCCACAGGGGTGTCGGTTACACTGCCATCCATAACATAAATGGTTCGGTCGGCAAAAGGGCGCAGGCGGGTATCGTGTGTTACCACGGCAACCGCTTTGCCAAGCTTCGCCAACTGCCTAAGTTCATTCATAACAACAGCCACGCTTTTAATATCAAGGGAGGCCGTTGGTTCATCACACAGTATCATTTCTGGGTTTGTAACCAATGCCCTGGCAATGGCTACGCGCTGTTGCTGGCCGCCGCTAAGGTCGTTCGCCAAATTTTTAAGGCGGTCGCCCATGCCAACCTTCACCAATGCATCTGTAGCCCTTTTTACCGCTTCCTTCGTCTTTATGCCTTGTAGCTGCAGCGGCATCATTACATTTTCCAAGGCTGTTAGCGGGGCAATCAGGTTAAATTTTTGAAACACGAACCCTATTTTCTCCAGCCGTATTTTGGCAAGCTTTTTTTCCTGCTGGTCGTTTACTTTAAGGCCGTCAATCCACACTTCGCCATAGCTGGGGTAAATAACGCAGCCAAACAGCGACAACAAGGTGGTTTTGCCTGAGCCGGACGGCCCAATAATTAAGGTTAACTCACCGGCCTTTAAATCAACGGTGGTGGCCTCCAGTGCCGTAATGGTAGTGTCGCCTGTTTTGTACACTTTACCGGCCTTTATTAACCTCGCAACAATTTTATCTGTTACTGCCATTGTAGCTTGCTGATTTCTGCATAAATATGCCGTTAAGGTAACTATAAAATTAGGAGAATTAATTGTAAAAGCCTGAAAGTAAGCAAGTACTGAAAAATCGGCACGATAGTCTAGCGGTCCTGGGTATTTTATCGTTTGCTTTAAAGAAGATGGCCGGTTCGGTTGAATGTATTGTGTTTTGGAATAATACATTGCCAAAAGCATTTGTGGCTCCTAGTTTCTTACAAAAACAATTGTCAATACCGCCATCCTAGGCTGCTAAAAGCCACCTTCTGGGGTAGCTTTTAACAGGCCTTTTTTAAGCTAACATTCCCACCATAATCAATTAACCTCCTATCCTCGTTTATTAAATAATTTCTACTTCATTGGCTGTTTTAAATGCTGCTTCTTCCGCAATAATATCTTTATCGCGGTTAACCACTTCCATTGCCGGGCTGTATTGGCCCAGCCTGGCAGCCCGGTTACTCCAAGCCCGGTGGTACATGGCGCGTTGTGCTGCTGCCACATTTGCTTCCTGCCCTTTCCAAATTTCCAACGCTGGCTGCTGTATGGCGCGTGCGAATGAAAATGTGAGTGCCCAGGGTGCTTGCAACCTGTGCCGAAGGTTAATGGCATTTAAACGGGCCGAGGCCAGCTCGCCACTTTGCCCGCCAGACAAAAAGGCGATAGCAGGCACTGCCGCAGGTACAGCCCTCCGCAGGCAGGCCACCGTTGCGTCTGCCACTTCATCCGCTGTTACTGGGTCACTGCAGCCCAAGCCCGGCAAAACCATGTTTGGTTTCAGCACCATCCCTTCCAGCACCACCCGTTGGGCGTACAGCGCATTAAAAACGGCGCGCAACACTTGCTCTGTTACCTCGCTGCACCTTTGCAGGGTATGTGCTCCGTCCATCAGTACCTCCGGTTCAATAATGGGCACCAAGCCAGCTTCTTGGCATAGGGCGCCATAACGGGCCAATGCCTGGGCATTGGCCTCGATACAGCTATATGTGGGGATATTATTGCCGATTGTAATCACCGCGCGCCATTTCGCAAACCTTGCACCCATTTGGGCGTATTCGGCAAGGCGGGTGCGCAAACCGTCTAACCCCTCGGTTATTTTCTCCAAAGGGTGGTTCGCCAGCGCTATTGCGCCTGTGTCAACCTTAATGCCGGGTACCATGCCCGCATCGGTGATGGCCTGCACAAACGAAAGGCCGTTTTTTGTTTGCTGGCGTATGGTTTCGTCATACAGTATCAGTCCGCTTACACTATCGCTTAACCCCGGTGCGGTTATAATCATTTCCCGGTAAGCCCGGCGGGCCTCCGCCGTTTGCGGTATGCCTGCTGCGGCAAACCGTTTATTGCAGGTTGTAAAGCTTTCATCCATGGCCAGCAGCCCTTTGTTGTCAGCCACCATTGCCTTAACAGTAGCAATAAGTTGTTGTATATCCATGTTGGTTGTTGAATTTTTACCTAGGTGTTATGTTTGAATCGTTACCAACACTGTTGTCGGGTTTGGTAACGTTGTACAACATGCCAAAAAAGCTTTACCCTATTTTGTTTTGCACAATCCGCTTTATTCAACGTGCAGCCCTATTGCCGCCAATGCATTGGATGTAGACAAATAATCAGTATGCAGTATGCTCTTTATGCCCATTTCGGTGGCCACCTCTACAAACATTTGTGTATTGTCAATAAAAATTACCTGCTCAGCCTTTGCATGTGACAGGTTAAGCGCTAATGTAAAAATTTCAGCGTCGGGCTTGCGAACATGCACATAGCAGGAGGAAATATAAAAGTCCACAAATGTATCCAGGCCAAACTGTTGTATCCTGTATTCATTCAATGCCTTTGCCTCATTGTTTACCACCGCTATTTTTAGGTTATGTTGTTCTTTCAACGCCTTTATATACTCAATCATCTTTGGGTAAGGTGCTGACTGTGCAAACATAAAATCACGCACTTGTGCCAACGTAAAATCGCGCTGTTTATAAAACAATACCCTTTTAAAATATTGCTCAACAGTAACTTTGCCTTCTTCATGGGTTTCGAAAATTATGTGGTGCCGGGCCTCCATTTCGTCAAAGTCGTAATTAAACGTGTCGGCTGCCAACCTTCGGAACTTTTGTTCCCACCCATTGTTCAGCAATACGCCGCCTACGTCTAAAAACAGGGTGGTTACTGGCATTTGTTTGCCCATTGTTAATATATTTTTTGTTGCGGTTATTGTGTAATAAACGCCTTGTAAAACTGGTTGTTTTTACAGGTGCAGGTGTTATACAATTGCGTATATAAGTTACAATATTCACATGTTGGGGTGGGGTAGCGGAAAAGTAAAGACCTATAGGTGCCAAAAAATAAAAATATCAAAGCCTAATAAACTGCTTTATTAAAGAAGAGTGTGCAAAACGATTTAACGGCGGAAAGGCCAGTTGCTTTTGCTTGTCCGGGCTGGGGGGCAGGCAAATTTCAACTGTAAAAATGCTAAAATAGTCAAGCCCCTCCGGGGGCTTTACTGAAAATCCTAAAAAAAGACTAAAGAAAGGGGCAGATGGGTTCTGTCCTAAAAAAATATTGCGAAGAGATGGGATATTTTACCTAATATAAATTTAAGAAAACAAAGGGAAACTATATCAAATTTTTTCAATTAAATACCCGATGATAAAAAAATAAGAAAATGCCATTAGTATAATTTTGACATAGTAGCAAACGTAAATCACTTTGTTTAGATTGTCTGGTGCTTTAACATCTGGGTCAATGTCAGAGTCTATAAATTCTTTTTCCTTCTTCCGGAAAAAAGTAATCCAAATATTGCCGGCAATTATATATTGCGACAAGTCTACCAACAACGCAATTGATAAAAAAATTAGTGGAATCAGAAGATATTTTTCTAATAGTGGTTCGTTAGTATCAGACTTTTTAAACAACCAAATAATAGCAATTCCAGCTAAGCATAATTGCCTTGTTAACTCACTAGCTTTAGCCGTATATTCATTTGATTTTTCTCGGAACTTACTAAGCTTCATAATTTATTATTTGTACATTGGACCCGTATCATCGGTGTCGTCTGTTTCGTCATCTTCGCTAATTTCACTAGGCTCGGAATCAGTTGTAAAAATTGATGTTATTAAGTTTTTTTGTATAAATAAAACCGGCCAATAAAACTGGGTTTCTTTCCAATCATCGTCTTTATTGCCATTTTGAAACGATAAAAAAAGACAGGGTATGTCAATTGCTACTTTTCTTGCCAGAATGGAATCCGATTTCCCGTCAAAGTAGCTATCGTTAAACATTTTGCCTCTTTGGTTATCCTTGTATCTAGCATTGTTTTTCGGCTTCTTATTTGAAAAGCAATATAAATGTCCTTTTAATTTTTGGTTATTTGTTTGTGTTGAAGCATATTCTATTGCTGCTTTAAACTCTTCTTTTGTACATCCATAGATTTCAAAATTTGGATCAAATGTATCGTAAATCTGATCGATTAATTCGTTTGCAAAACCGAGCGGTATAATAAAAGGATCTTCGTATTTATTATTTCCAATTTCATCCAATGTAGTACTTATATCTTTAACGGTGCTGGAAATATGGGTTTTTGCTTTTGTCTGGAATCCGTAAACTCGTAATGTGCCGCTAGGTCGAAGTGTGACTGTATTCGAAATTAATAGTTTATTAGGGCTACATGGTATGATTTTTCCATCTAATGATTTTTGAATAAACGCCACTTTCTTACTTTCGTTTCCTTGCTCAAACGCTTTTCGCAAAGCCTTATCTGCCTCGTGCATTCTTCTTAAGGATTCATAAATTCTATTGGTCGTGTAAAGACGTGTAACAGCCATGTCCTCCAAAGATCTTGCTCCGAATATTCTGGCGTGTTGCATTACCGTATCTTGTTGCATCCGTTTTGGATTCCGCCCGTAAAAGAAGCCAATAAGATTTTGGACAGTTATACCACGATCTAAAATCTGACCACCTATAAATATGTTTAATGGGCTTTCTAATCTTAATTCACCAGTGGACATATTTAATAAGCTCAATACATCATTGTCGGAATTTATTTTTCTAATAGTTATGTATCTTACATATTCAGCAACCTTTTCAAACACTTTTTCAAAAATCGGAAGATCAAAGTCTGTCAGTTCTATTGATAGTTTCAAGTTTTCATAAGCCTCAATAATCTTTTCTTTCAGTATCGAAGATTTCATTTTTCCTTCAACTTTCAGAGCCTCAATTAATTTATTAACAAGATTAGATTGATTTTCGTGTTTTCCCTTACCCGTTTCTGTATGAATGATAAAGCTACTTTTATAATTTAATTTCCCTTTTTTCCCGGATTGAAGAATTCTTATACAACTTCCTACGATATAGTTAATGATTGCTGTTCGGATATGGTAAACGGACGGAGAGTTAAGTGCATTTTCGAGTACTCTACCGTGTGTTTTACTTAGGGTTTTTAGTTCATTTTCATCAATTGGTTGAAATAGAAATTGCGCCGGTGAATTGTCATTCTGACTTTCTTCAAAATAGTAATTGCTACCAATATACTTATCATGTCTTGGCAAAACGACAGTAAATTTGGGACGCATTGGGGAAAACTCGGTCTCTTTGATGACAATGTCTTCAGGTTGTAAATATAGCGAATAGGGTGTTGCAGTAACTTGAAGATAATCAGAACCATCTATAAGGCTCTTTCTAAAATCGCTAATTTGCCTGGATATAACATTTAAGTCAACTTCTTTTTTGCCATCTGGCATTTTTTTACTTCGATATCCAATACTAACAAAATCGGCTTCATCATCTACAATCAAAACACTTTTAGTATTAAGCGATGGATAGGTCTCAAAAAATAGTTTTTTTAGGCGGTTTATGTTATCATCTTCTTTTTTTACAACTATTATTAATTTTTGCCTTTCTATTACATATTCGTTTAGGTCTTCTGGAATTTCCATAACATCGAAGACTCTCAATATGTCTTCTTCCTCGAACTCTTGAAATTCACTTTTGAATCGTTGAACAGTTTGCTTTAAGAGCGCCTTTGTTCCTTTTGTAAGGACAACAGTGATATCGTATTTCTTGTCAAAACCCAAAGCTATGATTCCTGTGAATCCTCTTGTTTTGCCACTTTGGATATCTCCAAGTAACATTCCCGGGTGTTCAGCGTCCGTTTTGTTTTCGAGCAAAAGTTTAATGGTCTTTTGCATGCAGTCAATTAACTCTTTACTATCATTTCGTTTTTGAATTAGCCTGTCGTACATCCCTGTCATACCGTTTTATTTAATGATGCATAATGTTTTTATATTCCTGCTAGTTATATTGCTGGCCAAAAAAAATTCGCCGAATTAATTCTCTATTCCTCGAATGGAGATACTAATTTACTTCAGGTAATTAGTAAATCTGTACTCATTTCCACGAAGAGCAATAGCGACAAGGTGATTGAAAATGGCAAAATATCGATTTTTTAGCGGACAGTATTATAAAATCATAAAGTACTATTTTGTTTTGATATTTACAAGCTTTGTTGTGTTTTTATTTTTTTTATTCAAAAATATTCTTTGCTTTTGCCTTGTGGTCAGCTAGACTTTCTTGCAAAAAATTATTGCGATGAAGGGTGTTCATTTTGAACACTCCTTGTGTTATTGGATTCGGCTGCTTTTAATAGTTTACTTTTTCCAACGGTCGCTCCTCGCATCCCTCTACACCTCCCATTTCCAATGCCTAATTTCCGGCATGTCTTCTCCGTTTTTGCGTATGTACAGGCTGTGTTCAATCAGTTTGTCCTGCATGGCCTGTTTTAGATGGCTGCAAGTATTGCCCAGTTGAGGCAGGCGTTCAATAACATCCTGTACCAGGTGAAAACGGTCCATGTCGTTCAGTACCGTCATGTCAAACGGGGTGGTTATGGTGCCTTCTTCCTTGTAGCCCCGCACATGCAGGTTGCCGTGGTTGGTGCGCCGGTAGGTTAGGCGGTGTATCAACCAAGGATAACCATGGAAGGCGAATATTACCGGTTTGTTTTTGGTAAACAGCATGTCAAAATCTGCATCGCTTAAGCCATGCGGGTGTTCGCTTTGGGGCTGCAGCTTCATAAGGTCAACTACGTTTACCACGCGTATTTTTAGGGTGGGTATGTTGGCCCGCAGTATGCAAACGGCAGCCAGGGTTTCCAAGGTTGGCACATCGCCGGCACAAGCCATCACCAAGTCTGGGTCTTGGCCTTCATCGTTGCTGGCCCAATCCCAAATGCCTATGCCTTTGGTGCAATGGGTAACGGCCTCGTCCATGGTAAGCCACTGGGGGGATGGGTGTTTGCCCGCTACCATAACATTTACATAATGCCGGCTGCGCAGGCAGTGGTCCATCACACTCAGCAGGCAGTTGGCATCCGGTGGCAGGTACACACGAACTATTTCCGCTTTTTTGTTCACCACATGGTCAATAAAACCGGGGTCTTGGTGGGTAAAACCATTATGGTCCTGCCGCCATACATGCGAGGAAAGCAGGTAGTTGAGCGAGGCTATTTTTCTGCGCCAGGGTATGCCTGCGGTTATTTTTAACCATTTGGCATGCTGGTTAAACATGCTGTCAATGATATGTATGAAGGCCTCGTAGCTGTTAAACAGTCCGTGCCTGCCTGTTAGCAGGTAGCCTTCCAGCCAGCCTTCGCATTGGTGTTCGCTCAGTACCTCCATCACCCGGCCGTATTTGGCCAAAAACTCATCGTTGGCAACGGTTTCGGCTTGCCATTGGCGGTTGGTGGCTTCAAACACCGCATTTAATTTATTGGAGAGTGTTTCGTCAGGCCCAAAAACCCTAAAGTTCCGCTGGTCTTCATTCAGCCGGATAACATCCCGTACAAATTTGCCTACCACCAGCGTGTCGCCAATGCCCATAACGCTGCGGGTGGGTATCGGTATGGCATAATCCCTAAAATCGGGCATGCGCAGGTCTTCCAGTAGCAGGCCGCCGTTGGTGTGTGGGTTGGCTCCCATGCGCTGTTCACCCTCGGGGGCCAGCTCGGCCAGCTCGGGTACCAAACGCCCGGCATCGTCAAACAGTTCCTCCGGCTTGTAGCTTTTCATCCATTCCTCCAACTGCGCAAGGTGCGCCGGGTTGGTGGCCGGGTCGGTTATGGGCACTTGGTGCGCCCTAAAGGTGCCTTCGATAGGTAGGCCGTTTACAATTTTAGGCCCCGTCCAGCCTTTGGGTGTTTTTAACACAATCATGGGCCAGCTGGGGCGTGGCAGGTTGGCATCTTGCGCGGCGGCGTTTTTTATGGCATTAATGTCTGCCATCACTTCGTCCAGTACCTTGGCCATGGCGTAATGCACCCGCATAGGGTCGTCACCTTCCACAAAATAAGGTTTCCAGCCATACCCGATAAACAGTTGCTTCAGTTCCTCATGCCCTATGCGCGCCAGTATGGTTGGGTTGGCTATTTTATAGCCGTTTAAGTGCAGTATCGGCAGTACCACGCCGTCTGTGGCGGGGTGTAGAAATTTGTTGCTGTGCCAAGCTGTGGCCAGCGGGCCTGTTTCAGCCTCGCCGTCGCCCACAATACAGGCCGCAATTAAATCGGGGTTGTCAAACACCGCTCCAAAGGCATGGCTTAGTGAGTAGCCAAGTTCCCCGCCCTCGTGCATGCTGCCGGGGCATTCCGGCGACACGTGGCTGGGTATACCCCCGGGGAAGGAAAACTGGGTGAACAGTTTTTTCAACCCGTCCTCATCTTGCGTAATATTGGGGTACACCTCACTGTAGGTGCCTTCCAAATAGGTGTTACCCACCAGTGCCGGTCCGCCGTGGCCCGGCCCGGATATATAGAGCATATTAAGGTCGTGCTTTTTGATAATACGGTTTAGGTGCACATAAATAAAGTTTTGCCCCGGCGTTGTGCCCCAGTGGCCCAGCAGCATGTTTTTAATATGCTCAGGCTTTAGGGGCTCTTTCAGCAGTGGGTTGTCGTGTAGGTAAATTTGCCCCACCGATAGGTAGTTGGCTGCCCGCCAATAGGCATCCATTTTTTGTAAAAGCCCTTCCGGTAGCTGTTCTTGTCCGGCGTAGGTAGGTTGTTGTTGCATGTATGTAAATTTTTGTTTTTTTTATACTCCACAGCACGTAGCCGGTTTTTAATGAAACGTTGCGGATTACCTAACCCTATGGTTTGGCCACGGCGTAAATAGCCGTTGCGCTTTTTGCAAGCATCAATTCTTCGTCGGTGGGTATAACCATCACCTTTACTATACCGTCCGTGCTTGAAATAATGGGGGCATTCAGGTCGTTCTTCCCCTCGTCAATGGTAATGCCAAGGTATCCAAGGCCCTCGCATATCCGCTTGCGTATAATGGGCGCGTTTTCCCCAACCCCTCCGGAAAACACCAGAATATCTACGCCGCCCAACACGGCGGTAAAAGCGCCAATCCATTTTTTTGCCGAATAACAAAAAAGCTCCACCGCTTCTGCCGCTTGAACGTCTGTTTTTTCTGCACTTAGCAAGTCCTGCATGTCGGCACTAAGGCCAGATACGCCCAGCAGCCCCGACTCGTGGTTGATAATGCTGTTAAACTGTTCGGGTGTCATCGCCTCACTCTGCATCATGTACCAGGCAACGCCGGGGTCTATGTCGCCGGTGCGGGTACCCATTACCATCCCGCCCACGGGCGTAAAACCCATGGTGGTATCAACGCTTTGGCCATTTTTTACTGCGGCCAGGCTGGCCCCGCTGCCAAGGTGCGCCAGTATTACCCTGCCGTTTGCAGCCACATCCCCCACTGCGGCGGTAAGGCTTTGCATTAGGTAGGTGTACGACAGCCCGTGAAAGCCGTACCGCTGTATGCCCGCTGCATCAAAGCGGCGTGGTATGGGCAGTATTTTAGCCACACGCGGCATGGTGGTATGGAAGGCGGTGTCAAAGCATGCCACCTGCATCAAGCCGGGGTGGCGGGCTTTAAATGTTTGCACCATTTCAATTTCTGCGGGCAGGTGGTCGGGGTCGTAGGCAGTAATGCCGGTTAACTCCGCCAATAAGCGGTCGCGGATTATTTCCGCATGGGTATGTTTAAGGCCGTGCACTACGCGGTGGCCTATGCAAGTAATTTGCGCAAATCCGGGCTGCCTTTCCAGCCAATCGGCCAAAAACCCGGCGGCTTCTTTAAAGTTGGCGGCTTTAAAGGGAATGCTGTTTGTTTCAAGGCTTCTGTTGTAGGTAACTATAAAGTCTGGGCTGCCGGTGCCGATGCGGGTTATTTTTCCCGACAGGGTGCAAACCATGTTGCCGGCCATTTCATATACCGCAAACTTTATGCTGGATGAGCCGCCGTTGATGGTTAACACCGTTGAATTTTCTAGTTGCATAAGTTGTTGTCAAATATTTGTGTAAAGCTGTTTTTGCCCAATGTTTTTGCTAAATAGGTCGCCCAAGCACTCATCGGGCAGATTATGTAAACACTAACTGTGCCATATTTGGCAACAACAGCACCGCAGCCCAAAACGTGTAATGCTAAGGTGTAGGTTGTTGTTTGTGGGTTATTTAATATGCATGATGGTACCCATGGTGGCCACTATTGCAAATAGCCATATGGTGCCAAAATTAATGGGGGTTTGTGTACTTTTTGCTGACGAATGTTAGCCTCATGCCTGAGACTGGCCAATAGCAAGGTTGGGGGTAGGCGCTGGTGCTTATACGGTTTGCGCAAGAAAAACAATAGGGGCGTAAAACAAGGGTAGTTTATTACAATAGATGTTTTTTTAGGGCCGTTGCCCGGAATAACTACCACGTTTCTACTAAAACTGCAAATGCCTAACCGTAAGCCCTTTGTTAATGAGCTGCTTTAACGAATCGATGCCAATTTTTAAGTGTTGCTCGGCAAATTGGGCGGTAACATTTTTATCGCTTTCGCTGGTTTTAACGCCCTCGGGTATCATCGGTTGGTCGCTTACCAGCAAAAGTGCACCCGTGGGTATTTTGTTGTAAAAGCCCACGGAGAAAATGGTGGCAGTTTCCATGTCAATGGCGTAGGCGCGAATTTTTTTCAGGTAATCTTTAAACACCTCGTCGTGCTCCCACACGCGGCGGTTGGTGGTGTACACGGTACCCGTCCAATAGTCTACTTTGTAATCGCGTATGGTGGTCGAAATAGCTTTTTGCAACGCAAACGCGGGCAGTGCCGGTACTTCAGGGGGGAAGTAATCATTGCTGGTGCCCTCGCCGCGTATACCCGCGATGGGCAGTATCAGGTCGCCAATATTGTTTCGTTTTTTTAGCCCGCCGCATTTGCCCAAAAACAACACCGCTTGGGGTTTTATGGCCGACAGCAGGTCTATAACCGTGGCTGCGCCGGGGCTGCCCATGCCAAAATTAATAATGGTTATGCCGTCAGCTGTGGCACACTGAAAAGGCCTGTCTCGCCCTACCACCTTAACCTTGCCCCAAGCCGCAAACAACTCAACATAATTACTGAAGTTGGTGAGCAATATGTACCCGCCAAAATTTTTCAATTCCTCACCGGTGTACCGCGGCAGCCAGTTATTTACAATCTCCTCTTTTGTTTTCATCGTGAGAAATTTAACAAAATTACTAAAAACATGCGGTCTGTTTTGGGGTGGTGGCGGCAGTTGCTGTTAAGATATTGAGTTATTTTATCACTTCCCATAATACCCGATAGTTTCAACGGTCTAGGTAATAACCTCATAGCTGGCGTAAGTAAATAAGGGCTTATAGGTGCGTCTATATATCTTAAAATCATCAAATCAGCAATCCATGTCTTTCAACTAAGTGATTTGTGAAGACACAAAGCTGTACGAGTGCCTTCTGCAATGCCCACACAACCTACATAAAGGCTAAATTAAAAGGCATTGAATCCGCAATTTCAAATGTTACATTTGCCCATGGTAAAAATTAAATACCCTGAATATACTTTTAAAATGAAGGAGGCGCAGGGTAAGGAATTGATATGGGATGATATCCGCAAAAAATGGGTGCGGCTTACGCCCGAGGAATGGGTGCGGCAAAATTTTATACAATACCTGGCCCAAGTGCATGGGTACCCCGCCGCTCTGATGGCGGTGGAAAAAGAAATTTGGCTGCACGATGTTAAAAAACGGTGCGATATAGTGGTGTATTGCCAAGGCGCGCCTTGGATGATTGTGGAGTGCAAGGAAATGGAGGTACCGCTGGATGATTTGGTGCTACGGCAAATTTTAACCTATAACATGAGCGTGCCTGTACCGTACCTTACCATTACCAACGGGCTTTATGCGGCGGTTTTTAGCAGGCAGGGCGGGGCGCTGGTGCCGTTGGAGGCGTTGCCGCTGTGGCCTGAGTCAGTAACATAACGGCGGCGGTTGGCGGCGGCTTTTTTTTAGCATTTGTTAAGAATTGCGGTGATAATAAAACGGTTGGCCATTTCGTATTATCTTAGAGAACTTTTAAAAAATTATTCATGAAAAAAATTCTGCTTGCAGTTTTGTTGCTCTTGTCAATTTCGTTTGTGCATGCACAAAACCCCATCTATTATTTGTTGGTAGGCACCTACACCAATGCCCCCAGCAAAAGCGACGGTATTTATGTATTCCGGTTTAACCCCAACAGGAACGAGAGCAACTTGGTTGGCTCCGTTAAAACATCAAACCCTTCCTTTTTGGCCATTTCAAAGGACCAGAAATATGTATATGCTGTAAACGAGGACCATGGCGACGCTACACCCGGTGCTGTTAGCGCGTTTAGCTTGGATAAGAAAAAAGGCAGCCTTACCTTGATAAACAAACAGCCCGCAGGTGGCGACGACCCATGCTACATAACCATTGATTCATCTGGTAAAAATGTGGTGGTGGCCAATTACAGCGGCGGCAACATGGCCGTGTTGAAAACCGGTGCCGATGGCGGCCTGCAACCAGCTGTGCAAGTAATTGCCCACGATGGTTACGGCGTAAACGTTAAACGGCAAGAGATGCCGCATGTGCACAGTACCGTATTTAGCCCCGACCAAAAATACCTGTATGCGGCCGACTTGGGTAACGACCGCCTGTACCGCTATAGCTTTAAGCCAACCGATGCCAACGCCCCTTTAACTGCGCTGGACCCTGCGTATTACGAAATACCTGACGGTAGCGGCCCACGCCATTTTGTGTTTAGCCCCGATAAAAAATTTGCATACTTATTAAACGAGCTGTCTGGCAATGTGATTGCCTACCAATACAACAGTGCCGATGGGCAGTTGACGGCGATACAAACCATCGAGTCGGACAATACCAAAACCAAGGACGACAAAGGCAGTGCTGAGATTGACATTAGCCCCAACGGCAAGTTTTTGTACACCACTAACCGTGCAACTGCTAACGACATTACCATGTACAAGGTTAGCAGCGACGGTACATTGGTACCCAATGGGCACCAACCAGTGGGCATACACCCCCGCAATTTTATGATTGACCCCACCGGCCGTTTTTTGCTGGTGGCCAACCGCGACGGCAATAACATACAGATATTCATCATCAATAAAAACTTTGGCATTTTGGAAGACACCCACGTAACAATTGAAGTGCCTTCCCCTGTTTGTTTGAAGATGGTACCGGTAAATTAACCTTTGTAATGGCAATATTGTAGGCCGCACAAAATTTTGTGCGGCTTTTTTATTTGCCAAACCACGGCAAGGCGGGCAACAATGTATAAAAGATGGGCGTGCTTTGTATGGTAACCATCATTGGCTGTGGGTTTAATAGGGTGTCGGTGTTTTTTTGCGGGTAAACGGACTAATACCCGTCCGAATTTAATCAATTACAGCATGCGATAAACGCAAAAGGCTATAGCTTCCAAGGCTCGCAGGCAGTGCATGAAGATGCGCCTGCCCTTTCGAGATTATCCCTGTAAGTCTGCGGTGTTTTATTAGTATCGCCCAACCCTATTTTGTCGCCAATTAAAAAGCCGCCCTAGTTAAGGACGGCTCTTATATTGTTCAATTAACATGCGCTATTGCTAATAACCCGGGTTTTGCTGGCCGGCTATGTTTGCATTCGCCTGAATTTCAGAAAGCGGAATAGGGGCAACACGCCTAGTGTCGGGGTAGGCAATGTTTAAGTTTACATTGCCCTGCCCGGCGGGTATGGCACCTGGGTTTGATTTGCGGGTGATGGCTTTTTTAAGCCTGTTAAGGTCGTAAAAGCGGTCGCCTTCAAAAGCAAGCTCCTTCCTTCTTTCGTTCACAATATCTGTCAGCAGTTGGCTGCCAGTGGAGGAATATACCAGCCCTGGGTCACGTTGCGATACCAAGGTATTTAAATAGGTTAATGCTGCACCCTCGTTGGCTGGCAAAGCTGCTTCGGCGGCTATCAGGTACACCTCTGCAAGGCGTATCACTTTCAAATTGTCCCTGTCTGCATTTAACGCATTGGGAAATTTGTATACCAAGTACGCCCCGGCACCGCTTTTGGTAACGCCTGGCGTCATAAGGCTTTTGCGCACATCGGTTGAAGTGTATAAGTTATACAAACTTGATGATGCGTAAAGGTCTTGGTAGCCGTCCACATATATACCGGCCACGTCATCATAACCGTTATTGTTAATGGCATCGGCATCCACCTCAAACATTACTTCCTCTTGGTTGCTCTGTATGGCAGGGTTGGCCCAAAAAGCACCTAAATCGGATGGGGTGGCCAACGTAAACCCACTGTTATTAATAACGTCAACCGCGGCAGTTTCTGCATTGGTGTTGTCGCCCATGTACAGGTAAACCCTTGCCAGTAACGCCTCGGCAGCATATTTGCTTAGGTGTACTGAGTTGGTATAGTCTGGTGCATCCTTAACGGCGGCTTGTAAGTCTGCCACAATTTGGGTATACACTTCTTTAACGGTGTTGCGTTTTGGCAGCACATACGGGTCGTAGGTTAAAATAATGGGTACACCCAAAGCCGTAGGGTCGTCAGTGTAAGGTTTGGCAAAAATATTCACCAATTTAAAATACAGCAGTGCGCGTATGGCATATGCCTGTGCTTTTACGGCAGCTGCGCCTGCGGCAGTAACCTTTGCATTGATGATTTGGTTGGCCCTTTGTATGCCAGTGTAGGCGGCACTCCACATTTCGCCAACCACGCCATCGCCGGTTGTTACGCTGTAGTTGTATTGTGAAAGATACCTGCCCGAGTTTCTAACTTCAACGTAAGTATTATCGGACTGTATGTCGCCAAGCACCAAATAGTCGCGGCCGTATATGCCAACAGCCCTTAGTTGTGCATATGTGCCATCTAGTGCGTTGTTAAGGGCACTAACGGTATTCAAGGCTTGGTCCAGCGGCACGGAATCTTTAGGCGTTTGTACGGTAAAATCCTTTGCGCAACCGGCCAGCATTACCGCCGCGCAAACCGCCATCCAATAAAATCTGTTTGTATTTTTTTTCATGTTAATTCAATTTGAGTTCAGCAAATAATTACAACGGCTGGTTACAGGCCAATTTTTATACCGCCTGTGATGGTTTTAGGCAAATACACGTTAAGGTTACCTTCGCTGGATACACCTGCTTCTGGGTCAAAAGGCAAATGTTTGTCTGCACCCAGTGTTAGCAGGTTTGTACCCCTTACGTACAGCAATAAGCTTGAAATATGCGCCTTTTTCAACAACGTTTTGGGTATCGCGTAGCTTAGGTCAACGTTTCTTAACCTTATATAATCGCCTTTGTATACAAATCTGGTTGATGTATAAAACGAATTGTTGTTGCCGCCGTACACAATTTTTGGCGTATTTGTTTTGTCACCGGGTTTTTGCCAGGCTGCCAATTCATCGGTCATTTGGTTAAAAATGCCTAAGTACGCGCCGTCGCTGCTATTGTAGCTACCCCAAATGTCATCAATGTAGTTGCCAAAATTGTAGTAGAGCTGTACTTGTAATGACAGGCCTTTATACGAGAACGTATTGTTGAATGAACCAAAATACTTTGGCGAGGCTGATTTACCAGATAGCGACGGTGCCGCTTCGCCATATTTGCCGGTAGTTTTGGTGTGGGTGCCGTCAGTATACCAAAGCGGGGTGCCGTCTGTGGTGTTTACGCCAGCCCATTGTTGCATGTAATACTCCTGTATGTCGTGGCCAACAGTAATGTTAAACTGGCCGAAAGGGCCGTAAGGCACGGGGTTGTTTAAATACAAAGCGGTAACCTTATTGGTGTTGTGCGATAAATTTACACTAACATCCCAAGAAAAATCTTTGGTTACAATAGGCTTGCCGCCTAGGGTAATTTCGTAACCCTTGTTGGTCATGGCGCCAACGTTTCTGTTTTGCGTGCCGTTGGGTACACCGGCCGTTAACGACAATGGCACACCCAATAACAAATTGGTGGTATTGCGGCTGTAGTACTCAACTGTACCGTACAAGCGGTTTTTAAACAAGCCAAAATCGAGGCCTACGTTAAATATGGCGTTCTTCTCCCAAGTAAGGTCGGGGTTACCCACATTATTCAAGGCACTGCCAGGGTTGCCGGTGTAGTTGTTGCCAAAGCCAAACGTTGCCAGCGCGGTATAGTTGCCGATTGATTGGTTACCGTTTTGGCCGTAAGAAGAACGTAATTTAAGCAGGCTGATGAGTTTGCTGTTTTTCAAAAAACCCTCTTCGTTAATGTTCCAAGCACCGCCCACAGAATAGAAGTTAGCCCATTTGTGGTTGGCACCAAAACGGGAAGATGCATCGCGCCTGTAGCTGCCGCTTACTACGTACCTGTCTTTGTAGTTAACATCGGCCACGGAAAAAAGCGAATTGGTGGTATTGCTGTTAACATCAGAAAAGGCAACAGTAGGCGTGGCTGCTGAAGCTAAGTACTGCAATGCCAGCGTGCTGGGGAATTTATTGCCCCCGGCCTGCAAAATATATACATTTTGCTGGTACGCTTCGTACCCTGCTTTCAGGTCAAAGTACACATCCTGTGCCTTGTTAAGGTTTTGCTTATAATCAGCAAAGTTGCTCCAAGTCCAGTCGTAAATTCTTTTGTACGAGCTGTTTGATGAGCCTTGGGTGCCGTAACCGTCGCCGTACAATGGGTTAAGGTATTGGTCTTCACTAATGTCAAAATACTCACCGCTGTAACGGCTGGTGAATTTTACATTGTCCAGTATTTTGTATTCACCAGAAACATTGCCCCTTATTACAGTTTGTTTTAGGTTGTATTTATTCCAAGCTGCTTGTACAACCGGGTTGTAAATACCGCCGCCTAGCGAAAACTGATTCTGGGGGTCGTTATATTTGTAAGACCCATCGCTATTGTATGGGCTGTACCAAGGCAGTAAGAAAAACTGCGCCAGTTGCGGGTTTGCAAAATAGCCGCTGTTATTGGGCGTGTTTTGGCTGCTGGTACTACCGTTAAGGCCAGCGGTAAAGGTAAACCTGTCATTGGCTTTGTGGGTAACGCTCAGGTTGCCGTTGTAGCGCTTAAAGTCAGATGCAAGGGTGGTACCCACTTGGTTAAACAATCCGCCTGAGGCATAGTATTGCGTTTTGCCGTCTCCGCCGCTTATGCTCAGGTTGTCTTGGTGCTGGCTGCCGGTGCGGCTAACCACATCAAGCCAATTGGTATTTGTTTTGGTATAGTTGGGGTCTATGCCCAAGCCATTGTTGGGGTCGGTAATAATGGCATCAGCGCTGGTGTTGTCGGTGGCATAACCGGCGTTAATGAGCGACTGGCGCAGCAGCGTTTGCGATTCCAAAGAATTAAGCGGTTTGTTGGTTGGCTTAAAAGCAAAGGAACTGCTACCATTTTCGCTGGAGAAGTTGATACTGGTTTTACCCGCTTTGGCCTTTTTGGTGGTAACCAATATAACGCCATTGGCCGCGCGTGAGCCATAGATAGAAGCCGTGGCTGCATCTTTTAGCACCGTAATGCTTTCAATATCATCAGGGTTTAATGAACTTAACGCGTTGGCAGTGGTTGTTTGGGTAGAAAGGTCGCCCGTGGTGGCAACCGCACCGTCAATAACCCAAAGTGGGTTAGCATCGGCGGTAATGGAGCCGATACCCCTAATGCGGATATCTGTGGCTGCACCCGGTGCGCCTGATGAGGAGGACGATTGTAGGCCTGCTACCGCACCCTGCAATGCCTTGTCAACCGACGTAAACGGTTTGTCTTCCACTTCACCCGCCTTAACGGTAACCAACGAGCCTGTTAGGTTGGTCTTCTTCACTTGGCCGTAAGCAACCACCAATACTTCTGATAGGTTGCCCGCGGTGCCTTTTAGGGTGATGGACAAATTGTCGCCCACCGCAACTTCCTGCGTGGTGAAATTAACTGATGTAATAACCAGTGTTGTTGCAGACGAGGGTACCGAGATGGCAAAGGAACCATCGTCGCTTGAAACAGTACCGATTTTCGTGCCTTTTGCCTGGATGGAGGCCCCAGAAACAGGCGCACCTTTTTCATCCAAAACCTTACCCTTTACGGTTCGGCTTTGTGAAAAAGCTTGGTTAATGCCTAAGCATAACAGCAGTAGGATTAGCAGTTTTCTCATGTAACAGTTAAGTTTAATATTTAAAAAAAGAATGACACACAAAATTCAAAGGGCCAAAGCCTGCGTGCGCCCAGTTAGTTAATGGTTGATAACAGAACCAGCTAATTTTTGTTCAGTTAATGTTTTTTTAATTTTGTGTTATTTTTTAATGACATTTTAATTTGGGGGATTGCTGCATCAGATGTATTATTAATTTAAATAATGTTTTGGGGCTTATTGGTGTTAGCAGAACGATAATTTTATAGGATAGCGTAGTACTAAAGGGGTTTAAAGGTTCATTTTTTGTATATTAGGGTAGTTACTGGTGCCGGCTTACCAATGGCAGTTTTTTGGGTAAAAGCCGGGTAGGTTTTGGCAAAGTTGTATATAATCTATTTATAAATTAAACATATAAGAATAACCATAAATATTAATATGTTTTTTGGTGAAAGGTAGTGCTATAACTTTTATTGTATTATTCTTCCGTGGCGGCTAGGCTAGCGGTTTGTTTTTTGGCAATTTTTGGTGAGTTTACTAAGCAGGATTAAAAATACCGTTTCGTTTGCTTAGTGGGTTTTAACATGGGGGTCACCCAGCAATTTTTAGTATAGCTAACAAAATACTTAGCGTGTTAAATAGGCTTCGCATATTTAACAGTTGAGGCGAGGGGAAGATGGTTTGGGTGATGGGGTATAGGCCACGTTTCAATGGCTCTGGGGTTGTTCTATTGGGTTGGTAGGCTGCCCACCAAAAAGAGGAGACAGATAACTATTTAAAACCTCACCTTATAGTATATTTCAATTATTTGGCACCTTGAATGAACACAAAAAAGATAACCCCATATAATTTATGCATCGTTTAATTCTTTTGCCGGGCTGCAAAAATGGTGACAACCCCGTATATAGGGCCTGAAAAATAACTGCTAATACTGAAATGAGTGTAAGGAAAACGAGCCCGTGGATGGGCATTTGTTTTAGGGCCTTGTTGCCGGTTTTTATGGTATGCATCGGTGTGGGTGGTCTTATCTTTTAAATAGGTAATCTTAGCAGGCCTTCTTGCTTATAAGGAAAACTGTGTTTTAATATCAGCAATATATTTATTTATGCCGCCTTGTGAAAAGTAAATTCTTGTTGGCCTTTCTATCATTATAACAATTGGTTTTCTTCCTTTAAAGCTGAATTTTATATACGGGTTGAGCGGATAAGGGATAATAGTATTTTCCGAACCTATGTCTAACAGTTCATCTAATGGAATAGTAAACTTTTTCCACATGTTTTCAATCGTGATTGTATTGTTTTCAAGTTTTGTATCTAACAGTTTGCCCGCAAAGTAGTTGAATGCGGTCAGCATGATTAAAAACATAAAAAAGACAAAAAGGGTATTTCCAGAAAATTCGAAAACAAGAAAAAATGAGCAGAATACAAGATTCAACGATGTAAGTGTTAACAGGGCTAATTGCCTAAACTTAACGCTTGTTTCCAACCTGTATGGTTCGGTAACTTTTTTAATATTATATCGTTTATCGATTGTCGGTTTAAAGTTGCTGCCCTTTTTAGCGCTTAAGCCTATTTGCTTTTTCAACCACTAATATACACAAAAAAAATCCGGAGGCCTACCGCATTCTTCTGCGTAAGCCCCCGGAAAATATCTCCATCAATGAATCGCTTATTTGCCTACACTCAATTTATACACCGTAACCGTATGGTACGTTGCCCCCGGCTTTAAAATGCACGACGGGAATTTTGGCTTGTTTGGCGAATCAGGAAAATGCTGTGTTTCCATACACAGGGCGGCGTGCTGGTTAATTACCTTGCCGTCGTGGTTGGTAAACTTACCGTCTAAAAAGTTGCCGGTATAAAACTGTAAGCCCGGTTCGGTGGTAAACACCTCCAGCGTGCGGCCGCTGATGCTGTCGGTTAAAACGGCTGCTTGTTGCAGGCTGCTGTCTTTCCGGTCCAGCACAAAATTATGGTCGTATCCGCCAGTAACCTGGCCAATGCGTGCGCCTATTTTCTCCGGCACGGTAAAATCAAACGGCGTGCCTTTCACGGCTTTAATTTCGCCGGTGGTTATCAAGCTCGTATCAACCGGTGTGTAATTGGCCGCATGTATGGTAAGCGTATGGTTTAAAATAGTGTTGCTTACGTCGCCGGTTAGGTTAAAATAGCTATGGTTGGTTAGGTTTATGGGGGTAGCCTTGTCCGTTACTGCGCTGTACTCAATTTTTAGTTCATCGTCGTCGCTCAGGCTGTATTGAACGGTCACTTTCAGGGTGCCGGGAAAGCCTTCTTCCCCATCCTTGCTAACATAGTTAAGGGTTAATGCTGGTGTTGAGTCGTTAGCGACTGATGCGTCCCACACTTGCTTGTCAAAACCTTTTAAACCGCCGTGCAGGCTGTTCTTGCCATTGTTGGCAGCTAACTTGTAGGTTTTGCCATCCAGGGTAAACTGGGCGTCGCCTATGCGGTTGCCGTAACGGCCTACCAATGCCCCAAAATAGGGCGGTTTGGCCAAATAGCCAGAAAGACTGTCAAAACCTAGCACGATGCTGTTTTTGTTGCCGTTTTTGTCGGGCGAAATCCAATGCGTAACAATACCGCCGTAGGTGCTAATTTTTACTTGGTTACCTTTGGCGTTGGTAAGGGTGTATAAAAACACATCCTTGCCGTTGGTTTGGCCCCAGCTGATTTTTGTAGTGCCTTTTTTAACTGTTGTTGAGTCCATGTTAGTTGATGAATTGTTGCTGCTGTTGCCCCCACAGGAGCTTATGTTTACAGTCAGCGCGAATAAAAAAGCGGTGTAGCAAACCAATCGTTTCATGTTGTTTTTTTTATGGCTTTTGCCTGTTGGTTTTTAAAGATATACTTTTTAGCTGTGTATGCGGAACTCCTTCGCATCTATCTGCATTTACATCAACTACATTTATCCAAACCCTTTCGACTTCTCGAATTCGTTCTCCTACTCGTCCTATGCAGCTTTCGGTTACGCTCGCCTTATATTTACTTTCTTTGTCTTGAAACAAAGAAAGTAACAAAGAAAATTCAAGGCAAACGCGAAGCTCCGCCGCTTTGCCGGGCCAGCCCCTCCCCACATGTAACAGCGCACTTGTTTACTTTGTAGCCGCTTGCTTGATACGTTGGTATCAACATGTTTGTGTTCAGGCTGCCGATAGTTACGCCGTTTTATCCGGCCCTAAACTTGCGTTTTAGGTCAGCTTGTGGGCTGGCTTTGTTGTTGCGGCATTTCATTGTTAAATGGCCTAATTTTTAAAATTGAAACTTATATCTTCTTATAACAGCCCAATCAAAAAATCAGGAAAATCCGGGTCCATTTTCAAATTTTCAAATTGCCCGTATGCTAATTAAACTCCAACACCACTACACTCAATGCAAGTACAGTTACAACTTGCGGTTGCGCTCGCCTTATATTTACTTTCTTTGTCTTGAAACAAAGAAAGTAACAAAGAAAATTCAAGGCAAACGCGAAGCTCCACCGCTTTGCCAGGCCAGCCCCTCCCCATGTGTAACAGCGCACTTATTTACTTTGTAGCCACCTGCGTGATAGGTTGGTAGCAACACGCTTGTATTCGGGCTGCTGATAGTTACGCCGTTTTATCCGGCCCTAAACTTGCGTTTTAGGTCGGCTTGTGGGCTGGCTTAGTTCGTTAGTTGCGGTTCATTGTGGTGCTGGTTGTTTTATTTTCAAATCCTCAAATTTTCAAATTTCCGCGGGTTTACTTAATCTCCAGCACCACTACGCTCAATGCTGGTAAATTTACTGTTAATCCATCAGCACTGGCTTTAAAATCGCTGAATGTGGCGGGTTTTACCTTGTTGGGGTTTTCAAAACTATTGATGTCAGTAAAAGCGGCTGAGGTCAATATTTGCCCGGTAACGGTTTTGTAACCCAAGCCCAAAAATGCGGCATTTATCTTTATGGCACTGTGCGCATCGGCATTTACCAGGCTTATATGTACAGCACCGTCTTTGTCTTTTGAAGCCGACGCATTGATGGCAGGTATTTTGTCCTTGCCATACGCATAGTCGGGGCTAAAAAACTGTACGGGCAGCAAAGTGGCATCCTGATGAACTTTGTACAGGTCAAACACATGGTAGGTGGGGGTGAGCAGCATTTTTTCCTTGTTGGTTAAAATCAAGGCTTGCAACACGTTAACGGTTTGGGCTAGGCTGGCCAGTTTTACCCTATCGCTATGGTTGTTGAATATATTTAACGTGCTGGCGGCTATAATAGCGTCGCGCATGCTGTTTTGTTGGTATAAAAAGCCCGGGTTGGTGCCAGGCTCAGCGTCTGTCCAAATACCCCATTCGTCCACGGCAAGCGCTACTTTCTTTTCGGGGTCATACTTGTCCATAATGGCACTGTGCTTGGTTACCAGGTCTTCAATATGCAGACAGCTTTTTAGTGCGGCAAAATAGTCATGTTCGTCAAACTGCGTGGCCGACCCTTTATGGTCCCAATTGTTGGCAATGGTATAGTAGTGCATGGATATGCCCCACATATCCCATTTGTTTATTTTTTTCATGCACACTTCCGTCCAGTTATAGTCATCGGCGTTGGCACCGCTGGCTATTTTTTTAAGCGGTGCACCGGGGTAGTTTATGCAGTAAGTGGCGTACCTTTTGTATTGGTCGCTGTAAAAATCGGGGGTCATATTGCCGCCACAGCCCCAGCTTTCGTTGCCTACACCCCAAAAAGAAACCTTGTAAGGCTTTTCGTGGCCGTTTTGCTTGCGCAATTCAGCAAGGGTGCTGTTGCCGTCGGCGTTCAGGTATTCAATCCAGTTGCTCATTTCCTGGGGTGTGCCGCTGCCCATGTTGCCGGCGATGTAAGGTTCGCAACCCACTAGGTCGCACAGTTGTAAAAATTCGTTGGTGCCAAAGCTGTTGTCTTCAACCACCATGCCCCAGTTGGCGTTAATGCGCTTGGGGCGTTTGGTTGGCTCGCCTATGCCGTCGCTCCAATGGTATTGGTCGGCATAGCAGCCGCCGGGCCAACGCAACAGGGGTACTTTAATTTTTTTAAGGGCGTCCACCACATCCAATCTTATTCGCCCAGCTTTTGGGGTGTTTATGGATGGGTCAACCCAAAAACCATCGTAAATACAACGGCCCAGGTCCTCTGAAAAATGGCCGTAGATGTTTTTGCTGATGATGCTGCCCGGTGCGTTTGCATTAACCGAAAATTGCACGGTTGTTTGCGCCTGTAGGGCTGACGTAAGTATTAGCATAGCCGCCGCAAGGAATGAGGAAATTTTTTTCATATTGCTTTATTTAAATGTCATGTACACAATTAATGTTTGTTTTAAAACATATCCCGCCTTGTTGGGGCGGGATATGTTTTACATAAATTTTATTACCAGTAGAAGGCGTACAATAATGTAAGCAACACGCCAATAACCACCGCGCCAACCGCAAAGCTTTTGTTTACGCGGAACATAGACGTATCAACAATTAAGCTGTTGGGCTTAACGCCACGTTTGTTTTCAACAAAGTTGATGATTGACATACCGAGTACGCAGAATATAAACACAAAGCCCATCCTGTCCATAAAAGGTATTTCATACAACCCTTGGTTATCGTAGTTGGGCGCAAAAAAGCCATAAGGGGTCAAGAATTTCAAATCTACCCAGAAAGGCAGGAATTTTAGGATGATAGACATGATAAAACCTGCTATCGTGGCAAACAAAGCTGCGTTTGAAGTGGTTCGTTTCCAAAAGAAGCCGAGCAAAAACATGGCAAATATACCTGGCGACACAAAGCCGGTGTACTCCTGTATGTAGTTAAACCCTTGCTTGCCTTCGCCCATCAGCTTTTCGCCAATTACCAAAGACAGTAAAACAGCCATCAACATGGATACCACCACGGTTATTTTGCCCAACGAAACCAGTCTTTTCTCGCTTGCATCTTTTTTAATGGCCTTCTTATAAATATCTAATGTAAAAATGGTGGCGATGCTATTGGCTTTGCCTGCCAATGATGCCACGATGGCCGCTGTAAGGGCCGCAAAGGCAAGCCCTTTAATTCCGGTAGGCAATAGGTTCAATAGGTTGGGGTAGGCCTTGTTAACGTCAACCACACCCTTTGAATCTAACATCTCCGTATGGAACATGCCTTTTTGGTATAACACAAATGCAGCAATGCCGGGCAATACAACTATAACAGGCATTAGCAATTTTAAAAACGCAGCAAATAAAATACCGCTTCTGGCTGTTTTAAGGTCTGCACCCAGTGCACGCTGTGTTATGTATTGGTTACAACCCCAATAGTTAAGGTTGGTTATCCACATGCCGCCTATCAACACCGTTAAACCGGGCAGGCTAACGTAGTTTCTGTTGTCTTTCTTAAATATCATTTGAAAGTGGTCGCTGGCTTGGCTTGTCATTAACTTAAAGCCATTCAGCAAACCTGTTTGGCCAGATTTTTCGGCAACCAAATTCAAGCCTATGTAGGTTGCTATAAGCCCGCCTAAAATTAAAAAGAATACTTGTATAACGTCGGTGTAACCAATCACCTTCATACCGCCGAGGGTGATGAAAATTGAAAACACCGAAAGCAAGCCGATACATACAAAAATGTTGATGCCCGAAATACCGCTTATGGCCAATGCACCCAGGTAGAGAATTGACATAAGGTTTACCACTATATACAGCAATAACCAAAACACAGCCATAATCATAGCCACTCTATCATTATACCGCTCGCTTAAAAACTGCGGCATGGTGTATATTTTATTTTTCAAATACACCGGTATAAAAAATACGGCCACTATCACCAAGGTAAGTGCCGCCATCCATTCGTAGGTGGAGATGGCCAAGCCTAGTTTAAAGCCACTGCCGCTCATCCCGATAAACTGTTCAGCAGAAATATTGGACGCTATCAGCGAGGCCCCGATAGCCCACCACGTTAGCGAACCTTCTGCAAGGAAATAGTCTTTAGATGTTGTTTTTTCAGCTTTTTTTCTATTGTAAATCCAGTAGCCGTAGCCTGCTACAATCACAAAATAAATGGCAAATACAAAATAGTCCGTTGAAGATAGTTTATTCATAAATAGTCAATCGTTGGTTATGGTTATTGATTCAGTTTTTGTTTCTTCTTAGACCGTGAGGGAAGTCCATAGTCCATGGTCGATAGTCCATGGCAAGAACAGCCCGATGTTTCTTTTGGTCCATAGTCCATGGTCGATAGTCCATGGCAAGAACAGCCCGATGTTTCTTTTAGTCCATAGTCCATGGTCGATAGTCCATGGCAAGAACAGCCCGATGTTTCTTTTAGTCCATAGTCCATGGTCGATAGTCCATGGAAAGAAATGCCCGTGACAAGAAAAGTCTATCGTAAAAAACCTGCTAAAATTTATTATAAGGCTTTTACACTCTACCCTCTTTTAACAATTCCCTTACCCTGCGGTAAAGAAATAAAATAATCGTTAGCTATAAAAATATATTGTTGTTTTTACAATTAATTCATGGTTAGTCCTATGAAAAAGTCCATGGTCCATGGTCGATAGCCCATAGTAAGAGCAGCCCGTTACGTCTTTTAGTCCATAGCCCATGGTCCATAGTCCATGGAAAAAACAGCCCATAGTTAATGGGCTTTAGACCTTTTTTAAGAGGCTTTAATTTATTAAAAAGAACTACTTGCTTTAACTAAAAACCTTTAGGTTTTTCAACTTAATTATCTAAAAAACATGTCAATCTCCGCTTTCCTCCCCATGGACCATGGACTATGGACCATGGACTTTCTTTACCCCATCGAATCGCGAAGCTTCGTCAGCATTTTACATAACACTTCGTATTCGTTGTATAGCTTTTTAAAGATGCTTTCTTCAACATATTTTCTTGACCGCGCTATAAAAAGGCAAGCCACCACTTCCACCGCCGAGCGCAAGGCTATATCCAAAAATCTTTTAAACTCAGTGGTTGTTTGCCCAGTGCTGCCTTCAGCAATATTTAACACCACTGAATCAGCAGCCCTTTTAATTTGAGAGGCCAGGCTATACCGCTCCTCAACAGGAAACGTTTTTGCCAGTAAGTCAACTTCATCGGTTAATTCCAACGATTTATGCCACACTTTTAACTCCTCAAATTTAAAAGGCATAGGGTTTATTTTTGGTAGCCTCTTTGTTAGTCCATAGTCCATGGCGAGAGAGCAGGTCCATTGTCCATGGTCCATAGTCCATAGCAGGAACAGCCCGTGTTTCATATGGTCCATGGTGAGAGAGCAGGTCCATTGTCCATGGTCGATAGTCCATAGCAAGAACAGCCCGTCATCGGATAGCCCATGATTAATGGACTATAGACCTTTGTTAAGAGGCTCTATTTTATTAAAAAGAACTACTTGTTTTAACTAAAAATACTTTCATATTTTTTAACTAAAATGCCTAAAACACTATGTCAACCTCCGCTTTTCTTCCCATGGACTAAAAACCCCTACTGCCCCCTGTAATATACCTCATTCCACCTAAGCTCGTTCTTTAGCTGATAAAGATTGGTGTTTTTGCCTATTAAAACAAATTCAATATTGGCAATATCGGCAAAGTCTTCCAGGTTTTCAGCGGTAAGGTTTTGGCTGTAACCGGTATGGTGTGCGCCACCGGCCAGTATCCAGGCAGCAAGGCCTGTTTTAAAGTCGGGGTAAGGCTTCCACAGTACGCGGGCTACGGGCAGTTTGGGCAGGTCGTGCTCGGGGGCAACGGCCTCCACTTCGTTCACCAGCAGGCGAAAACGGTTGCCCATATCCACCAGCGATGCATTCAACGCAGGGCCACCGGCCACGTTAAATACCAGGCGAACGGGGTCTTCCTTACCACCAATGCCCAGCGGGTGAATTTCGCAGCTTGGCTTACCAGCAGCTATTGATTCGCAAATCTCCAGCATGTGGCTGCCCAGCACCAGCGGATTAGCAGGGTCCAGGTGATAAGTATAGTCTTCCATAAACGAGTTGCCGCCTGTAAGGCCAGCACCCATAACCTTCATGGCCCGCACCAGCGCCGCCGTTTTCCAGTCGCCTTCACCGGCAAAGCCGTAACCAGCCGCCATTAAGCGCTGCGCCGCAATACCGGGCAGTTGCTTCATGCCGTGCAGGTCTTCAAACGTATCGCTAAAGCCTTTGTAGTTACCATCCTGCAAAAATGCTTTCAGGCCAAGTTCAATCCTCGCAGCATCTTTCAGGCTTTGGCGTTGTGCGCCATCCTTTACCAGGCCAGCGGCCAGGGTATAGCTTTCTTCGTACACTTTTATAAGGGCATCCACTTCCGCATCGCTAATGGCGTTAATTACTTTTACCAGGTCGCCAATGCCGTGGGTGTTTACCGAGAAACCAAATTTATACTCCGCCTCTACTTTATCGCCATCGGTAACGGCTACAAAGCGCATGTTGTCGCCAAAGCGCACAAACCTTGCACCCTGCCAATCGTGCCAGCCAGCAGCCACACGGGCCCAGCCGCCAATGGTTTGTAATACGGCTTCATCCTGCCAGTGGCCCACCACCACCTTGCGGTTGCGGCGCAGGCGGCTAACCATAAAACCAAACTCACGGTCGCCGTGGGCGCTTTGGTTAAGGTTCATAAAGTCCATATCAATATCGGCCCAGGGTATATCCCTGTTAAACTGGGTATGCAGGTGCAGCAAAGGCTTTTGTAATATTTTAAGACCGTTAATCCACATTTTTGCTGGCGAAAAAGTGTGCATCCAGGTAATAATGCCTATTACGTTTCTATCGTTGTTGGCATCGGCACACACATTGTATATTTCTTCCGGGCTTTTTACCGTGGGTTTAAACACCACCTGCACCGGTATCTGGCTGGCCTCGTTCAATGCCTTTGCAATTGTTTGCGAGTGTTCCGCCACCTGCCGTAAAGTTTCATCGCCATAAAGGTGCTGGCTGCCCGTAACAAACCAAACAACAGCGCTGCCAATTTTGCCACCTTCCCCAACAGGGGCGTTAAGTATATTGCTCATAGTTTATTTTTTTGCCCCGCTCCGCTTGTAGGGGCTGTTTACATTTTCCGTTTTTTTTGTGAGGCCAGCGTTAGGATTCTCCATTGAGCTGCCGTTGCGTCGCACCCTTGTACGGTGGAAGCGCTGTTCAGCTATCAATACAAATACCCTTTCTACCAAATGGCCGTTTTAATTGCAGGCCGCTGCCGTATCATCTTTTCAATTGCCGCGCCATCCGCCAACATGCCGCCCCTCCGGGGCTAACAACGTTATTTGCTTTCGCGCGCTCATCCTACTAACATATCGCCACTATGTGGCTTTTATGCAGCAATTTCAGCATCGTGCCCAGGCAATACAATCATATTATTCAGCCAACAATATCATTATTTATCATCCCACAATCCATCTTCCTAATCCTTACTATCCACCCAAATCTCCGTCCTCCTAATCCTTACTATCCACCCAAATCTCCGTCCCAAATCATCGTCCCTCAATCTATTAATCCCATCCATCCACCCAAATCCCCGTCCCAAATCATCGTCCCCATCCTCCTTACCGCAACGCCGCCACTTTCAGTAGCATACAACCATGCGGGGGAATATTTTGCCCGAACGTTTTTTTAAACTGGCCCAAATCGGCCTGCTTCCAAATATCGCGTACCGTAAATTTTGTTTTTATGCCAAGCTGTGCGGCATCTATGTTAACACTATGCGCCTGCTCACCAATATTAAACAGGCCAATGTACCAACCACCACCAGGCGCATTGGATATCCATACCCAACTGTTGTCGTTTTTATACAGTTCCCTGGGGCTGCTGCCCTGCTGGTTAACGGCTATTACTTCGGGGTTGGTAAAAAGTTTTTCTTCAATGGGCCTGTTTTCGGGCAGGTTGCCGCCCAGCATGAGCGGGCTGCGGTACAGGCTCCAAAAAGTAATGTGCGTGTACAGTTCATCCACCGTAAAACGGCTGTACCGCTCCGGGCCCACGGGGCCGCGTTTGCTAAGCTTGCCCGCCTGGAGCATATCACAATCAGGCCAGTGGCCGGGGCCGCCAATACCCTGCCATTGCTTTGCAAACTTCATCATCTGCAAAATTTCTTTCCAGTTATCCCAAAAATCATCAGCCATGCGCCACATATTGGCGTATTGCGTTAAGTGCTGTGCTTTTACCAAGGGTGTTGCACCCGGCGAAAGGCTCAGCACAATATTTTTGCCCGTATTGTCAATGGCTTTTTTGTAGCCCTCAATTTCCAGCGTGCTGTACTCGCGCGAAATATCATCCACCTTAATAAAATCAACACCCCAATCGCTGTACAGCGCCAGTATTGAGTTAAGGTATTCCTGCGCACCGGGTTTTAGCATATTGAGGCCGTTCATGTGGTTCATCCACGCGCAGGTGGAAGAGGTATCGGCAATCATATCTGCCGTAATGCCTTTGGTACCAAGCACTGGTGTTTTTGCCCATACCGCCTGGCGGGGTATGCCGCGCATTACATGTATGCCAAACTTAAGGCCCAGGCTGTGTATATAATCGCCCAGCGGTTTAAAGCCCTTGCCCCCAAACGCCGAGGGGAATTTATTGGGCTGCGGTAACAGGCGGCCATACGCATCCATAGTTAACCAGGGCACAAAGGATCCATCCTCCAGGTTGCGCTGAAAAGGGTTGCCTATGGTGCTGCCCGGCGGGTTATCGTACGACCATAAAAAGTCCACCACAATGTACTGCCAGCCATACTGCATAAGGTGCTGCGCCACATAATCGGCATTGGCCTTCACCTCATCCTCATGCACGGCGGAGCCGTAGCAGTTATAGCTGTTCCAGCCCATGGGGGGCGTGGCGGCAATGCTGCTGTTTGGCTGCGCCTGCACAAAAGCAGCGCACATGAAAAATGCGGTAAAAAAGCAGGCAATACTACGGTACATAATGTTGTTACGCTTTATGGCTAATGTGTTGTGTTATACCCTTTGGCAGGGTTAAATAGTTTACTGGCCGTAATAACTGTTGGGGCCGTGCTTACGTTCAAAATGTTTTTTGATAAGCGAATCCTGGAGGCGTGGCGCTTTGGGGTTAATACTCTCCGTTAGCTGCGCCATTTGGGCCACCGCCTCCAGCACCGCACTGTTGTACACAGCTTTGGCAGGTGTTTTGCCCCAGGTAAAAGGCGCATGGTTGCCTACCAGTATCATTTCCACCTCCTGGTAACTAAGGCCCCTTTCTTCAAAGCAATGCATTATCTGGAAGCCCGTTTCATGTTCGTAATCGCCCTGTATCATAATATCATCCATCGGTGGCGCGCAAGGCACATCCACCGTTAAATGGTCGGCATGGGTGGTGCCAAAAATGGGTATATCGCGCTGTGCCTGTGCCCATGCGGTGGCGTAAGTGGAGTGTGTATGCACAATGCCGCCGATATGCTCCCAGTGTTTGTACAGCACGGCATGCGTTTTTGTATCGGACGATGGCCGCAGACCGCCTTCCACCACCTTGCCATCAAAATCTACAATCACCATTTTGCCGGGGGTAAGTTCCTCGTAAGGCACACCACTTGGCTTAATGGCAAAAACACCTTCGGTACGGTCAACCGCGCTAACATTACCAAACGTAAATAATACCAGCCCTAATTTAGGCAACTGCATATTTGCATCGTAAGCTGCCTGTTGTATTGCGTCGTATTTGCTCATGGGTTTCGTTTAGTCCATAGTCCATGGTCAATAGTCCATAGAAAGAACGATATGTTTTTGTTTTGCTTCGTTCATAGTCCATTGTACATGGCCCGTAGTAAGAACGATATTTTTTTCTTTTACAGTTCAAGTCTTCAAGTTCATAGCTTGCATTTAACAGCCTATGAAAAGAACAATATCAATTAGTTTATTTTTTCGAGTTACCGACGATTCACTTCCCCACTTCTCTCGTGCTCGTTTTCCCTTGGCCTGGCTCTCCTCCCCCTCGTGCTCGTTTTCCTATGGACTATGGACCATCGACCATGGACTGGCTCTCTCCCTATGGACCATGGACCATCGACTATGGACCGGCTCCCTCACTATGGACTTACCCCCCTAGCTCACCGTTTCCCCCAGCGCCTTATACTTAGCATAGCGTGCGGCATACAGGGCCACATTCGCTTTGTTGGGGGTGTATTCCGCATCAAAGCCCTGGCCTATGGCGGCCATTGCATCTTCTACCCTGGTATAAATGCCTGCGGCGGTGGCGGCAAACATGGCGGCACCAACGGCGCAGGTTTGCTCCGACCGGTGTATACGGATGGGCATATCCATTACATCGGCCATTACCTGCATAATGTATGGCGATTTGCGGGCCACACCACCCAGGCCTATCAGGCCCTTAACGGGTACGCCTTCGCTGTTAAACCTGTCAACAATGGCTTTGGCACCAAAGCAGGTAGCCTCCACCAGCGTTTTAAAAATGCGCGGGGCATCGGTACCCAGGCTTAACCCGGCAACCACGGCCTTCAGCAACTGGTTGGCATCGGGCGTGCGGCGGCCATTAAGCCAGTCAACCGCAAGCTCATCGTTTACCTGTAATGGCAGTTGCGCTGCCGCTGTGGTTAATGCCCCTATTATTTTATCGCTTATTTCTTTTTGCAGTAAGCTGGCAGTGGCAGCATCAATAACGGCAGACTGCTTCAGCAAATTATTTAACGGCCATGAAAGAATGTTCCTAAACCAGGCGTATGTATCGCCAAAGGCACTTTGCCCGGCTTCCATACCCATCATACCCGGTATTACCGAGCCTGGCACCTGGCCGCAAATGCCTTTAATCAGCTTGCCTTCCACCTCGTTCAACGGGGCCACCAGCATATCGCAGGTGCTTGTGCCCATTACTTTGCTAAGGTGGTAAGGTTCAATCTGGCCGCCTACGGCACCCATGTGCGCATCAAAAGCGCCTACGCCAATTACCACGGTGGCAGGTAGGCCCAGCCTTTCGGCCCATTCGGCGCTAATAATTCCGGCCGGTTTATCGGCAGTAAACGTTTCAATAAACAGTCGGCTGGTAAAACCATTAAGTAAAGGGTCTAGGGTTGAAAAGAAATCATTCGGTGGCAAACCGCCGTATTCAGCAGCCCATAAAGCTTTGTGGCCTGCCGAACATACGCCGCGTTTCATTTGGTGCACGTCTGTGCCGCCGGTCAATAAAAATGGTACCCAATCGCAATGCTCCACAAAAGAGTATGCATGCTGGCGCATTTGTTCATCGGCCCTTAGTATGTGCAGCAGCTTGGCCCAAAACCACTCCGATGAGTAGATGCCGCCCACGTATTGTAAATAGTTGATGTCAAATTTTTCGGCATGGGCATTTATTTCAGCCGCTTCGCCGGTAGCAGTATGGTCTTTCCACAACACAAACATTGCATTGGGGTTTTGCTCAAACTCGGGCAGCAGAGCCAGCGGGGTGCCATGCTTGTCCACCGCCACAGGGCTTGAGCCGGTAGTATCTACCGATATGGCTTTTACATTTTTTGCCACGGTGGGGCCCGCTTTGTGCAGGCAATCCTTAATAGTGGCCTGTAAGCCTTCCACATAATCCAGCGGGTGCTGCCTGAACTGGTTTTCGTGCGGAATGCAATACAGCCCATCGCGCCAGCGGGGATAAGCAAAAACGGATGCGGCAATTTCTGCCCCGTTGGTTGCATCAATAATCACTGAGCGAACTGAATCGGTTCCGTAATCTACCCCTATAACAAATTGATCATTCATAAAGCAAGTCTCCTATGCAGTGGCCAAATGTAAATAAATAAATGTTGTATTGACAATTAATTAAAAAAATATTTTGCCGCTGTTTTATGCCCAGCCCAGCTGTTGTTTGTTTTGCTCAAAGTTGGTAGATGTTTTTTTTAATTTTCGTAGTTTTTTTTCCATAGCCAAGCCACCAAGGCTTACCCAAGCCATTACATTTAATGATTTGCTAACCGGTAATGGGTTGCAATTTGGTATACAACCAGTATCTATGTAAAAAAAACGAATGGCTAAGGCTTTTATAACACTTGCACTGGTTTTGGCCTGCGGTATGCTTTTTGGCCAGCAGGCCGATTTGGTGCTTACCAACGGCAACATAATTACCCTGCGGCAATATGGTGACAGGGCAGAGGCTGTTGCCATAAAAGACCATAAGATACGCGCGGTTGGTACTACAGCGGCCGTTAGAAAATACATTGGCAAACAAACAAAGGTGGTGGACCTGGCAGGTAAAACGGTGATGCCCGGCTTTAACGATGTACACCAGCACCCTGAGGCCGTATACCCTTTTGAGGCACCATATGCCACCTTGGCGCTGGATACTGTTACCAGCATGGGCAGCCTGATACACTTGCTGCAGCGCAAGGCTGCCATTACCCCCAATGGCATGTTGATACGTGGGCAAGGCTATAACGAAACCGCATTGGGCGGGCAGCCGGTGCGGGACAGCCTTGACAAGGCCAGCACAGAACACCCCATTTTGATAGGCCATATTAGTGGCCACCTGGCCGCGGCAAATTCATTTTTATTGCAGATAAACGGGATTGACGAAAATACGAAAGACCCTGCGGGCGGTGCCTTTGAGCGTGACAAGAACGGTAGGCCAGACGGCGTATGCAAGGAAACTGCCATGGGCCTGTTAGGCAAATCAAACAAAATAATTTACCCGCCCAAGCCGTCAGCCAAAGAAGAGCTGGCCGGCTACAAGCTTTATTTTAACAACCTGCTGGCCGCCGGCGTTACCAGCCTGGGCGACGCTTGGACCACCCCGGAAAAAGTGGGCGTATACCAACAATTGGCCGAAGAGCATTTTCCCATTCGGTTTAACCTGCTGATAGGCGTTGACTACCTTGATGAAGTGATAAGCGGAAAAATACCGCGCGTGCAAAACGATTACTTGCGCATACAGGGCATAAAGCTGGTACACGGCAACTCCCTTAGCGGTAAAACTTGCTGGCTATACGAACCCTACGACACCATTAACCCACGCACGGGAAAAAAAGACTATTACGGCATACCACCGGCGCGTAGCCAAGCGCAACTGGACAGTGTGGTGCGTAAAATACACGCGGCAGGGCTACAGATTGCCTGCCACAGCAATGGCGACAGGGAGATTGACATGTTGTTGAATGCCATTGAAAAGGCCCAGCAAACCGACTACCGTGCCGATGCCCGCCACCGCATTGAGCATTGCAGCATAACTAACCCGGAAATACTCGGACGGATTAAAAAAGACAGTGTAATACCGGTTTTTCATTGTTATATGTATGAGTTGGGTGAGAAACTGCGCGTGTATGGCGAAAAAAGGATGGAGATGATACACCCCACAAAAACGGCACTGGACATGGGTATATTGTTTGCACTGCACTCGGATGCGCCAATTTCAGGCTATGGTGCAATGTTGCGCCTTGCCAGTGCGGTAAACAGGCAAACCAAACAAGGCCAAGTAATAGGTAAAAGCCAATGCATTAGCCCCGAGGATGCCATTAAAGCCTATACATACGCGGGTGCATACACCACTTTTGAAGAAAACACCAAAGGGCGCATACTGCCCGGCCAGTTGGCTGATATGATTGTGGTTGACAAGGACCCCACTGCTGTTAACCCGACCGACATTTATAACATTACAGTGGTTACCACCGTTGTGGGTGGCAAAGTGGTTTTTGAAAGAAAATAAGCCGCGAGGATGGTTTGGCTCGGTGGGTTTTGATGTGGATAGCGATATTGCCCCGAAGCACTCTTTTAAGCAGTGAAAATTATTTTACGTAACTGTAATGTACCATTACAAGAAATGGTTTTTAGGCTGCTTCGACAGATATTTTGCAATAGTATTTTGGGCTTTTGCGCCTTGGTGTTTTTGCGCGATATAATAACGCTGGCTTCGCCAGAGGCGAAGCTGTATGTCGCGCCAAGGCGCCAAGTGCTTAAATAATATTCCCCAAAAATTCAATTTTGCTAAGGCGCTTATTGGATGTTTCAAAGTAGCATTAATTTAAATACTTATAGTCCGTTAACCCTTACGCGCCACCTGTAACATAACTTTATCAGGCCGCAGCGTAAGCAGCGGCTTCATTTTTGGTACTTGTCCGGTTGGTTGTATGGTAAAATGGTTTAGGAAGGCATGCAGAAAAAATGCCATTTCGGCCATGGCGAAATTATTGCCAATGCATAAGCGCGGGCCGGCACCAAACGGAAAGTAATTTTTAAACTTCTGCGCTTTGCCGTTTTCGTCTAAAAATCTGCTTGGGTTATAGGTGTCGGCATCAGGCCAAACGGCCTTGTCGCGGTGGGTACCATAAAAAAATGGGATGATGATGGTGCCTTTGGGGTAGCGGTATTCGCCAAAACCATCGTCCGTTAAGGCCTCACGGTCTGTTATCCAAGCCGCCGGGTAAAGGCGCATCGTTTCGTTTATGGCAGCATTCAGGTATTCGTTGCGCGGGCAGCTTAAAACATCGGTTTGTTGCACACAATTGGTAAGGTTTTTTAAAACGGCCGGGTTAACCGAAAGCAGGTATAACATCCATGACAGCACATTGGCGGTTGTTTCGTGCCCGGCAAACATTAGTACAAGCAGCTCGTAAATCAACTGTTCTTCTGGCATGGGCAACCCAGTGTCTTCATAGGTGGCTTGCATAAGCATGTCCAACAAATCGTTAAACGACTCACCCGCTGCAAGGGCTGCTTTACGGCTTTGTATGATGCCACTAAATATTGTCCGTATTTCTTCCGATTTTTTCATTGTTTTCCGCTCGGCACCGGTTATAGCGTAAAACGGCCGGCGGAAGGGCTGGTTTACATCCTTCATCACAAAGTCTTGGATTTCGCTAAAATTGCCGGAAAGCAGTTGCATGGTTTCTGGCGACAGGTTAATATCGAACAGCGATTTTATAATCACATTAAAAGCAAGGCGGTACAGCAGGGGGTACATGTCAACAAGGCCCACAGGCATAGTGGCCAAATATTCATCAATGGCCTTAACCACGGTGTGGTAAAGGCCTTGTATTTTTTCGCGGTGAAAGCCGGGCTGGGCCAAGCGCCGCTGTTTAAGCCATTCATCCCCGTTGATAAACAGCATGCCCTTGCCAAGGTATTGGGCCGCCCTGCCCGAACTTAACGGCGATTTATGGTAATTGGTATGGTTATCCCGCAGCACGTAGTTGATAAACGCCGCGTCTTGGGTTAGGATGAAGTTGGGGTATTGCGGCAGCTTTGCCGAATATGAGCCGCCGTACAATTGCATGTTGTTACAAATAAAGTTAATCGGGTCTTTTAAAAACCGGTACGACCGTACGGCGGTGCGAAGGCCCGAATACCCTTTGGGTATGTTGTAGGCGGTTGAATAGTTGCTCATACAATACCTGCTTGGTTAACTTTTACAGCGGTAAAAATATACAATAACTGCCACATGCAGGTTTATAAGCCTATGAGGCCTGCGTTGAAATAGAAACGGGTATTGTTTGGCTGGATGGTTGATGGCTTATGCCGCCATTATTTAATTGCGCAATAACATGCCATGGGGTAGCATTATAACATCGCGGGCGGGCAGCGGCCACCATGTTGTTTTTAAAGCAGGTGTTGGCGCGCTGCGGTTAACGGTAAATACAATGCTTTGGCTAATATGGTGCAAATAAAACACCAATTAATGCACCTAATGTAAAGCCTACTAAAACGCCAATGGTAACTTTCCAAGATTTCATAATGTTAGTTTTATTGTATTAAAAATAATATGGTTAAAGAATGTTACGGCCCTGTATAACCCTAACTAAAATAGCTATTACGGCAATTACCAGTAGCACATGTATAAGGCCGCCGGTTCCGTAAGCAAAATAGCCCACCGCCCAAGAAATAATTAAGATGACTGCTACTAAGTAGAGTAGATTGCTCATTGTTTTTGTTTTTTGTGTTATGTGAAAAACACCCGTTTTTAGGAAGTAAGCATGTTGTAAAAAAATCTGCCCCATTTAGTATCCAATAAATTGTACAACACAATTGTTAGGAAACCGATGTTTTTTTGCACACCATATATATTGGCCTGAACTTTGTTTATAAGATAGGTTGGTGCTATGTGGTTTGCAAAAAAAATTGTTTTAGCACGTTTTGGTTTGTTCACTCAATGCGTATTTTTTTGCCTTTGGTAGAACCTTTGATGCAAATTGAAGCGGTGGTTGGTGATTGTTTCATGGTAGTTGTGTTTTTTGTAACTGAAGTGTTACTATGTAAAGGTGCGTTGCATTTGTGGTATGGTTGTTACACAACTATATGAACAAATTACATTATTCACATATTTAAACGGTATTATATGGGTTTAGTGCCAATAAGTAGGTTTTCCTGTGGCCCGATGGTGTAGGTCATGCACGTGGCGTTTTATTAAATGGCAATGCCCGCGGACATTGTTAAATTTATCCCCGGGCATTGCCATATTGATGTATTGTAGTAAAATTATTATGATAACGGCATTATTGGTGCCAATACCCATTTTATAACTTCCAACTATTCATAGCCGCTTTTAATAATGGTTGAAATCATTTTAAAGCGGCCATTAGGCTTTATATAGTTGAGTGCATGGGCCGGTATTACAATTGATTGGCCTGTTTTTAACTTGTTGGAAGTTCCGTTGATGACAATTTCGGCATCGCCCTCAATTATCTGCGCAAATGTGTCGAACGGGCTTGTTTTTTCAGTGAGGCCCTCACCGCTGTCGAACGACATTACACTGATATTGCCGGTTGATTTTTTTAAGATGGTTTTTATAACCACCGAGTTGGGTACGTATTCAATTATCTCAACCGTGATAAGAATTTTTGATTTTTCAATTTCGCCGGAATCCATATTGTTTGTTTGTTTTTTTGCAATCGTCAAATAGCACAACCTACAAGCTGCTGATAACCATCTGGTTTTCTTAATTTTTATGCTGGTGCCCTATATCATCCAATGCATTTGCCAGCTCGCCCATCTTAGTGTTAAATTCCAGCTTAAATGCCGCCCATGCGTCTTGCTTTTTTGCATAGGTGTCAATCCGGCTTTGCATAGTTGTATTTCGGCTTTCCAGGGTATCAACACGGTTGGCATAGGCTGTGTCGAATTGGTTGATCGGTTTCCTCATTTTCATTTTCAAGGCGGCAATACGTATCTCGTTGCTTTTAATTTTCGCTTCGGCTTCGTTCCTGAAAATGGCCCATTCCTCTGCACTGGCAGCCCGCTGCGCAGCCGAATCTGCATTGTTTTGTGCGGTGGCCAAGTTCTCATTGGCGGTCTCTACTTTTGCCTGTGCAGACGCTACCTTGTCATCTGCGGACTGGCAGCCTGTAAAAAATAACCCGGCCAACACTGTTGCGGTGGCAAGGGTAAGCTTTGTTTTGTACATACAATAATTTTTTTTGTTGTTTTATGCGTATATTGTTTCGCGATTATTGAAAACATTACTTTTTAGCGCATTGTATACCAAATACACGATTATATTTAAAAAGCTGCTATAATACTGTAGAACCTTTCGTTGCTTGCTGGCATGTAAGGAATAACATCCATCGTTGCTGGTTTTGCACTATTGCCGTTGGAATATTGGGCGTGCGAATTTGATGCAAAAATTAACTGAACCTGCAGCACTGCCTCCTCGGTTTCGTAGTTATTGCTGTGGCTGCTGAATATTGTATTAAGCTTAAATGGTAGTTGTGCAAACATCTTGTAAAGGTGCGTAGTCAAAGGCTTTTGGCTGTTATACAATTATTTAAAATAATTGCATCATTCACACATTGTTGCTTGGTTGGGTAATGGCCTATGGGCGATAAATAGCCCATAGGTTTTTTAGTATGTTTTTTGCTTACTGATTTTTGGTAAGTAATAATGTGAAAAATGGTAGTGCTGAAAACAGAAGCGTTACCGTGTTGTGCTCTTATAGGCTGCCTTACCCCATTTAATCCGGTTCCAAATGCGTTCATGCAGAAAATAGCATAGGGTTGTGTAAACATTGCTAACAATCATAAAGCCAACTGCCACTTTTATTTTGCCGGTAAATAGATAAATAGCAATAAAGTCTAGTATCAAAATCACCAGCCTGTAGCTCACTGTTTTTAACACCGACCTGCCAAGTGTTTCCTTCGGCAATAGTTTCGCAGGCAGCAACTTTTCGACCATGTGTGTGTTTTTTTAAGGGCATATTTAGCTTAACTCCTTCGCAAAATATTCACGCACAAAGGCCTCCTGTTGGTTTGGCGTCAGCCGGTCTGAAGGCTTAACGTCAATTTTTATTTTTTCAAATTGGTGGTTGGCCCTTAGTATATTGAATAGCTCTGTTTTTGCTTGGGTTTGGCCAAACAATAATACATCGTTATATTGTAAAATAACGCGGCTCAGTTGCTTATAATAGGTTGCTTCTTCGTGTTGTTCGGCGTGGTGATTAAGTGCTTCACTTTTTTCCAAGGTATCCACTTTTTCTTCGTGGGTAAATGTCGAACCCACATGGCTTGTTTCCATAGTGCCTGTGGTAAGGTCCAGCAGGTTGGCATGTTGGTGGTCCATATAAATGCCTAATCTTCTTGTTAACATAATTATTTATTTTATTTGTTAAAAAAAAGCACCCCGCAGATGCGTGGTGCCTTTTACCCTTCCCAACATAGGTTAGCCTTTAACGGCCGTTATATTTAACTCGCGGTGTCTATACTATTTTTATGCCCATCAAAAAGGTTAGCACTTATTTCTGTTATTCTTTCTTTATCATTTTTCCTTGCCTTTTTTACTATCTCACTGTACAAAGATCACGCACTTAAGTGTTTCCGTTGTTACAGAATTTTCGGTTATTGTTACATCATTCACACATTTTCTAGGTTATTGCGCCTTTTGTCCTGCAGCTTTTTAAAAAAAGTAGGGGTTAGGCCGGTTTCTTTTTTAAATTGATTTGATAAATGTGCCACACTGCTATACTTGAGCCTGTAAGAAATTTGGGTTAACGTAAGCTCATCATACAGCAATAGTTCTTTTACTTTTTCAATTTTATGTTTTATTATAAAGTGCTCAATCGTAGTTCCGGTGGCTTCGGAAAATAGGTTGGCCAAATAGGTATAGTTGTGTTCAAGCTTTTGGCTGATGTAATCAGAGTTTTTTATTTTGGGCAATTCTTCGTCATAATGGATCATTTCAATAACGATGGTTTTAATTTTTTCGACCAATACCGCTTTTTTGTTATCCAGTAGCTGTAAGCCCGATATTATCAGGGCATCATGCAATTTGGTTCGTTCTTCTTCGGTAACCGGTCTTTTCACCTCCACAACACCTAAATCAATGGTGCCATACGCAATACCTAGGTTTTCCAGTGCTGATTTTACAATCATTTTGCACCGTAAGCTTACCATGTATTTAATGTAGATTTTCAATTTTTGTTGGTGTTTGGCACTAATTGGCTTTGGTTAATTTTTCCTTTTTCGTGTCTATTTTACCTAGCAATTTTTGTGCATTTTTTTACGCTGCGTAACATAGGGCTGCTTGCCTTGTTGTGCTTACAAGAGAGCGGTTGATTTGTGTTTTTTGCATTGGCGGTTTTAGCCACCGTTTTTACAAAACAGGCTGCAGCCATTATAATGCAGATGTTATTTGCCTTATTTTTTAGGCTGTATTTAAAGTGTTGTTAAGGCTTACTGCAATTGTGCAAAGGTGGTATTGATTAAGCGTTCGGTTGTTACACAACAACCGGCAAAGTTTACATTATTCACACATTCTCAAGGTTGATACGTTTTTTGTTTTTCAGTTGTTTAAAAAAGGTGGGTGTTAAGCCCGTGGCCTTTTTAAATTGAGTGGATAAATGTGCTACGCTACTGTAATTAAGTTTGTACGAGATTTCGGTAAGCGAAAGCTCGTCGTACAGCAGTAATTCCTTTACTTTTTCTATTTTGTTAGCTATTATAAAATGTTCAATGGTGGTGCCGGTAGCTTCTGAAAATAGGTTTGCCAGGTAGGTGTAGTCATGGCCAAGTTTATCGCTTATGTATTCTGAATTTTTTACGATGGGCAGTTCATCCGAATAGTGTACCATTTCTACAATCACGTTTTTTATCTTTTCAATCAGCATGGCTTTTTTGTCATCCATCAGTTCCAAACCCGATTGTAACAGCCTTGTTTTAAGCAACTGCCATTGTTCCGTGGTTAATGGCCCCGTAATGTTTGCTTCACCCAAATCAACGGCGGTAAATTGCAAGCCAAGTTTCTCCAGCTCGGCCTTCACAATCATTTTGCAACGGATGCTCACCATGTATTTTATAAATAGTTTCAAGCTTGCAGAGTTTTAAAGGTCATAGGCAAATATCGGTAAATCTATATGCTCAATCAAGCTATACGGTTGATTGTTGGCAAACAACGTGTTTCGTTGGCCCTTTTTGAGGGGTGTAACAGGGAAGGGATACGACTTATTGAACAATGGCGGGTATTTATTTAATAACTATCCGCTTTTTGGTTTGACAACCGATTGTTCTTCGCCGTTGTTGAGTGTTTTCACCAACAACTACCATAAAGGGCGGTCAATACGATGATAAGCTTTGTTGGTGAAAATACAAGCAAAGGCGAGTAAGCCAAATAGCGGGTAGGCATTATTTATTTGGCTGTGTAATATTAATACATGCGGCAGGGCTTTAATGCGATGTTGCATTAAGCTATTGTTTTAACACTTGTAGAAAGTGGCTTTATTGCTATCCACTTTCAGTTATATATTTTCTGTGGTATAATTGTGGTAATTGCCCATTTAGGCGTAATTTAACCCCGTAAGCGTAAAATAATACACATATATTTTTTATTAATGCAAAAAACTGCGCAACTTAAAAAAGTTTTAACCCCTCTGCATTTGTGGGCCCTGGCCGTGGGCCTGGTTATTTCGGGTGAGTATTTTGGCTGGAACCTGGGCTGGGCAAGTTCGGGCGCGGTGGGCATGTTGATAGCCACCCTTATTGTAACGGTGTTGTACATTACCTTTATTTTTAGCTTTACTGAGCTTACCACCTCTATACCGCATGCAGGCGGCCCCTTTGCATATTCATACAAAGCACTCGGCCCCATAGGTGGTTTTATTGCGGGGTATGCCACGTTAGTGGAGTTTTTAATCGCTCCACCCGCCATAGCCATGGCTTTGGGGGCTTACATGCATTTTTTATACCCCGTGTTGGATGTAAAGCTTACGGCCTGCGCTTGTTATATTGTTTTTACGGGCATTAACCTGCTTGGCATTAAGGAGTCAGCACAGTTTAACCTGTTCGTTACCCTATTGGCGGTTATGGAGCTGTGTATATTCATGGGTATTACAGGCCCGCATTTTGCCTGGGCAAATTTTAGCCACAACCCTTTGCCTACCGGGGTGGAGGGTATTTTTCATGCCATGCCCTTTGCCATTTGGCTGTATGTGTGCATTGAGGGGGTTGCCATGGTAGCCGAGGAGGTGAAAGACCCACGCCGAAACATACCCCAAGGGTACATTTACGGTATACTCACCCTGGTTTTATTGGCCATTGGCGTTATGTTGTGCACCGGCGGTATAACCGATTGGAGCCTGTTGGCCAATATTGACTACCCTTTGCCCAAGGCCATCAGTTTGGTGCTGGGCGAAGGCAGCCGTTTTACAAAGCTGTTTGCAGGTATCGGCTTGTTTGGGCTAATTGCTTCCTTCCACAGTATAATCACGGGTTGCTCCCGGCAAATATTTGCATTAGCCCGCAGCGGGTTTTTGCCCAGTGGGCTGGCATCGGTAAACCTGCGCTTCCAAACCCCGCACTGGGCCCTTGTGGTGGGCGGCATAACGGGTATTATTGCCATTTATACGGCCAATATGGATAGTATTATTACCCTGTCAGTAATTGGGGCCTTGGCAATGTATATCGTAAGCATGGTAAGCCTTTTTGTGTTGCGCAGGCGGCAGCCGGGTATGCAACGGCCTTTTACCGTGCCGTTGTACCCATACTTTCCTGCGGTGGCATTGTTGCTGTCAACTGTGGGCCTTGCCGCAATAACTTGGTACTACAGTTTGCTAACCATTTGGTTTTTTGTAGGGCTGGCTTTATGCCTTGGCATGTTTATGTTGGCGGGTAAGCATAAACAAAAATTAGACAATGCTGTTTTACAGGCCACAGAGCCTATGCCATAATGGTTGTGCCTGAATGAATTAAACGTATTTTTGCCCATGGCTTACCGAAGCACGATACAAGGAATTGTATATACATTCCCCAGTTTGGCCACCTTGCTGGCAAAAGCATCGCCCCTGCGATCGGGCGACGTGTTGGCTGGCCTTGCCGCTGATACTTATATGGAAAGGGTGGCGGCCCAAATGGCACTGGCCGATGTGCCATTGAAAACGTTTTTGGCCGAAGCCGTGATACCCTATGAGAAAGACGAGGTAACCCGGCTTATTATGGATGGCCACGATGCCGCAGCCTTTGCGCCGGTTAGCCACTTAACGGCGGGCGGCCTGCGCGATTGGCTGTTAAGTGCTGAGGCCAGCACAACCACCATACAGGCCATTTCGCCCGGCATTACGCCGGAAATGGCCGCAGCCGTAAGCAAGCTGATGCGTAACCAAGACTTGATTGCCGTGGCAAAAAAATGCAGCGTGGTTACCAAATTCCGCAATACGATAGGGTTGGGGGGCCGCCTATCAACCAGGCTGCAGCCCAACCACCCCACTGATGACCCCAAGGGCATAGCCGCCAGCATGGTAGATGGCTTGTTGTACGGCAGCGGCGATGCGGTGATTGGTATTAACCCTGCCACCGACGACCCCGAGGCCGTGGCCACTTTATTGTATATGATTGATGAGTTGCGGGAGAACTACCAAATACCCACCCAGTCCTGTGTGCTAAGCCATGTTACCACCACCATTGGCTTGATAAACCAAGGCGTGCCGGTTGATTTGGTGTTTCAATCCATAGGGGGCACCCAAAAAACAAACAGCAGTTTTGGCATCAGCCTTTCGCTGCTGCAGGAGGCTTACCAAGCAGCGCTTAGCCTTAACCGGGGTACCATAGGCAACAATGTTATGTATTTTGAAACAGGGCAGGGCAACGCGCTGTCGGCCAATGCCCACGAAGGTATCGACCAGCAAACCTGTGAGGCCAGGGCGTATGCGGTGGCAAAAAAATTCAACCCGCTGCTGGTAAACACCGTGGTGGGTTTTATTGGGCCTGAATACCTGTTTGACGGCAAGCAAATAATACGGGCCGCTTTGGAAGACCATTTTTGCGCCAAGCTGTTGGGCCTGCCCATGGGGGTGGATATTTGTTACACCAACCATGCCGAGGCCGACCAAGACGACATGGATAACCTGCTTACCCTGCTTGCAGTGGCCGGCTGCACGTTTATAATGGGGGTGCCGGGTGCTGACGATATTATGCTCAATTACCAATCAACCTCCTTCCACGATGCGTTGTATGCCCGCAACATACTGGGTTTACGCCCTGCGCCCGAGTTTGAGCAATGGCTGGTAAGGCAGGGCATTATGGATGGTGAAAGCAATTTATTAACCGTGGCACCAAGCCACAGGCTACTAAAAAACGTGTAACGTGGATGCATTGAAACCGGTTGACGGAAATTTTATACAAAAGGATGCTTGGGGAAGGCTGCGGCAGTTTACCAATGCCCGAATTGCCGTTGGCAAAACTGGCACGGCTATTCCGTTGGCAGAAAACCTACTGTTTAGGGCCGACCATGCCCGTGCGCGCGATGCTGTTTATACCGCCCTTGACGAAGAGCCAATGGCCGCTGCCTTGCAGGTATTGTTGCCTGCTTTGCCCGTGCTGCGCTTAAAAAGCCGCGCCGAGACCCGCCAAGAATACCTACAGCGGCCCGACTGGGGGCGGCAGTTGTGCGATGCCTCAAAACAATTGGCCAAGGATGCTGCCGGCTCAAATAGGTATGATGTTGCCATTATGGTGGCTGACGGGCTTTCTGCCCAAGCGGTACAGTTGCATGCACCCGCGGTGTTGGCTGCCTTTTTGCCCCTGTTGGCAGGTGCGGGCTTTTCTGTGGCACCGTTGTGTATTGCCCGGCAGGCAAGGGTGGCCATTAGCGATGAGGTTGGCGCACTGTTAAATAGCAGGCTAAGCATCATATTAATAGGGGAGCGGCCAGGCCTAAGTTCCCCGCACAGCATGGGTATATATATTACGTACAACCCCGCCATAGGCAATACCGATGAAAGCCGCAACTGCATAAGTAACATACACCCGCTGGGCGGTTTGGCTTATCAGGAAGCCGCTCTACAGGCTTTTAATTTGGTAAAAGGTGCGTTTGCCCTACAGCTTACCGGGGTGCATCTAAAAAGCCACCACGTATTGGGCGGCTAACACGCTGACATTTACCGATACACAACTTTACTTTATTTTACGCGTAAACCGTAGTGTGGCTATTGGTGCCTTTGCGCAATGTTGCTATGCTGCAACCTATTAAAATCATTACCCCTACGCCTCCAATGGTAGGCACAAAAAAAGGGGCTATTCTTTCGAATAGCCCCTTTACTATGTAAAGCGTTTTACTGCTTATTTGTTAGACCTAAAGTTAGGTGCTGGTGGTGGGGGAACCACGTTAAGACCTTCTTTATCTTTAGTAGGTTGCAAATCAACACTGTTAGATGTACCAGTTTGTTGGTAGTCGAAAATGATACGGCCTTCAGAAATACCTTGTTTTTCAACCAAGTACCTGATGATAGAGTTAACCCTATCGTAGCTTAACTGTTGTGCTTTTTTAGTAGCGTCGGTTACATAACCAACCGCCCTAACATTACACTTAGGATTGGCTTTCAATTGTGCAGCAGCAGTATTCAATATCGCCTGTGCATCTTTGCTCAATTTATAGCTGCCTGGTTTAAAGGCTATGCTCGGCAAGCTTTGCAGAGTACATGCATTGCGGCCGTTTTCTATTTCCTCTTGAATATCCTTAATTTTCTGCGCATTTTCCTTGCAGCAAGCAGGTTCTGGGCATGTGCCAACACCGTCAGCATTTACAGGGAAACAGCTTTGCGGAGTCAATATTTCCTTGTCCCTAAAGTCAGGTACACCGTCACCGTCAGTATCCCTAGCGCGGCCATGTGCATCAACTGGTGCGCCAGCTGGTGTGTTTGGCTCAAGGTCAAACTGGTCAGTAACGCCATCGCCGTCAGCATCAGGCAGTATAGGCAATACTTTCAAGTGGCTAGGTTTGTTAAGCTCACTGTACACATAGTTGTTGGGGTTAATCCACCACAATGGCGCAACATGTGTGGCAGGGTTGCCAATGTTCATGTTTAAGCGTATTGTGCTGTAGCTCCATTTGTCGCCTGGGTTGCCTGCAATTGCATTACCATCCAAATTGTCGTTATAAACAAAAGGAATAATCAACCTTTCTTCCAAGCCTAAGTTAAATTTATCATTCAGCTTAAAGGTAATACCGCCACCCAAGCTGTAAGCATGTATCAAATGCCAATCTTTAACACCCGCTGCGTTAGCAGTACCGCCAAAAGTGGTGATAGAGCTGCTGCGGTTGTAATAATAGTTATGGTACATAAAGCCTATTTGGCTGTTGCCTGCTTGCTTTTGCACATAAGTGGCTACAAGGTCGTAACCGGTAAACAAATACACATTTGTTTTAGGATTACCCCTGTATGGGCTCAAGCTGCTAAGCGAGAAGATGAAATCCAAATTCAATGAATGTGCAAAGTTTTTAGCCGAAGTAAAGAAGTAACCAGGATACGCTTCGTGGTTAACGGTGGTCATTGACCCTGAGTAGCCAGCCCTGATGGAATAAATGTGGCTGATAGCTTTTCTGATAGAGATAGAGCCAGTGATACCGCCGTCGTACTTGTTTGAAAAAATAGGGCGGTCGCCAAATACGAAACCGTTACCGAAACCACCGCCAATTTCCAACTGGCTTTTTGGTTTTACTGGGTAAGGGTACACGTTCTTTTGGAAATCGTTGTACTGAGGTAAATCTTTCGTCTTCACTTTCGACGAGTCGAAAACGTACGCATCGCTGGCGCTTCCAGGCGATGATTGTGCAAAAGCAGCCGTCTGCATCAAGGCCAACAAGGCCATGACTAAAATGTACTTTTTGCTTGCCATAGGTAATAAATTTAGTTTTGTTATTGAATGTTTCCCGAAAATAAGTTGTTGCAAATTTACTCATTAGTGGTGAAATACCAAATTTTTGCTATTTATTTTGCTAATTTTCAAAGCTTCATTTGTTATTAAGGACAATATTCCACATTCGTTAGCTGCACGCATCAATTTATTTTATGCCCGTATTTTTATTTGATGGTATATTGCGGCAAGTTTACACATGGAAAAAGCGCTAAAAATTATCTCGGGGGAGTTGGCTGAATTTGAGGAGCATTTCAGGCAGGCTGTAAAGAGCAAAGTACCGCTGTTAGACCGCATAATGCATTACATTGTAAAGCGTAAGGGCAAACAGTTGCGGCCAATGTTTGTGTTTCTTTGTGCACGTATGGGTGGGGATGTAAACCCCTCCACTTACCGGGCCGCGTCACTTGTTGAATTATTGCACACGGCAACGTTGGTGCATGACGATGTGGTTGACGAATCGCTGGAGCGAAGGGGCTTTTTTTCCGTGAATGCACTTTGGAAAAACAAAGTGGCCGTACTGGTTGGAGACTACCTGCTGAGCAAGGGGTTGCTGCTTTCCCTTGACAATAACGACTACCGGCCTTTGCAAATATTAACCCAAGCTATAAAAATGATGAGTGAAGGGGAGTTGCTGCAAATGGAGAAATCAAGGAACTTAAATTTGGATGAGGACGTTTATTACGAAATTATTGGCAGTAAAACGGCCTCGTTACTAGCCTCTGCCTGCGGGGCCGGTGCTTCAACTACCTTTAAAGACGAGGGTAAGATAGAGGCCTTGATACAGTTTGGCCAAAAAGTGGGCATGGCCTTCCAAATAAAAGACGATTTGTTTGATTACGGCAATGAAGACGTGGGCAAGCCCACCGGTAACGACATAAAAGAAAAAAAATTAACACTCCCCCTTATCTACACGCTCAACAACTGCCCCAAGCCGTTAAAAAAGCAGTTGATCTATATTATTAAAAATGAGAATACCAATAAGAAAAAGGTTCAATTTGTGATTGATGCCGTTAAAGATGCCGGAGGCATACAATATACCCAACAAAAAATGCTTGGGTTTAAGCAAGAGGCACTGGATGTTTTATATGGTTTTGAGCAAAGCGACGTAAGGGATGCGTTGGAAGAATTAGTTGTGTTTACCACCGACAGAACTATTTGATTAACTTGCCCAAACACCCGTTGCAAACGGCTTTCGGGTGCCTTTAAATTTATTGTTAACCAATTTGTAAACAACACAACTACTTACCATACGTTGTTGGCTTGGCGCGACTACGCCGAAATTTATATAGTATGAATGAAGTGCCCCAAAATAGTAACGTGCATATAAAAACTCCTTTAGTGGATGGGGGCAGGCAAAAACGGTGGAAGGTATTGTCTGCGGCGGCTGAAAAGGTTGACATGCTGTGCCAGGCGTTGAAAATTAACCGCACCATTTGTGGCATATTGGTTACCAGGGGGATAGATACATTTGATAAAGCAAAATTATATTTTAGGCCGCAACTGGCCGGTATGCACGACCCTTGGTTGATGAAGGATATGCTGAAAGCTGTAAAACGCATACAGCAAGCCATTGCAAACGGGGAAAGGATTTTGGTTTTTGGCGACTACGATGCCGACGGCACCACGGCGGTTGCCTGTTTTTATGGTTTCCTAACCTCTTTTTACAGTAACACAGGCTTTTACATACCACACCGCTACAAAGAGGGTTACGGTGTAAGCAAAATTGGGGTTGACTATGCTTTTGGCAACGGCTACACGCTGGTTGTGTCGCTCGACTGTGGCATAAAATCTGTTGAATTGGTGGGCTATGCCAAAACGCTGGGTATAGATTTTATTATATGCGACCACCACTTGCCTGATGACGAGCTGCCGCCGGCCGTGGCAATACTCGACCCCAAGCAGCCTGATTGTGAATTCCCGTTTAAGGAGCTGTGCGGCTGCGGCGTTGGTTTTAAGCTGATGCATGCCATTGCCGAGGAGCTGGGGCTGCCCGCCGAAACCTACCTGCAATACCTTGACCTATTGGCCACAGCCATAGCGGCCGATATAGTACCGGTTACCGGCGAAAACCGCATATTGGGCTTTTTTGGCTTAAAAAAAGTAAACGAAAACCCCTGCACTGGCTTAAAAGCACTGATACAACTGGCAGCCGTGCAAAAAAGCCTTCAATTTAACAACCTTGTGTTTGTAGTGGCGCCGAGGATTAATGCCGCCGGCCGGATGGACGACGCGCGTAAGGTGGTGGAACTGCTGATTGAAAAAGATTTTGAAAAAGCCATGGCCTACGCCGAAATGCTGCACAACGACAACACCGACCGCAAACAGGCCGACAGCAATATTACCGAGGAGGCCTTGGCTATGATAAAATGCAACCAAGCCCTTGTAAACCGAAAAACCACTGTACTTTTTAAAGAAACCTGGCATAAAGGCGTGGTGGGTATTGTAGCCAGCAGGTTGATTGAAAATTACTACCGCCCAACAGTGGTACTTACAAAAAGCGGCGACGTGGTTGCCGGCAGCGCGCGTAGTGTGGTAGGGTTTAACTTATATGAGGCCGTGCATGCTTGCCGCCAGTATTTGATTGGCTATGGCGGCCATTTTGCTGCTGCGGGCATGACGTTGCTGCCTGAAAATGTGCAGGGGTTCAGCGAGGCGTTTGAAGCGGCCGTGCAGGCCACCATAACGGAAGACCTTTTGGTGCCGGAGATAGTGATTGACGCGGTGGTTGAACTTACAGAGATAAACGAAGCTTTTTACAACATTGTTTGCCAAATGGAACCCTTTGGCCCCGACAATATGCGCCCTGTATTTTTGGCGAAAAGCGTTACAGAAACAGGGTTTTCGCGCATTTTAAAGGAGCAGCACATACGCTTTGTGGTAAAGCAACGCAACACCACGTTTAATGGTATAGGATTTGGCATGGCCGAAAAATTTCACCTGCTGCAAACGCAACGGCCGATTGACCTTGTTTTTACCCTTGATTTGAACGAATGGAACGGCCAACGCAACATACAGCTAAAAGTGATTGACTTTAGGCTTGCTTAGGCCCATGCTTTGGCCTAACTACTGCACATATTCATCAAACCAAGCCAGCATGCGTGTGTAATAATCAATAACATGTTTTATTTTTCTAAAACCATGCGGCTCGCCCGGGTAAAGCACCAGTTGTGTAGGTACGTTGTAATACCGCAAACCACGGTACAACTCCTGCGATTGGCCTATTGGGTCTATGGGGTCGTTTTCCCCTTGTATTATCAATGTGGGTGTTTTTGCGTGCTTTAGGTAGGTGATTGGCGAATGGTTATAAAAATTTTGCAAGTGTTCGTAAGGGGTGCCCCAAAACCAACGGTCGTAGGCAGCATTGTCCTCCGTGCCAAATTCGCTGGCTAAATCAGCCATGCCCGCACCCGACACAGATGCTTTAAAGCGGTTGGTTTGTGTAATGGCCCATTCGGCCATATACCCGCCATACGACCAGCCAGATATGCCCATACGGGTTGAATCGATGTTTTCGTTGGCAATCAGGTAATCCACCCCCGCCATCACATCCTTAAAATCGTTGCCGCCCCAGTCGTTGCGGTTGGCGGCTAAAAAATTCCAGCCATAGCCGGTGGAGCCCCTAATGTTTGGGCAAAACACGGCATACCCTTTTTGCACAAACAACTGCACCCATGGGCTGTACCCATCCCTAAAAGCACTTGTTGGCCCACCGTGTATGTAAACCACCAGCGGCAGTTTTTTTGCGTTGGGTGTTAACGGTTTATACAGCGCGCCTTCTACCTGCAAACCGTCAAAACTTTTATAAGTTACAAATGTTGGCTGGGCCAGTGTTATACTGTCAAATGCCTTATTAAAATGCGATACCTGCACCAGTACTTTATCAGGCCCAGCAAGCCACACCTCCTGCGGTTGGTTGCCGCTGCCACTTTGAAAAATAACGGTGCCGTTGGCCGACACGTCAAACACGCCAACATTACGGTTAATGCCATATTCAACAGCCTTGCCGTTATCAGTAATGGTATACAACCGGGTAAAAAAACCTTTTTCCACAGCCGCAAGTGTGGTGTGTGCATCCAGAAATTTTGCATCGCCTACGGGTAGGTCAAGGCTTTTGGCCGTAATGTTTCTGGCAGGCCCGCCAAAAATAGGTTGTATAAAAAGGTCGTGGGGCGAGGGCCCGTCTTCACGGGCGGAAACATAGGAGACCGTTTTTCCGTCTGGTGATATGTTTATGCCACCCCAAAAAGGGTGGCTGGGGCAGGGGATGTTTGTGACGGTGGTGTCTTTTACCTTCAGCAAGTAAAGTTGGTTTTGGGCAATTTCAGTTTCCGGCAAAAGCTGGGTAGCCAACAATATAGCATCACCGCCGGGTACCCATTTAAATTCGTTTATCTCCCATGGCCTGGCACTCAATTGCTTGGTTTGTTTGGTGGCAACATCAATGGTAAAAATGTTGGTGGCCTTAGTTGCCTGGCCCACTACCCGCGCATCATTGTTGCTCTGCTTGCTTTTCTCCTCCTCAGCAGTGGCGGTGTCCTCGGCCACATAGGCAATGGTTTTGCCGGCTGGGTTCCATTCAAAGGCGCTGATGGTTGTTTTGGCATTGGTTAGCTGCAAAGCTTCGCCGCCTGCCATATCCAGCAGGTATATTTGGGGATCTCCATTCCGGGCCGACAAAAATGCCAAACTTTTGCCGTCTGGCGACCATTTTGGGCTGTTATCAGATTTTTGGGAATTTGTAAACTGCCGTATGGTTTTAGAAGCCACATCAACCACCCAAATATGTGAAGCCGGCAGGTTTTCGCCCAGGCCGTTTTGCGACACTACAACAGCCGCCTTGCTGCCATCTGGAGAAAATACCGGCGCGCCAACCGAGTACGTTGACAATGCCTGTTCTATGCTTAAGCTGTCTTTTTTAAGCTGGGTAAAAGCAGGGTTGGTAAATAGGGCAACAAGGATGGTTATAAAAATGGAAACTAGCAGCCGCATATAAATAATTTGGTTGGCCGTAAGGTAAATAAAAGTCACCATTTATGGTATGCGACCACCAGATTAATTGTGATTAAGCCGCCTAATGGGCAACGCAACTATTTTCCCTGCATATCCCTACCCCATCAAATTCAAATGCAGCTCACCAAAATTCACCAACGACGAAAGCCGAAGGTCGGCTGCGGCCCAACGTTCTTGTTTCTGCTGGCTGTGGTGTGGCACCACAACGGCCTTCATGCGGGCTGCCTTCACGGCTATCATACCGTTGAAGGAATCTTCAAAACAAATACACTGTAACGGGTCGCTGCCCAACAGTTTAGCACAGTTAAGGTACACCTCGGGGTGTGGTTTGGCGTATTGTAAGTGCTGTGCCGAGGTTATATGCTGCACCAGGTTTTTTACGCCAATAATGCCCGTAACCAGTTCAATCAATTCCATCGGGCTGGTGCTGGCGATGCCTATTTTAAAGCCCCGCTGCTTAAAAAAATTAAAAATGTACGGCACGCCGGGCATTACCGGCGCATCCTGCCCAACGCGGGCCATCACGGTATGTATAATGCGCTGCTCGCAGGTTGCCAGTTCTGTTTCCTGTATGCCGTGGCGGCTAAACCACCATTGCAAAAACTCGCGGGTGCGCAAGCCGGTGGTAATATGGTATTGTTCCTCGGTTAGCACAATGCCATAAGTTGCCAGCACATCCTTTGCCACATCATTCCACAAAGGCTCACTGTCAACCAGTAGGCCATCCATATCAAAAATTACGGTATCCGGTTGCATCGCTTTTTTTTATGGCCGCAAAGATAAGGTGTGCCGGCCAGCGGCGGCCCTGCGCCCCGCGCAAATATGGTTAACAAAAATTCATATTCGGTTTTGTTTAAATGCGTAATTTTAGCCATGCGCCTGTACCAAACAACCATAGCCTTTTTGTTCTTGTTTTTGTCGGCAACCGCCCAGAAAAAACTAAAACCAGTCGGTGACCTGATTAACATTCGGCAGCCTGGCTGGCAATTGGTAAAAGCCATGGTTGACACGGCCAAAAACAAAGTGGAAATTCTGCCCCGTAATGCCGACCAGGCAAGGGAGGCTTTATTTAAAACCCAGGTTACTACCAGCTCGCCGATGGGGGCAATTGTTTACATGACTGGAGGGCTGTTGGTTGACAATGGGTGGATACGCATCCTCGGCTCGGGCAGTGCCAAACTTAAAAGAACCCTGCCGGGCTGGAATGAGGGCAAAACTGCTGTGAAATTTGGTGATAAGCCTGCTTTTTATTTGGTGGCCGATGATGCCGTCGGTGGTTTTTTTGCATTGAATGGTGGTGGCTTGGGGCCCGGCCCCGGCAAAATATATTACCTGGCGCCCGACGACCTTGTTTGGGAACCCCTTGATTTAACATATACTGATTTTTTACATTTTTGTTTTAGCAGTAACCTGAATGATTTTTATGCAGGCCAGCGTTGGGCCGATTGGCGGAAAGAAGTAGACACGCTTGCCGGCGACAAGGTGTACAATTTTGTGCCGCCCTTATGGTCAAAACAAGGCAAAGCCATTGATAAAAATATGCGGATGCCGGTACCGGTGCAAGAGCAGTACAGTTTTAATATGGACATGCGCAGGAGTATGGGAATTTATACGGGTAAGTAAAACCTGTAGCTGGCATACCGGAGATTGATGCAAATATTTTATCATGAACGATAGCACTACCCCAAGGCCCAACCTACAACAGGCCGTGCCTTTTTTAAGGGTATCGAACATGCAAGCTTCGCTAAAGTTTTACATGGGGGGTCTTGGCTTTGAACTGAAAAATACATGGGCGCCGAGGGGCACCATAGAATGGTGCTGGCTTGCGCGCGACGGCGTTGCCATTATGTTGCAAGAGCCAAGGCCTGAATGGGTTGCAACACACCCGCCGGAGGGCCAAATGGGTATCGGCATGTCAATAGAATTCCAGTGTTTGGATGCCATTGCGTTGTACCAAGAATTTACTGCAAAAGGGCTAAGCCCCAGTGAGCCTTTTGTTGGCAACGGCCTTTGGGTAACCAGTATTACCGACCCTGACGGCTTTCGCCTTGGGTTTGAAAGCCCCACGGATGTGCGGGAGGAAACTACATACACCGCATGGCTGCTTTTGCAAGGGAATACATAACTGCCGTTACGAAACAGTATCATAAAGGGCCAACCGCTACCTAAAACTGTTAGTGGCTTACCGTAGGCCTGTATCATTATCGAATAATCCCCTTGCTGCACATGGCTATTTTAACACAAATATCATTTAAGCCTACTGCCTTTGTTGTATAACTTCAACTAAAATTTATATCAAATATGAAGTATAACATTTTGGGCAACACCGGTTTAAAAGTATCTGAGTTATGCCTAGGCACCATGACATTTGGCGGCAAAGGCTTTTGGACGGCGATTGGTACCCTACAACAGCAGCCCGTAGACGAGCTGGTTAAGCGGAGTGTTGAGGCTGGCATTAATTTTATTGACACGGCCAATGTTTATAGCGAAGGGCTTAGCGAACAGCTAACTGGCCAGGCCATTAAAAACCTGGGCCTAAAAAGAGACAGCTTGGTAATTGCCACCAAAGTACGGGGCAAAATGGGGGAGGGGCCAAACCAAACCGGGCTAACCCGCAAGCACATATTTGACCAAGTTGACGAAAGCCTTAAGCGGTTACAAACTGATTATATTGACCTATACCAAATACACGGCTACGACCCTTTAACACCCTTGGAAGAAACCTTGCGTGCATTGGACGACCTGGTAAAAAGTGGCAAAGTACGTTACATAGGCTGTAGCAATTTAGCAGCCTGGCAACTTATGAAAGCCTTGGGCCACAGCGAGCAAAAAGGGCTGGCAAAATTTGTTTCACTGCAGGCGTATTATACCATCGCGGGGCGGGATTTGGAGCGTGAAATTGTTCCGCTGCTGAGTGACCAAAAAGTTGGCCTCATGGTTTGGAGCCCTTTGGCGGGTGGGTTATTAAGCGGAAAATATACCCGCGAAAACCAATCCCCAGGCGACAGCAGGCGTGCAAATTTTGATTTTCCGCCAGTAAACAAGGATCGGGCGTTTAATATCATTGATGTTATGCTGCCCATAGCCCAGTCAAAGGGCGTGTCGGTGGCGCAAATAGCCCTTGCTTGGTTGTTGCACCAACCAGTTGTAACAAGTATTATTATTGGGGCCAAAAAGTTGGAACAATTGGAAGATAACCTACTGGCCATAGATGTAAAGCTAACCCAGGAGGAATTGCAGCAATTGAACGAGGCCAGCAAGCTGCCCGCTGAGTACCCCGGCTGGATGATTGAAAGGCAGGGTGCCGACAGAAAGGCGTAAAATGGTCATTGGTCAGTAGGTCATTCGGCAATTACAAGCGGGGTTAGCATCCACAAAAGATAACAAGGGAGTTTTACGTAAAAGGCAGACATGCCACACAACTATACTGTAGCTAAGTTTGGATTTTGGCATAAATGTTTAACAACAATATAAAAAGAACGGGGTTGGCTTTTTTTGCCAGCCCCGTTTCTAATTTATTTTTCAACCATGCGGTCGCCGGTTTGTGTATCAAATTTGCGGTAGGCCCAGGCAAATATGAGTGGGAATACCCACAGCGAGAAAATCATCGCACACAAAATACCGCCTATAACCACCCTGGCCAACGGCCTGGAACTTTCTGAGCCTATGCCGTGCGAAATGGCGGCAGGCAAAAGGCCAATTGCTGCCATCATTGCCGTCATCATCACCGGCCTAATTCTTGAATTAACCCCCAGCTTGATGGACGTGTAAAGCGACCTGCTCTGGCCCTTCACCCTCTCAAGATTTTGCTTAAATACGGTAATCAGCAGCACCCCGTCCTGTATGCAAATACCAAACAAGGCAATAAACCCAATGCCTGCGGAAATACTGAAGTTTGTACCGGTAAAGTGTAGGGCCAGTATGCCACCCACTATGGCAAACGGTACGTTTAAAAACACCAGTGCGGCGTCTTTAAAATTACCAAACATGGTAAACAGCAATAAAAATATCAGCAAAAGGCTAATGGGTACCACCTGGGCCAGCCGTTTGGTAGCGCGTTGCTGGTTTTCAAAATCGCCCTGCCAGGCCATGGTGTAGCCTCTTTTCAAACTAACCTTGCCGTTTACTTTTTGCTGCGCTTCGGCAATAACGCTGCCCATATCCCTACCGCGCACCGAGAATTTAAGGGCCGAGTAACGCTGGTTATCGTCCCTAAAAATAAGGCAGGGCCCGGTTTTTTCGGTTATGGTGGCAATTTCCTTAATGGGTACTTTGCTGCCGCGTTGGGTGGGTACCAGCAAATTGCCAATATCGTCAGTCGTTTTTCGGTACTGCTCCTGTAGCCTTACCCGTATATCAAATGTTTTAATACCCTCATACAAGGTGGAGGCAGCCAGGCCGCCAATGGCCATGGAAACCACTGCGTTTGCATCGGCTGTAGCCACGCCGTATAAGGCCATTTTTTGCTGGTCTAAGTTAACGTCCAGCTCAGGCTGGCCGATATTGTGTATCACACCAAGGTCCTCAATACCCTTCACATCCTTCAAAACATTGTACACTGCGTTTACTTTTTCCTCCATATAGTTGAGCGAGTCTCCATACACCTTCACACAAATGGAACCTTTAACGCCCGATACCGCCTCCTCCACATTATCCATAATGGGCTGCGAGAAGTTGAGGTTTGCACCGGGTATTACGGATAGCTTTGTGTTCATCTGGTTAACCAGCTCTTCTTTGGTAATGTGTGGTTTCCATTCTTCTTCTGGGTAAAGTATCACCGAAAATTCATTGTTGTAAAAGCCTGCCACGTCAGTACCGTCGTCGGGGCGGCCGGTTTGCGATACGGCGTATTTAACCTGTGGGAAAGTCATCAGTAGTTTTCGCACCTGTTTTGATACTTCCACCGATTTTTCCAAAGAGATGCTGTAGGGTGTTTGCACACGCAGCCAAATGGAACCCTCATCTAACTCAGGCAAAAATTCAGAGCCTAGGAACTTGAATGAATACAAGCCAATTACCATTACAATAAGGGAGCAAATGACCACTATCTCCTTGCGCTTGTACGCCCGCTTAAAGCCGTTGAGCATAAAACCCGTAAGATGGTGCACAAACGGGTTGTGTTTTTCATGCACGTTTTTGCGCAGCAGCATGCTGATAAGCACCGGTACCAAGGTAAGGGTGGTTATTAATGCGCCCAACAAAGCAAAGCCAAGGGTAAAGGCCAGCGGTGAAAACATTTTGCCCTCTACTTTTTGGAAAGCGAATATGGGCAGCAGCCCGGTAATGATGATTACCTTGGCGAAGAAAATGGCCTTGCCCAACTGGGCGCCATTTTTCTTTATTAGCCCCAGTTTAATAACCTTGTTAAACCGCTCCATCCCAATGTGGTGGGCATGCTGGTCGAGTATTACAAACATGCCTTCCACCATTACCACCGCACCGTCTATGATGATGCCAAAGTCTACCGCGCCCAATGACAGCAGGTTGGCCGACATGCCCATAAGGCTTAAGCAAATAAAGGCAAACAGCAATGCCATCGGTATGATGACGGACACTATTAGTGTGGTGCGCCAATTGAACATGAAAAGCGACACGAGGATGGTAACAAGCAGTATGCCTTCCACCAAGTTGTGCAAAACCGTATGGGTTGCATAGTTAATCAGGTCTTTACGGTCGTAATAGGGTACAATTTTGGTATCTGGCGGCAGCATGGTACTGTTTATCTTCTCCACTTTTTCCTCAATGGCCTTTACTACCTCTGATGGGTTTTCCCCTTTGCGCATTACTATAATGGCTTCAACGGCATCGGTTTCATCGGTAACAGTACGTTTGCCATCTGCACCCAACAATCCGTCAGACCTTGATACCCAACCCAGGCGGGGCAGGTTTGAAATTTCAACGGAGGCCACATCTTTTACAAATACCGGCACGCTGTTGTTGTTTTGTATGATAATGTTTTTTATCTCATTAATATCGTTTAACAAACCGATGCCCCTTACCACAAAGGCTTGGTTGTTTTTAATAATCATGTCACCGCCAATATTGATGTTGGTTTTTTGCACGGCGGTAAAAACATCCAGCGGTGTTATGCCCAGCGATGTTAGCTTGGCAGGGTCAACACTTATTTCGTAGGTTTTTGTTTTGCCGCCAAAGCTGTTTATATCGCCCACGCCCGGTACTGCCCTCAACTGTCGGTCAATCACCCAGTCTTGTATGGTTTTTAGTTCCCTAACATCCCTAACCTTGCTGCGCAGGGTGTACCTGTAAATTTCGCCCGTTGGGCCTATGGGGGGCTGCACTGCCGGTATAATACCTGCCGGTAAGGTAGCATTGCTTAACAGGTTCATAACCTGCTGCCTTGCCTGGGCATCTTTAACGCCGTCATCAAAAATTAACTTCACATAGCTTAGCCCGAAGATAGTGGTGGAGCGCAGGCTGGTTTTTTGCTGCACTGGGTTCATGGCAATTTCCAGCGGTATGGTTACAAATTTCTCCACCTCTTCCGCACTCCGGCCGGGCCATTGGGTAATGATGTCAATTTCGGTGTTGGTAACATCCGGGAATGCTTCAATCGGCATACTGCGGAAGGTGAAAATGCCCACAATAATTATGGTGAGTGAGGCAAATAGAATAAAATACTTATTCTTTAGGGAAAATGCAACTATGCCCCTTATTAGCTTTATCATGTAGTTTGACTTTTTAGTTACAGGTAAACTTGTTTATGCACGGCCAAGTGCATGGCACATTGGTTGCCACACGGCAGTACCGCACGCTTACGTAGCCCGGTATAGCCTACAGTACCAATAATGCTTTTGGTATGTTAAGGCTGGGCGGTTATTTTTTGGATGGAATTTATTGTTGCATGCCTTACCTAGCCAAGCACTAGCGCAGCAGTAACTTGCCTTGTGCCGGAGAGGGTACAACAACAAAAAATGAGGATATGTTAGTAGGTGATGTTAGTTGTTTAACGCATCATAAATAAGAACGGCTTGCGATGCAATAAGTTTGTCGCCAATGCTTAACCCGCCTGAGAGGTATGTTTTGTCGCCCAAACTGCTTAACACCTGTACGGGAGTTATAACAGCATCGCCTTTACCGTTGTATTTTAACACAAAGTATTGGCTATGGTCGAATATGAGTGCCTTAGATGAAATGCAGATGGCTTCTTTGTTTTCGGGGTTGGTTACCGTAACGCTGGCAAACATCTGCGGCTTTAAGGCATAGTCGTTGTTTGGTAAAACAACCTTAACCTTCATTACCTTGTTAGCAGGGTCAAGCACGTTCATTATTTTGTCTATTTGGCCGGTAAAAACCCTGTCGGGGTACGACACGGTAGTAACGCTCACTTTATCGCCCAAGTGAATTTTACCGATGTTTGATTCATACACATTGGCTTGTATCCAAACATTCTTAAGGTCGGATATGGTGAAAAGGTTGGTGCCATTGTCGGTACGGATGACAGTGTTGTTGGTAACATTTTTTTGTACGATAAAGCCACTGATGGGGGCTTTTATTACATAGTTTCCCTGTGTATTGTCGCCGTTAATTTTCAATACTCTTTTTGCCAGCTCCAGTTGGGCGTTGGCTTGGTCGTAGGCTGCCTGTGCGGAATTTACATCCAATTGGGAGTTAAGGCCGCTTGCAAAAAGCGATTTTTGCGCATCTAGGTTTTTCTTGGCCACATCAACGGCACTTTGGGCAGTGGAAAGGTTGCTGCTGTATGCGGCCATTTCACTGCTGTTTACTACTGCCAGTACTTGGCCTGCGGTTACATAATCGCCCAATGCCACCTTAATATCTTGAATATTGCCACTAACCAGCGGGTACACATTCACTTGGTTGTCTTGGTTAAAATCTACGCTGCCCGTTAGGGTTAAGGCATCCACCAACTGGCATGTTTGCACTGTGTCAATTTTTAACGTTTGCATCAAGGAGTCGGGAATGATATATTTTTCCCGCTCAGCAACTTTTTTTTCAGCCTCTGAGTTGCAGGATACCAAAGAAAAAGCGGCCATGGATATTGTGATGCTGGCGCAAAGTATATTTGATAATTTTAGCATGATTATGTTTTTTTAGTTGAAAAAGGTTGTTCCGGTAAAAAAATTAATGTCTTCCAATGCCTGAACCCTATTGTACTTGATGGCGTTTAGTTGCAGTGCATTTTGTTTATATGAGTCATAAAAATCGAGAAAATCCAACAGGCTGATATTTCTTTTCTGGTAGTTGCCCAGCACCTCTTTTTTTAAGGTTTCAAATTCGGCATTAAAGGTAGGATCTATGCTTTTGTATAGCCTATCCTGAGCAATGGCTTTTTGCAGCGACCTGGTAACGTTTTCTTCAACCATTGCCTCAACGCCTTTTTGCGAAGCTAGGCTGTATTCAATCAGTTGTTTTGCTGCTTTAATGTTGCCTTGGTTTCTGCTAAAAAGGGGAAGGTCTATGCCAATGCCGCCTGTGGTGGAGTTTTTTACATAACTGCCCTGTTGGTCAAAACCAATGTTGGCTGTAATATCTGGCACCGCCAACGATTTTTGATAGGTATAATTCAGCTTGTTTATATCTGTGTTTGCCCTGGCTATCAGTAAGTCAGTTCTTCTTTTGTAAGCCGAATCAACCAGGGTTGACAATGGAATTTTTAAAGGGTCTAATTCTTTTTCGTTATCCAAATTTGCCAAGGGTGTTATAAACACGGTTGCTTTTTCCTGTAGCACCAAACGCAACTCACTTTCTAGGTCGTTTATTTGGTTAATCAAATCATTATACTCGCTCTTAAAGCTAAAAAGTTGGGCTTTAATACGCACTGTTTCCTTTTTGGCAATGTAGCCGGTTCCGTCTTGTTTGGCATAAGCGTCAACAATATGCTGCAGTGCCTGTATTTCTGCGTCGTACACTTTGGCAGATTGTTGTAAATAGTAAATGTTAAAAAAATCGCTGCGCAAAGTATATTTTAATGTGCGTATAAGGTCGTAAAACTGGTATTCCGATAGCGTAACATTTGCCTGCGCCAGTTTAACTTGCTTGTTGCGCTTGCCTGCCAGTATAATTAGCTGCGAAATACCTGCCTGCACTTCCCCATCGTTGCTAAAAGGCAGCGGCAGCACTTTTTTTGCAGACGGGTTATACAGGGCAGTGGCTACATTTATATTGGGGTTGGGGTAAAGCTTAGCCTGTATTACAAAAGCCTTTTGCGCATCCACGTTGTATTGCTGGGCCAACAGTTGAAAATTGTTGCGTAAAAATATATGTTCGGCACTGTCAAGCGTAAGTGAAATAGAATCTGTTATAGTTTGTTGTGCATTTTGCTGCGCACCGGCAGTAATACATATTACCAACGGCAAAATGCAATAAATTATCTTATTAATCCGCATAAATACATTCATATTAAGTCAATTTAAAGGCAAGGGCAATAGGTGAATTGTAAGAAAGTGATTGGGCGATAAAGATAACAAAGCATTGCGCCTTTGTTAGTTAACAAAATGTGTTGGTTATGCTTTTGGCGGCGGCGGATTAATTTCTTTCAATATAAGCTTGTTATAATCTTCTTTAAAAAGGTTGGGCAGCTTTATACTTGTATAATAAACAGGCTGCTCCGTATGCCTGCTGATAGCAATCATTTTTATGCTGCTGTGCTTAAGTTGGTGGCTTGATTTGCTGTTGGGGTTGTGGCTGCCGTTTTCGGGAAACGCGTTTTTATGGTTTAGTATTATTTCGGTTACAAACTCTACTAACGAATCTATTTGGTTTACCTCGCCTATCTGTAATTGTTGCTGCATAGGCATGCCACCCTCAAAATCTGCACCATAAACACTTAGGTTAATAATTTGCATGGCTATTACTAGCAGTACAAACTTTTTTATGTATGTGTTTATTTGTTTCACTGTAATCTGTTACTATTTGCTTGGGTTACATGTTAAATTAGCCCCAAGTGGGCATCGCTTGATGTAAAACATGGTAGCGAAACCAGTTTGCAAAGTTATATTGATGCAATTTTATTAATTGTTAAAAATTTATAATTTTATAGGAATTAGCACTTAGGTCGCACTTCGTTTTTGAATATTTTCTAAACGTATAGGCGGGGCTTGCATCATACGTTCAATTAGTGCATTAAAAGTACCCGCCATTGCATTTCTCCTGTTGAACCTGAAGTGGTATT
>CAIRZB010000041.1 GCA_903882935.1 uncultured Parafilimonas sp. | reverse complement strand
TTATTATCCTACAAAAACAATTGTTCTTTACCTGCTTTTACAGGGGGGCAGTTTGAGCCGGTATCAGGGGGTCAATTTGAAATGGCCGAAGGGGACCTTATTCTTTTGGCCGAAGGGGGTTAGTTTACGTGGATTTTCCACGTTACAGACTATTTGGCAAAAGTTAATTGAACCGTTACCTTGGGAAAAACATGCAATACGCTTTAATTATATCTTTGGAAACCCTCCTTTTATTGGCCACCAATGGCGGACTGAAGAGCAAATGGAGGACATGCATACCATTTTTGGGGACGAAAAACGAGCAGGTAGGTTAGATTATGTTGCGGCTTGGTATTTAAAAGCTGCTGAATATTTAAACGAATACCAAACAGAAGAAAGAGAATTTGGAAAGACTAAAGTAGCCTTCGTAAGCACTAACTCTATATCTCAAGGGGAACAGGTTGCAATTTTATGGAGTATTTTATTCCACAAATACCATATTAAAATTCACTTTGCACACAGAACCTTTAAATGGACTAACGAGGCAAAAGGAAACGCCGCTGTTCATGTGGTAATTATTGGATTTTCCAACTATGATGCAAGCGAAAAATTTATCTATGAATATGAGCATATTAGCGGCGAGCCACATGTCGTTAAGGTAAAAAATATAAACCCGTATTTAACTGAAGGAAAAGATTTGTTCATTGAGTCAAGGGGGAAGCCTTTGCATGGGCTACCTGACATGATAAAAGGCAGCCAGCCTACTGACGGGGGCTTTTTTATTCTTGACCATTCTGAATACAAGGATTTTATAAAAAAGGAACCCGACAGCAAGAAATGGATACGTCTTTTTTATGGTGCCTATGAATTTATAAACAACAAACCCCGTCATTGCCTTTGGTTAAAGGGAATTCCACCCGGTGAGTTAAAATCCATGCCTTTGGTACTTGAAAGGGTTGAAAAAGTAAAACAAGCGAGACTAACCAGCCCTACGGAATCAGTAAGGCAATATGCACAGTACCCAACTTTGTTTACACAGGACAGGCAGCCCAAAACCGAATATCTTGCCGTTCCAGAGGTTTCGTCAATAAACAGGACTTATATCCCAATTGGCTTTTTGCAGCCGAAAATAATATGTAGCAACAAACTTCAGATTATCAGTAATGCCAATCTTTTTATGTATGGAGTTTTGCAATCACTCATGCACATGACTTGGGTTAGATATGTATGTGGCAGAATGAAATCTGATTACAGCTATTCACCACAGGTTTACAATAATTTTCCATGGCCTGAAAACCCAACTGAAAAGCAGAAAGAGGCAATTGAAAAAGCGGCTCAGGCTGTTTTAGATGCCCGCCTTGAATTCCCAAAAAGCAGCCTTGCAGATTTATACAGCCCAAATACAATGCCGCCTGAACTGGTGAAGGCGCACCAGCAATTGGACAAAGCGGTGGATTTATGCTACCGACCCCAGGCATTTATTAATGAAACTAAAAGGATAGAGTTTTTGTTTGAACTTTACGATAAGTATACTGCGGGAATTTTTGCAACAGAGAAAAAAGGTAAAAAGAGTAAGGCTTAATTATCTTTTTTCTTCACCAGCGGTGTATTAACCGCCAACTTCATGGCATCCTCGAAACTCATGTCGAGGTGTATCCTTTCCTCCACTTTGGGCTTCTTTTTAATGGTTTTGCGTGTTTTGTTAACCTTTGCCATAGGTCAAAATTAGGCATTTTTGGCAATCAAGCGTTTATAAGTCAGGCGGCCTTCCAATTGTTTTTTCTCCATGGTGAGCGTAAAACGCTCGTAATCCTTAATGCTGCGGTTGTTAAAACGGTAGGAAAATTCGTTGCAATACCTCTGCAGATGCTTGCCGGATACATGGTGGTATATGCCGTATATGCCCCTTTTAAGCAAAGAGAACGCATTTTCTATGCTGTTGGTGGTAAAGCCCTGTTCGTTCACATATTCCTCTATGGAGTGGTTTACTACCATGTGCGAACTGTAAGTAGTCCCTATTTCTACATACGACTGGTGCCCGTCAGTTACTATAATTGCCCCTTCGTCCGGCACGGTTGCCTTTATCACGGGAGCCAGGCTATCGGCTTCCGCACTGGTTACGTGTTTAAAAACAACACTCTTGCCGGTCTCTATCATACCCAGCACGATTGATTCCTTGTCTTCCATCTTGCCCTCGGCAATCAGCTTGCGGATGCGTTTTGACTTGTTGGACCTCTTCCCCTTGATATAGGTCTCGTCCACCTGCACAACATTCCTTAAAGTTATGCCCATCCCGTTCAGCATCATTTCGCGTATCCGCTGGAACAGGAACCAGCCTGTTTTCTGTGTCAAGCCCAAGTCCTTCGCCAACTGGATGGAGCTTATCCCCTTCTTATGGGCGGTGCATAAATACAAAGCGGCAAACCATTTTTGCAGAGGTATCTTGGTGTTCTCAAACATCGTACCCACCAGGGCGGTGAATTTCTTGTCGCAGGTTGCCTTGTTGCCGCACTTGAATTGTTTATAATTGGAGAGGCGGTAAACCTGCGTGCTGCCGCAGTGGGGACAAACGGGGCTTCCCTCCCACCTCATTTTCTCAAAGTAGTCCCAGCATGTCCGCTCGTCTTGGAAGTAGGTGATGCATTCCGTTAAATTCTTGAAGTGTTGCATATAAGTAAGTATTTCCTACCTACCTTTGGGATAGGTAAATTTAATTTATCAAGCCTTGTTGCATCGGTCGCCAAACTAATTGCAACGGGGCTTTTTTATTTCCATTTATATAAGTTGCCTTTCACGCCCGGCAGTTTCTTGGCCGCCACCAGCCCGCTGCCCATCAAACCGGACAAATACACGGACACGATTTTCACCTGCCGCCCCCTCTCCTCGTCGCTCAGGCCGGGGAAGTAATTGTCCACGATGGTCACCGTCTGGAAAAAATCATTGGGGTTATTCATCAAAAGCTGCATCACCATTTCACGCGTAATCTTCACCTGTGCCACATTGGCATTCCGCTTATCTATCTCGGCAAGGATACCTTTAAGCCGCTGTACCTCCAGTTCATACTGCTGTATGCGGATGATAATGTCCTCGCGGTTGTAAAAATTTGAAAAAAGCTGGTTGTTGTCCATTGCATAATAAAGGTAAGTAAGATTTATATATAATTAAACATAAATTAAACAAAATGGCACTTTTTAACAATTTATGTTTAATTAGTTGCAAACAACCCTTCCCCAACACCTTTAGTATTTATTAACACTCATTGCACATCCGCCGGGCGGCTGATTGCGGGCGCGAATGCGCCAATACCTTTGTATTACTAAAATGTTTAAAAAGGGGCGGGGTAAACTGGTATGTAACCGCCCTCTTTTTTATTGAGTGTTATGCTATTATTTTTGGTATTTTAAAAATTGGGATTAAAAATCATTAGCCTACAATTATTAGCATTATTATAAAGTAGTTATACTATTATAATTCAATATTTTATAGTGCTTAATTTAATTTTAATTAAATCTAAAATAGCCATTTTTTTACCGTTTTTACTTAGGCAAAGCATAGAGGATTTATGATAGATAATTTTAATAATAAAAGTAATTTACTTGTTGAAAACCAATATTTTCCATGTACCAACTGGATTAAATTGTTGTTTTGGCAAACACATATCAATATAACACCATTTGAACCGTACCGAAAAATGAGTTTTCGCAACCGTTGCGTGGTTGCGGGCAGCAACGGGCTGGTATCATTGTCGGTTCCGGTGGAAAACGGGCGTAACCAACGCGTGCCTTTTAAGGATGTGCGTATCTCCTACCGGGAAAATTGGCAAACGCAACATTGGCGTACGCTAACCGCCTGTTACAACAACTCGGCATTTTTTGAATTTTACCGGGACGGGTTAGAACAGCTATTTTTAAAGAAGGAGGTGTTTTTGTTTGACCTTGATATATGCATCCTTTTTTGGTTGAAGAAAGCCCTTCGGCTGGACTGCAAAATTGACATATTGGCAGATATGGGGACATATGACATTGAGGGTTTATTGGACATGCGGGACAAATGGCTGCCCAAAAATTTTCAGGATGGGGAAACCCAAGCGGGTGAATTGGCACATCGGTATTTCCAAGTTTTTGAAAACAAGATCGGGTTTCAACCAAACCTAAGTGTGTTGGACTTGTTATTTAACGAAGGCCCCAATGCCCATACTTGGCTGAAGACAGGAACCCACATAATTGGTTAACGAACATGCTATAAATAACCCCATCGCCGTTGGGGTTACTACGAAATATATTTATGCTATAATTTATTGGCTGGTTATAATAAAGTAGATAATTTTCCGCTTTATTTAATCAGGCCCCAAATTTTTACTTTGTACAAGAAAATTATTTGTTACACCACTATCCTACTGTTCGCAGTTTTAGCTGCAAAATCCCAAAATTATGTGTTCGCCCAATTAAAAGGCTCGCCGATGAACACTGCTGGTTGGAACCTGCAAGGGGCCGCCAAGGTTACCAACGTAACCGGCACAGGCAATTCAGAGCTATTATTGGTGCCCGCTGTAAATGGTTTGAGCGGGGCGGCGTTTTATAACCAACCGATCAACCTTTCCATGTGCAACACTTGGAAGGCCGAATTTGACTACAGGCTATACGATGGCACTATTGCCGATGGCATAGCGTTTTGTTTTTTGGATGTGCCGCCCGTGGGTTTTGTTTCAGGCTTTGGGCTGGGTATACCGGCCACCGCAAATGGGCTTAAGGTTTGCTTTGACACTTGGAACAATTGTAACGGTAACTCCACCTTTGAAATGCCCAAGGTGGAACTGCGCTGGGGCGCAGGCTATGATGAATGCTGGTCACAGCCTACGGCAACCAACCAAGGCGGCTTTCTTAATTTCATCCGTTCATCATCCTATAACCATGCGGTGGTATCTTACGATAACGGTAACATTGCCGTATCAGTAAACGGCACCCAGTTGGTTACTGGCTACCAGCTATTTAATTTTCCCGGCTACTTGGGTTTCACCGCCAGCACGGGGGGCCAAAACGATAATGAATCTATTAAAAACGTGGTTATTTATACGCAAATGCCGCCATCAGTGGCAGGTAGCGTGCCAAAACCCGTTTGCCCGGGCGACACCGTGCAACTTGGCACAACCGCCAATGGCACCTACACATACGCTTGGTCGCCTGCAAACGGCTTAAATAGCAGCACCATCGCAAACCCTTACGCCGTGCCAACTAACACAACCGGCAATATTGTTTACCAAAAATATTATGTAAAAACAAGCTTTACGGCCAACCCCGGTTGCGCATCGCAGGACAGCACAGTTATCCAAATAAACCCTTCACCCCTTACTGATTTTGATGCTCCGGTGGTATGTTTGCCCAACAGCAATGTGGTGCTTAACAATAAAACAGTTATTAACGACGGTACCCAAAGCCAAATAACCTACAGTTGGGCTTTTAGCGATGGCGGCACCTCCAGCCAAACCAGCCCACCACATAATTACCCAATAGCTGGCAAGTACAGCATTGGCCTAACAGCAACTTCCACCACCGGTTGCAAGGCTACCGTGTCTAAAAGTTTTACCGTCAACCCACAGGCAAAGGCCACCATAACGGTGGCACCCGAATTTTGCCTGGACTCCGCCGCCGCGTTTACCGGCAATGCCACCGGTGTAACCATACAGCAATGGCAATGGCGCTTTGGCGATAATACGACCAGCAACACACAAAACCCGACCCACGTGTACGCTTCGGCCAAAAACTATACAGTGTCTCTTTCAGCCACCACCAACGAGGGCTGCCTTACTGATACGCCATCGGTAACCATTACCATTAACCTGTTGCCTGTGGCGGCACTCACCGTAACGGGGTTGGACTGCCAAAACCAATTGCTGCATTTTACGGATGTTTCGCAACCAGGGGTAGGCACCATTGCCGCCAGAAGCTGGCGCTTTGACAACGGTACCACAGCAACCACACAAGCCGTAGACCATGGCTTTACCGCCTACGGTCAACATACGGCAACATTGGTAGTGCAAAACAGCAAAGGTTGCTACAGCGCGGTTGATACCCAACGCATAATAATAAACCCTTTGCCCGTTGCTAACTTTGGCATACCGGTGGTATGTAAAGGCATCAATGGCTTTTTTACTGACAGTTCAACCATTGCCGATGGCACACAAGGCCAGTTTAGCTACCAATGGTTTTTTGGTGACGGTGCAACGGGCACGGGCAACCATCCGTCACATATATACGCTAATGCAAACAGTTATACCGCTCAACTGGTAGTTACATCCAACAAAGGGTGTACCGACTCTATTTATAAGCCATTGGTTATCAGTGATTATCCTGTGGTTAATTTTAATATTCTTACGACAGACTTTTGTGGCAACCTGCCTTTGCAAATACGCGATAATTCAAGCGTTGCGGTTGGCTCCCTTACCCGTTTGAAGATTTTTTGGGATTTTCCGGCCACGCCAGATTCCATGGCCATTGCCAACCCCATGCAGGATACCATATACACCCACAACTACGCCACATTTGGCTATACAACAACCAAACAGGTATCGCTGGTGGTTAGGGCCTACTCAAGCGGCGGGTGCTATGCGGAAAAATCGAGCAGCAGTATTTTGTTTGCCTCACCCAAACTTGTATTCTCCCCCATACCGTCATTTTGTTCATACGATAAGCAGCCGGTATTGCTAAATGAGGCAAAAGACACCACCGCATTTTCCGGAACAGGTTTTTATGCAGGCACTGGCGTTAACAACGGTTTTTTTACACCCTCAGCTGTGGGTGCCGGTATATACACCATAACCTACAATTATACGCTTGCCAACGGCTGTAAAGACAGTGCGCAGCAAACAGTAACCGTGGTTGCCCAACCTACCGTTTCAGCAGGGCAGCAGGCCGTAATATTGCAAGGCGGGCAAATAGTGCTACAGGCTTCTGCCTCCGGCGGCAGCGGATTAGTTTACAGTTGGTCACCGTCGTCATCGTTATCTGACCCAACCATATTACAACCGCTGGCCACGCCATCAAACGATACTTACTACACCCTTAAGGTAACCAACAGCAATGGGTGTTTTGATACTGCGGGCGTATTGATAATGGTGCTGCAGTTTCCGTTGGTACCCAACGCGTTCAGCCCCAATGGAGACGGCATTAACGACAAGTGGCAAATAAGTTACATAAGCTCTTACCCTGATTGTATTATACAGGTTTTTAACCGTAACGGGCAGGCGGTATACAATTCAGTGGGTTACCAAACGCCTTGGGATGGTACGTATAATGGCAAGCCGCTGCCAGTGGGGGTGTATTATTATATTATTTCAACCAAGCATTTACCTGCACCATTAAGCGGCTCAATTACAATCTTAAGATGATTTAAAGATTTTATTTGCGCCGCAATTAGCATAAATGGTAATATTTAACGTTATTTGAATAACGGATACTTTTGGATAAATCAGCTGTACGGGCTATGTGCGGAGGTAACAGTTGGATATATAAAAATTGATTGTTGTAATGAAAAAACTAACGCTTTTATTAATTGTAGTGGTGGCTGGTGTAACCCTAAATGCACAACAAAAGCCGTACTATACGCAATACATCCTGAATAATTACATTATAAACCCCGCAATGGCGGGTATTGAGAACTATTGGGATGCCAAGGTAAGCCACCGGCACCAATGGGTTGGGTTGGAAGGCTCACCCATAACCACCTACGCGACGGTACAAGGGCCTTTGGAAAAAAGCGGATTTGCCAGGGAAACACCGGTAACCGTACACCCAGAAGGCGAAAACCCACGCGGCGAAGCGTACTACCAAAACTACCGGGCACCCCTGCCCCATTTTGGTTTGGGCTTTACAGTGATAAATGATGCCACCGGCCCGTTGAATAATTTTGAGGCATACGGAACCCTTGCCTACCACCTGCCCGTGGGTGAAAAAACAACTTTAGCCACCGGGGTAAACATTGGGCTGCAAAACATGCGGCTGGATGCATCTAAACTTAATTTTGGCACCGCCAACCCACAAGACCCCGCCGTGGCTGGCAACGGCTACCTTAACCAAGTAAAGCCAGATTTGTCTGTGGGTGTAATGTTGTACTCCGCCAAGTATTTTATTGGTTTGTCTGCCCTACAAATTATTCCTGAGCGTATTAAATATTCCGGCGATAGCCTTGCAAAAATTACCGGTAAAGTTGTACCCCACCTTTTTTTGCAAGCGGGCTACCGTTTTCTACTGACGGAAGACATCAACTTTTTGCCTTCCATTACGGCTAAGTACATTGACCCTTTGCCGCTAAGCATAGATATAAACGCCAAAATGCAATACCGGGATTTTTTATGGGTGGGTGCTTCGTACAGGCCCAACAACGGCTTTGCCGCCATGCTAGGGCTGAATATAAACAGCACTATTAACATCGGCTATTCATACGATATTACCACTTCGCAGTTAAACACGGTAAGCCGTGGCACCCACGAAATACTGATAGGCTTTTTGATTGGCAACAAATATGGTGATTGGTGCCCGAGGAATGTGTATTAGGCCCTGGGCCAAGCCCCCGTCCACTAAAGGGGGGCTTATAACTGGCTTCTTTTATCCAGCGTATGTAGTAAGCCTGTAATATTGAAGTTGCAATAAGTGTAAGGTGCTATTTGAAGCCCATGTAATCAGATAGGGGAAAAGTTTCGGCAATGGGGGCATGGTTGATTTTTTGCTATATTTGAAAAAACACTACCACAGCAAGAATGAGTTTATTAACCTATATAAGCATTGGGCGGAGAGTTTACAAGGAGATTAACACACAAAAAAAATTCAACCAAAACTTCCTGCTACCCTATCTGGATGAGTTGGAACAGAAGTACCAAAGCAAATTTGAACCAGAGCAAAGGGGTAAAATATTACACTACTATGGGCTGTTTATTACCTCTTTTTTGTGCAGCAGTTACAAACGCCTGTATGGGTTGGCATTAACTGAAGGGGAACGAAAGCGCGCCACACTTTTTGGGGTGCTTACACCTGTTGGTGACGACCTTTTTGACGTTGATAAACTAAGCATTGACGACATACGCACGATAACTTTTACGCCGGAAAAGTACCAAGCCGTAACCTTTTCGTGCAGCGTGGCCAAAGAGATCCAAACCTTCTTAATAAATGAGGTTCCATTTAAAAAGGAATATTTGGAGGCATCGAAAAACGTGCTGGATATTCAGGTTGAAACCATTAAGCAAACCAAACCCACGCTAAGCAGGGGTGAAACGGAAAGAATAACGTATACCAAAGGTGCGGTTTCGGTTATAATTTACCACCAATGCCTGGATGTGGTGGCAAACCAGCAAATGTTAGGGGCCTTGTTTTATGTGGGCAGCCTTTATCAACTGGGTAACGATATTTTTGATTTGTATAAAGACGTACGCGATAATATTTATACCTTGGTAAATACCTGCGGTGATTTTATTGAGTTTAGGAAAACCTTTGTGGAACGGGTGAAGGCGCAAAACCGGCGGATAATGGCACTGCCTTACAAACACCGCCATAAAAAGGAATTCTGCATCATTATAAACACCATCAACGCACGCAGTTTGGTGGCACTTGACCAGTTTGTGCGCCTGCAAAAGAAAATGGGTGGCAAAAAAATTGACTGGTGGAAGTTGGAGCGGAAAGACATGATAGTTGACATGGAGAAGAAAATAAATATGCTGCGCTGGTTTAACTACGCGTTGGCCGTGCCAAAGTGGAAATAACATTAACACCCAAACATGCGGCAAGTTTTTTATATAATCTTATTGGCTAACCTGTTACAGCCAATGCGGCCCAAAGCACAATCTGGTGATTCGGCTTTAATACACTCGCTGCTGCTGCAATTAGACAGTATGCAGTTTAAACAAGACACAGGCGAGTTTTACAAAGGCATGTTTAAAGGGTACAGGCAATGCGGCGGCAGACCGCACAATTACCAGCCTGACAATAACGTTTTTTTTACGGCCATCGCTGCCTTTGGCTTGAAGAATATGCTGCCGAGTTTAACCGGTGCTGACAGGCAGATTGCGGAAAACATTGTTAGCCGGGCCACTACCAGTTTCCCTTATTTTAAAAACCGGTACGGGTACCCTTATTATGGCTTTTGGCCCACCAACGCTATCATCATGCCCCACACGCTGATATTTAAATACCTAAAGCAGGTTTTTGGCCAAGGCGAGGATGCAGATGATACGGTAATGATACTAATGGCCAACGACACCGACGACAGCACGGCAAACGTGTTGAAAAAAAGACTGGTTTCGCTGAGCAATATTACCAAAGGCAAAAAAATAATTTCCACGTACAAAAAATACAGCACCCTGCCAGCTTACAGTACCTGGTTGGGCGACCGTATGGCACCCGATTTTGATTTTGCGGTACACTGCAACATTCTATACTTTGTACTGTCAAAAAAGCTGCCGTTGGTTAGGGAAGACAGTGCCACCATCAACCTACTGGCCGAGATGGTAAAAAACAGGGATTACATGAAAAGCCCCGTTTTCCTCTCCCCCTACTATGTAAAATCATCCATACTGTTATACCATATAACCCGTTTAATGCATGCATTTAACATACCAGCATTAGAGCCTTACCGCAAACAACTTGCAGAGGATGTAAGAAGCCTTTTACCTGGAAGCTACAACACGATGGACCAAATAATTTTGCGCACTGCCTTATTGCGACTTGGGGCACCAGCACCGAAACTTGATGTGAACAACATTGCCGATTTTAACGAAAGCAACCAAAAAAGCTTTGTATTCTTCCAGGCAAGGGCGGCGTTCCCTTACCCTACGCCATTAAAGAAGATATTCCTGCACTGGAGTTATATTTATTACTACTTCTATTGCCCGGCCTACAATAAAATGCTGTGGTTGGAATATTTGGTGGAGAAGGAGAAGATAGATGTTGTTAAAGCTTCTAGCGAGCAGAAAAATAGAATATCTACTTACAAATAAACTTATTTGCTAACTTTACATAGTTGATATGTCCACAGCAGCAAAAAATATTGATTTTTTATTTTGGCCTCTTACAGTGGCGGGAATTTCTACGGATGATCCATTAAAAAAACAAATGGATCTTTTCGCAGAGGATGTAAAAAGAGATTTATTTTCCTACGACCTTAATTTGAAGAAAATAATTCTTCATAGGCTCCCTGCCATATTTGAAATTCGGCTTGCTGCCTCAAAGAGATTAAAAGAAGAAAAAACTAAAGGTTTAGAAATAATTGAGGACGAAGTTTCCCCCTATTTTAAAGTAATGCAGAAGGTAAAAAGGCTATCGCACCTCGCCCTGCATATTCTGGTTGTTTTGGAATACAATAAAAAAGTAATTCTATCCATCAAACGTGCAATGGAGGAGGATTTTCCCAATATTCATGCACTCGAAATTCCCGCCATCACATTTCAGGAGCTTGCTGATGTTATTCTTGTCGATTATCCAAACCAACGTGAGTATCGGCTTAGGATTGAATTCATAGAATGTTCCCTGTTTATTGAATACATTATAGTTGCCGCAATAGTAATAAATGACGAAAAATTGCTAATCAAAGAAAATAGGATTATTGAGTTGTCGGCTATGCTTGCAGAAGCCACCCAAGCCTATATATCTTTGGCCTGCGAGCTTAATTTAATATCCCCGGATGAGGCTGTTAAAGCAGAACCTAAAAATAATTCAAAGGGCGCGGCTATTTTCAGTAAAATGCTGAAAGATAAAAATACTATCTCAAAGCATTTAAGAAATGGCGGCGAACTAGCTGACTTAAAAGATGCATTCAATTTTGTTAAACCCATATCCCTTACAGCTCAATAACGAATATTCCTACGAGTTTGTCACCGATCAAGAAATTAGATATTCTGTCTATTTTCTTCCATCAGGTAATATTTTCGAACAATATCCCAATGTCGCTAACTCTATATATTGGTTTACTATTGATGCAAAACAAGGAGATGCAGATGCTTCAATTAACGACGAGAGAATTGGGTTGACGGTTTTTGAAGTATTCAAAGTGTTTTTTGCCAATATAGAAAATGTTGCCATCTACGTCTGCGATTCCCTTGACAACAGGCACCAAGCAAGGCACCGAAAGTTTAGTCTTTGGTTTTGGCGGTACAATGATGGCAGTATTTTGAAAGAAGATGCAAAATCAATTGCAGGCGACCTGGTGATGTACAATTCAATTTTAGTACACAGAAAAAATCCGCGTTTGCCGGAAATAATAAACGCGTTTAAGGACTTGAATGAGGAGATGAATAAATAAAACGCATCCTTATTTTGACTCCTTGTAGAAATCTGCACCTATATTCTTTTCACCTGAAAAACATCCTATAAGTCTTTTTTCAATTCTCCCGGAGGAAGCCGGGGACTAACGCTACCCGCTCACTTCCTCCTTCTGCATCATCAAATAGGCTTTTATAAACCCATCCAGCTCGCCGTCCATCACCGGCTGCACATTACCTACCTCGTAATCGGTGCGGTGGTCCTTAATCATTTTATAAGGGTGAAAAACGTAGCTCCTTATCTGGCTGCCCCATTCTATTTTTTTCTTGCTGGCGTTGGCAGCGTTCTTGGCTTCTTCGCGCTTGCGCAATTCTTCCTCGTACAACCTGCTCTTCAACATTTTTAATGCCAGCTCACGGTTCTCGCCCTGAGTTCGGCTCTGCTGGCACTCGACAATAATACCAGAAGGGATGTGCTTTAAACGTACGGCCGTTTCCACCTTGTTCACGTTTTGGCCGCCCTTGCCGCCGCTGCGGTAAAATTCCCATTCCAGTTCGTCGCCCTTTACTTCAATTTCAATGCTGTCATCAATCAACGGGTATACAAACACGCTGGCAAAAGATGTGTGCCGCCTTGCATTACTGTCGAACGGCGATATTCGCACCAGCCTGTGCACCCCGCTTTCTGCCTTTAAAAAGCCGTAGGCAAAAGGCCCATCAAACTGCAGGGTAGCCGTTTTAATACCGGCCCCATCCCCTTCCTGAAAATCAAGTTCTGTCACTTTCCAGCCTTGCTTCTCGCCGTACATGCGGTACATGCGTAACAGCATTTCAGCCCAGTCTTGGCTTTCCGTGCCACCCGCACCAGGGTTTATCTGCAATACCCCCGGTAACTCATCCTCTGGTTGGTTAAGCGTGCTTTTAAATTCAGCGTCTTCCACCAAGTGCAAGGCTTGGTTATAGGCTATGCGTGTTTCTTCCTCAGTAGCGTCACCAGCTTTCCAAAATTCAAAAAGCACTGCAAAATCATCCACAGACGATTCTACTTCCTTAAAAAGCTTCAGCCAATATTCGTGTGTTTTTATTTCCTTCATTATGCCGGTGGCAACATCGTTGTTGTCCCAAAAACCCGGCGAAAGAGAAAGCTGGCGGTCGTTGTCTATTTTGTGTATTCTGTTATCAACGTCAAAGAAACCTCCTTAGAACACTCACGCGGTCCCGTAAAACTTTAATCTGCTCTATTGTCATCTTATTAATTTGAAAATTGGTGAACTTGAAAACTTGAAAATGGGAAACCCGATTCGCGCAGTCGCCTATTTTGAAAAGAAAACAACAAGATGGCCATTTAAAACGGGTTCAATTTGAAAATTTGAAATTGATTACAAATCGCAGTCATTTCATTTTCAAATTTTCAAATTAGCCCATTTTCAAATTATTTAATACCCCCATTTAACCCAGCTAGCCCCCCAGGTAAAACCGCCACCAAAGGCCGCCAGCACAAGGTTATCGCCTTTCTTTAATTGGTCTTGCCATTCCCACAAGCAAAGTGGTATGGTTGCGGCGGTAGTGTTGCCGTACCTGCTAATGTTTACCATTACCTTTTCCATCGGCAGCCCCATGCGGTTGGCTGTTGCGTTTATAATCCGCATATTTGCTTGGTGCGGTACCAGCCAAGCAATATCATCAGCGGTAAGGTTATTGCGTTCCAATATTTGGGCACTAACATCGGCCATGCCAACTACGGCAAACTTAAACACTGTTTTGCCTTCCTGGTATGCAAAATGTTCCCTTGCAGTAACAGTTTCAACACTGGCAGGCTTTAATGAGCCGCCAGCTTTCATGTGCAAAAAAGGCCTGCCGCTGCCATCACTTTTTAAAACGCTGTCTAAAACACCGTAGCCCTCTGTGTTCGGTTCCAGCAAAACCGCACCGGCCGCGTCGCCAAACAAAATACAAGTGTTCCTGTCGGTATAATCCACTATAGAGCTCATTTTGTCCGCACCAACTACGATCACTTTTTTGTAACGTCCGCTTTCAATAAAACTGGCTCCGGTTGTTAAGGCATATAAAAAACCGCTGCAAGCGGCATTAAGGTCAAAGCCAAAGGCATTGGTGGCCCCAATTTTATCCCCGATAATGTTTGCCGTGGCAGGAAAAACCATGTCAGGCGTAACAGTGGCGCAGATGATACAATCAATCTCTTTAGGGTCAATATTTTTCTTCGCAAGCATTTCAGTTATGGCAGGCACGGCTAAATCGCTGGTGGCCAACCCTTCCCCCTTCAATATCCGCCTTTCCTCAATCCCGGTCCTGCTGCGTATCCATTCATCCGTGGTATCAACAATTTTCTCCAGTTCTGCGTTTGTCAAGCGGTATTCGGGAACATAGCCCCCCACTGCGGTAATGGCTGCTGAAATTTTGCTCATCATCTAAAATTAAGTTGGCAAAAGTATTTAAAAATAGCAATTACTTACGAATACCTTTTTATACGAATTAATAATTACTTAGTTTTAAATTAGGCATTATTTGGTTGAAAGCCATATTTTTGGTATTTACAGGTATGATAGCATTTTTAAGGGGTATATATGTTAACAAGTCTCCGGCACAAGTTATAGTAGACGTGAACGGCGTTGGGTATGAGGTTCAAATTAGCCTGAACACATATTCTTTTATCAGCGATAAAGACAAAGGGCAATTATTTACGTATTTACATATAACAGAGAATGCCGAAACGTTGTTTGGCTTTTTTGAACAAGCGGAGAAAGAGTTGTTTTTGCAACTCATCAGCGTTTCTGGTGTAGGGGCTTCCACTGCCAGGATGATGCTGTCGGGCATGAAGACGGATGAAATTATTAAAGCAATATTGCAAGGCAACGCCAAATTGCTTGAAAGTATAAAAGGCATAGGCCGCAAAACTGCAGAACGCCTGATACTGGAGTTAAAAGACAAATTGGGAAAACTACCGGCAGGGGCAATAAATGCAGGTGGAATTGCGATAAATAGCATTGAACAGGACGCTTTGAATGCCTTGGTAGCCTTGGGCATTGCAAAGCCGGTTGCCGAACTGGCGTTAAAAAAAGTTAACCGCTCAAATGATATTTTAAACTTGGAAGAACTGATTAAAACAGCACTAAAAAACCTTTAGCTTATTCGATTTAAACTTCTACATAACCATTACTAACTTATAAGTGGGCATCCGTTTTCAGATTTTAACTATAGCATTACTGCTGGTGGGCAGCGGCTTGTTTGCGCAAAAAACCGACACATCACGGCTAAAAAAAGACTCGCTGCACTTTCCGTTACAGGACAGGCGGGGAGACCGCTTTACGTGGCAAAACCACAACCCCTTCGACCTGCAAGATTCATCCATCATCAAACAAACCATAGAGTACGACCCCATAAAAAAACAATACATTATTGTTGAGAAGGTAGGCAACACCGTTTACAGAACCCCTACCACCATGACTTTTGATGAATTTTACCGCCTACAGGCACGCCAGGCTGAAATAAACTATTTTAACCAACGCTCGCAAACGGTTAGCATGATTAACCGCGACATATCCAGACCCAAGCCCCATGTTTACAATAAATTGTTCGACCGCATATTTGGTGTGGGCCCCAACGGCTTAAAGGTTGACATAAAGCCACAGGGCAGCGTTGACTTAACCTTGGGCTACCAAGGGCAAAAAATAAACAACCCCACTTTACCAGAAGCGGCACGAAAAAACGGTGGGCTAGACTTTAACATGAACAGCAATGTTAGTGTTATTGGCAATATTGGCGATAAACTAAAACTGCCCATCAATTACAACACGGGTGCTAATTTTAACTTCCAAAACCAAATAAAGCTTGACTATAAGGGTATGGATGACGAAATATTACGGTCTGTGGAAGCCGGCAATATTTCCTTCCAAACCAAAAGCAGCCTCATAACCAGTGTAAACAGCCTTTTTGGCTTAAAAACCCAGTTGCAGTTTGGCCGGTTAACCATCACGGCGGCCATAGCCACACAAAATTCACAAAAGCAATCCGCATCGCTTTCCGGCGGGGGCCTAAGCCAAACGTTGAACAAGAAGCTGGATGATTACGATGAGAACAGGAACTTTTTATTGTCGCAGTATTTTAGGAACAACTACAACAGCGCGATGAAAAACCTGCCGGTTGTAAACAGCCAGGTACAAATACTTCGGCTGGAGGTTTGGGTAACCAACCGAAACGGCACCGTTACCAATACGAGCCCAATAGCGGCCTTGGCAGACTTGGGCGAAAGTACGCCCTATAACCCCAACAACCATTCGCTAAGTACAAACCCGCTGCCAGACAATGGCTCGAATGATTTGTATTCGTACCTTGTATCCAACCCGATCAACCGCAGCACGGTAAATATCTCGTCCTCATTATCGGCAAAAGGTTTAAAGCCAACAGACGATTATGAGCAAACTTTTGCCCGGAAGCTTGACCCGAGTGAATATTATTATAACCCCAAAGTGGGCTTTTTGTGCTTGCGCCAGCAGATGCAGCCCAGTGATGTGCTGGGTGTGGCTTTTCAATATACTTATAACGGCAAGGTTTACCAAGTGGGTGAGTTTTCGCAGGACGTTACCATAGACTCGGTGAAGGGGATACAAAAACTACTTTTCCTAAAAATGTTGAAGGCCACGGCGCAAAAGCCTGCCGAACCCATTTGGCACCTGATGATGAAAAACATTTATTCGCTGGATGTGTCGAGCTTTACCAACGATGGGTTTAATATTAACCTTGTTTACCAAGAACCCAGCGGCGGCACAAAAAGGTACCTGCCTGTTAGCAGCCCATCCACCACCGGCAAAACACTGTTGAGTGTGCTTAACCTAGACCGGCTGAATTTGAGAAACGACCCATTACCCGACGGCCAGTTTGACTATGTTGACAGTTTTACCGTGCTGTCGCAACAGGGCAAAATCATCTTCCCCATATTGGAACCTTTTGGGCGCGATTTAGACACGCTGGCCTTTACAGGCGTGGCCCCTGCCGTAAAACAAAAATATCTGTTTAACCAGCTATACGACTCCATAAAAGTAATTGCCCAAACCTATGCCAACCTAAACCATTTTTTGGTGCAGGGTACCGTAAAAGGCAGTTCTAATTCTGAAGTGTACTTGGGTGCCTTCAACATACCGCAGGGTTCGGTAACAGTTTCGGCGGGGGGGCAAACGCTCACGGAAAATGTGGACTATATTATTGACTACAACCTAGGCACGGTTAAAATTGTTAACCAAGCCATTGTAAACTCAGGCGTTCCCGTAAACGTTCAGTTTGAAAACAATGCGTCCTTTGGCACGCAGCAGCGCAGTTTTATTGGTGTTCGTGCAGATTACTTGGTGAACAAAAAATTGAGCATAGGCGCAACCATGGAGCGTTTAAAAGAACGCCCTTTTTTCACCCGGGTGGATTATGGCAGCGACCCTATAGACAATACCATGTATGGGTTTGATTTTAACTACCATTCATCCCTGCCGGGTTTAACACGCTTTTTAAACAAGCTGCCTTTTTACAGTACCAATGCGCCAAGCAGCATTAATGCCTATGGCGAAGGTGCAACCCTAAAACCGGGCCATTCCCCACAAATAGGCAGTGGGTCTAGCGGGGCTGTGTACATTGATGATTTTGAAGGCAGCAGCAGTAATATTGACCTAAGGTTTCCATTTGTGTCGTGGGCGTTGGCCTCAACGCCCGCAGGCAACGGGCTGTTCCCCGAAGCAAACTCAGTAAACGACCTTGTGTCTGGTAAAAACAGGGCAAAGCTGGCTTGGTACAATATTGAGCCAACCCTGCAGGACAAAACAAACCAAAATAATCCTTTAAGGGGTAACCTAAACGCCTTGAGCGACCCTAGGGTAAGGGCTGTTTACACAAACGAGCTATTTCCACGGGTAACCACCAACATAACCGATGTGCTCACTACCACCTTTGATATGGCCTATTACCCTACCGAGCCGGGCCCCTACAACTTTACATCAGACCATAACATTACCAAGGACGGCAAGCTGATATCGCCCAAGCAACGTTGGGGTGGCATTATGCGTAGCATTGACCAACCCGATTTTGCCACCGGCAACGTAGAGTTTATACAGTTTTGGGTACAAGACCCTTTTATTAAGAACCCCAGCAGCACGGGCGGCATGCTTTATTTAAACCTAGGCAGCGTTAGTGAGGATATATTAAAAGACGGGCGGCGCTTTTACGAAAACGGCCTGCCCACACCCAGCCAACCAGCAGCGGTTGACAGCAGCAGCGTTTGGGGAACCGTGCCATTAAACCCCGTACAAATAACACAAGCCTTTAGCAACGACCCCAATGACCGGCAATACCAAGACGTGGGTTTTGATGGCTTGGACGACAACGGCGAACGTAGAAGGCGCGGCGACTACCTGCAAACATTGGCCAACAATTTTGGCACAGCATCAACAGTGTACCAAAAAGCATTTAAAGACCCATCGAACGATGACTATGTTTGGTATAGGGATGCCAGCTACGATGCTTCAAAAACTGACATCCTGGGCCGCTACAAAAATTACAACAACCCGCAGGGAAACTCCCCCGTTATTAATACCAATTCCCAATTTTCGCCTGCGGCAACGCTTTACCCCGATAACGAGGATTTAGACCGAGACAATACATTAAACCAAACTGAATCGTATTACGAGTACGCCATCAACCTTAAACCAGGCATGGATGTTGGCATTACAAATTACATAACCGACAAAGTGGTTGTTAGGCCGCGCCTTGCCAACGGTGCCGCCACCACGGAGAACTGGTACCTCTTCAGCATACCCATCGCCAATTTTACCAATAACATCGGCAACATGGCAGGCTTCAACTCCATACGGTTTATGCGCATGTATATGTCAGGCTTTGAAGATTCGGTTGTAATGCGTTTCGCATCCCTAAACCTTGTACGCAACCAGTGGAGAACATTTAAATACGCATTGGACACAGTGGCGGTATACACCCCACTGCCTACCAACACGAACACCAGCTTGGAAGTGCTGGCGGTAAATGTTGAACAAAACAGCAGCCGCACGCCTGTGCCTTACGTTATACCACCGGGTGTACAGCGGCAGCAAATACTCAGTAATAATGGCGTAAACTTATTGCAAAACGAGCAGTCAATGAGCTTACGGGTGCGTAACCTTGCAAGGGGTGATGCCAGGGCCGTAATTAAAACCGTAAACCTTGATTTGCGGAAATACGGCCAAATGTCTATGTTCTTACACGCAGAATCAATCATAGGCCAACATGCCGTTGCAGACAGCGATATTTATGCTGTATTGAGGATTGGGCAAGACTATTTGAGTAACTATTACGAAGTGCGCATACCGTTAAAAGTAACGCTGCCCGGTACCGCACCCACAGCCGACCAAGTGTGGCCTGACTCAAATAACCTAGATTTCTCTTTACAGGAGCTTGTGCAATTGAAACTGCAACGCGATGCGCAACCAGGCTATTCAACCGCCAAAATATACCGCACTTCCATAGGGCGCAAAACCTTTTCTGTATTGGGCAACCCTAACCTTGGTGAGGTGCAGGGTGTGCTGCTTGCCATACAAAACGCCAGAAGAGACGATAGCTACCTCATTAACTCAGAAGTTTGGGTGGATGAATTCAGGTTGTCGAAAATAGACGAATCGGGTGGATGGTCGGCCTTGGGCAGGGTGAACATACAAATGGCCGATTTGGGTACATTTACTGCTTCGGCGAGTGCATACACCTATGGCTTTGGCACCATTGAACAAAATACCAACCAGCGTGCGTTGAATGATATGCACCAATACGATATTGCAACCAATATTGATGCAGGCAAACTGTTGCCCAAAAAAATAGGCATCACCATACCGGTGTATGCGAGTATTGACAAAACAGTTATGACACCGCATTACGACCCTTACAACCAAGACGTTTTGTTGAGCAAACAATTAAGCAGGGCTGGGGCCAACAAGGATTCTATACGCAATGTGGCTGTGGACCAAACAACCATTAAAACCATAAACTTTACCAATGTGCGCTTTGCCCAAAAAGGCAAGCGGCCAAAGCTTTGGAGCATCAGCAATTTTGACTTTAGTTATTCCTACACCAGCACGGTGCAAACAAGTTCAACCATCGCCAAAAACAGTCTGGTAAAACAACGCACCGGAATAGGGTACACCTACAACGGCGCGCCAAGGTACATTGAGCCGTTTAAAAAAATGATCAAATCAAAATCCCATTGGTTTACCCCCATTAAGGATTTGAATGTTAACTTTAACCCGTCACTAATCAGCGTGCGCGCAGACGTGAACCGGCAGGACGGGCTTTATGTGCCGAGGGTTGTAAACGCCTATGGCGACAGTGTACTGTATGTTGACAGTTCGTACAGCAATCTTTTTACCTTCGACAGATATTATAATCTGAGGTGGGATTTGACCAAGAGTTTTAATCTTGACTTCAGCTCTTCAGACAATGCCAGCGTTGACCTGCCTTATGGTTTGATTAACACAAGGGCCAAAAAAGAAACCGTAAGGCGCAACTTTTTTAAAGGCGGCAGAAACCTTATTTACCAGCAACGCGCAACTTTAAGTTATAATATACCTTTTAGTAAGTTTCCTTTTACCGACTGGATAACTGGGCGGTATAATTACTCCACCACCTTTAATTGGAACGCGGCAAGCTTGCTGGCAAGGTCGTATGGCAACACGCTACAAAACAGCCAACAAAACAGTGTTGACGGCCGGTTTGATTTTGTAAGGCTGTACAGCAAATCCAAATTTCTTAACGCAGTTAGTAACCCCGAAGAGCCTGCACTAGAAAACACCAATAGTGGAGACGACTCATTATTAAATATTAAGCCCAAGGCAGAAGTAATTAAAGGCCTGAAAGGCAAGGCGAAGAAAGCGGCATTACATAAATGGAGGTTACAAAAAAGGGCCGCCCGCGAAGCCAAGAGAAATGCTTCCGGACCGCAACATATCAGCGCACCGGTAAGGGACCTTGGCCAAGTGCTTACTATGACAAAAACAGTGTCTTTAAATTATTCTGAGAATTATAACAGCCTGGTGCCGGGTTATATGGACAGCACCAAGTTTTTGGGGCAAAACCTACGGTCTATGCAACCAGGTTTTGATTATGTTTTCGGCAGGCAGCCAGACAGTAATTGGCTAAACAGAAAAGCGGCCCAAGGTTTAATTACCCACGATAAATCCTTCAACCTGTTCTTTCAACAAGGGCTTACGCAAAACTTAAACATCAACGCCCAATTGGAACCCATTAAGGAATTTACAATAGACCTAACGCTGCAAAAATCATTTTCAAAGCAATATACCGAGGAGTTTAAGGATACCACCGGCTTGGGAAATTACGGCCATTTAAGCCCATACGCAACAGGGGGCTTTAGTGTATCGTACATCAGCTTCCAAACATTGTTTGGCAGTTTTAACCCCAAGCAGGTTTCTGTAACCTTCCAAAAATTCCAAAATAACCGGGCCATCATTTCACAAAGGCTGGCTTCATCAAACACGTATTGGAAGCAGCTGCCGCTTGCGCAGCAGTATAATGGTGACGGCACAGCGGCAGGGTACGGCCGCTACGCACAGGATGTTTTAATACCAGCCTTTATTGCAGCCTACACCAATAAAGACGCACGAACCATAGGGCTGATAAAAGAAACAAACTCAAACATCAAATCAAATCCATTCAGCAGTATAGCTCCGTTGCCCAACTGGCGGATAAACTATACCGGGTTAAGTAAAATTCCCGCGCTGGCAGAAATATTTACCAATATCAGCGTTACCCATGCCTATAGCTCAACATTAAGCATGAACAGTTTTACCAGCGCGCTTAACTATTACGACCCATTGCATTTAGGCTCGCCCGCGTTTGTAGACTCCGTTTCGGGCAACTATGTCCCTTATTTCCTAGTGCCAAACATCACCATACAGGAGCAGTTCCAACCGCTTATAGGTTTTGATGTTACCACTAAAAACCAGGCCAGCTTCCGCTTCCAGTACGTAAAAAGCAGGCAATTGAGCCTTAGCTTGGTAGACTACCAGCTGAGCGAAGTGCGCAGCACCGGGTGGACGTTTGGTGCCAGCTACAATAAAAAAGGCCTTAACCTACCATTTAAACTACCTTTTTCCAAAGGCAAAAAACTTACCAACGACTTAAAGTTAAGCTTAGACCTACAGGTGCGCGACGACACACAAAGCAACAGCACATTGGACCAAGCAACATCGTACAGCACAGGTGGCCAAAAAGTAATAACAATTCAGCCCGCGGTAGACTATGTGATGAGTAACCGGGTAAGGGTTAAGTTTTATTTTGACCAAATAAAAACAATTCCTTACATTTCCACATCAGCGCCCATTACCAACACCAGGGCCGGCATGCAGATAAATATATCGCTTACGCCCAATACCGGCAATGGCCAAAAAGGGCAATAATAACAACAACACCAATGGCTTAAGATAATAAACCTGATATGAAAACAAAAAATGAACCCCTGGTTAAACTAACCACATTAAAAACACGATGGTTCGCCCTCTTATGTGGCCTAATATGTTCTGTACCATGCTTGGGCCAGCTTACGCAAAATAGAGAAACAGGCAATATGTTGAAATTAACGTTCAACAATGTAGTGGCCGGAAAGCCCTTGGCCTTGAGGCAAGACTATACCAACAGCTTTGGCGAAACGTACTCCGTTATAAAATTCCGGTACTATATAACACAGATTCAAATGATCGACAGCTCAAACATGAGCGTACAATTTTTTCCGGATGATTATTTTTTAATTGATGCTGGTGACTCATCCACAAGAACCCTGAACATACCACTATCATTAAAACGCCTATCCTACCTATCGTTTCTGGTGGGGGTTGACAGCGTTGCAAACGTTAGTGGCACCCAACAAGGAGCCTTAGACCCTGCGAACGGCATGTTTTGGGCATGGAACACGGGTTATGTAATGGCCAAATTGCAGGGTATATCGCCTGCCGCAAAATCGCCTGCGCACGGGTTTACATTTGATGTTGGCGGATTTAAGCCCGGCGAAAATGCAGCCCGTAAAATTGAATTTGTGCTAAACCCGACAACAAAAAAGAGTAAAGCCATACATAGCATTGTGTTTAATGTTGATGTTGACAAATGGTTTAACGGTACCCACCCCATAAAACTCGCTGAACACCCGGGTTGCCACGAACCCGGTGCACTGGCCATGCAGTTGGCAGACAATTACCAAACCATGTTTAGCATAGAAAGTACGGCCAAGTGAGGCGGATGGTTACCATATGTTGCTTGATGGTTTTATTATCCGGCTATTTGTTGTGCTTGTCGTTCACAGGACCAAAAGCCCCAGCTACACCGGTAACATTTGTGGTTCCGGCGGGCTGGCCGCAGCCCTTGTACGACTTTAAACAGAACCCGCTTACTACACAGGGCATTGCATTGGGCCGGAAATTGTTTTATGACGGCCGCCTGAGCAAAGACGGCAATTTTGCCTGCGCGGCCTGCCACCAACAGTTTGCCGCCTTTGCTACCTACGACCATAATGTAAGCCATGGCTTTAATAACTCCTTTACAAGACGCAACGCACCGGGCCTTTTTAACCTAGCTTGGCAAAAGGACTTTATGTGGGATGGAGGCATTAACCATTTGGACGTGCAGCCCCTCGCCCCCATTACCGACACGCTGGAAATGGCGGAGAACATTGACACCGTGTTGAACAAACTAAGGGCCGACACAGCTTATGTGCGAATGTTCAGTGCGGCTTTTGGGGATGAAAAGATAAACACCCTGCGCATGACAAAGGCGCTTAGCCAGTTTATGCTAACAATGGTAAGCGCCAATAGCAAGTACGACCGGGTGATGCGGGGTGAAGACAGCTTTAACCTTCCCCAGAGGCTGGGCTACGAAATTTTCCAAAAAAAATGCGTCGCTTGCCACGCCCCGCCCCTTTTTACTGACCTGACGTACCGTAACACGGGCCTATCCGTAGACCCCTATTTAAACGATATGGGCCGTATGCGTATTACCCGAAAACCAGAGGACTCATTAAAATTCAAAGTACCCTCCTTAAGAAACGTAGTGTTAACCTTTCCCTATGGCCACGACGGCCGGTTTTACAACTTAATGGATGTTTTTGAACACTACAGGGGTGGTGTGGTGGCCGGCTCCACTACCGATGCACTTGTAAAAAACAAAATACCCTTGTCTAATTTTGAAATTGGCCAATTGAAAGCATTTATGTATACCCTTACTGACTCAGTATTTTTAAAAGACCCTGTATTTTCACCACCCGGCTACGAAAACAGAACACCCCTGGCACCCGGCGAACATTTACATAGGTATCAATACTAGCAAGCATGTTTTTTTTATAGCAATACGCCGTTAGCTCCCCACTGTATTGCAAATGATATTAACGGTTTTGCTATTTTTATCCATTACAAACACAGCAATATGCCCACTGTGCATTTAATCATCCAAGGCAAAGTACAAGGCGTGTTTTACAGGGCCAGTGCCAAAAAACCGCCGATACAATGGGTATTACGGGTTGGGTTAAAAATACCAACGCCGGGCATGTGGAAATATTGGCGAAAGGCAATACGGCTGACCTTGAAGGTTTTATTAACTGGTGTAAACAAGGGCCACCAAAAGCACTTGTAACCAACCTACTGGTAACAGAAAAAGAAGAAGAAGCATTTACAACGTTTGAGGTGTTCCGTTAGCTAAAACCTACAGTGCAAATAAAGTATTATCATACTTATCAGTGAGTAAATAGCCATCTACATCGCAATTTTATATCACCTTGCCTTTCCATTTGCCGCTTTGGATATACAGGAAGGAAGGTATTAACATCGATATCCAATAAACCCATTCGGCCGCCCAGCCCCAACTAATAGGCATGTTCCAAACCTCCAGCACAAAATAGGCGTATAGGCAATACAGCGTTATGGCACCAATTTCAATGGTCAGGTTTACACGCGTATTTCCCGTACCGGTAACCGCGTTAAGCCAAACCGTGCTAACTGACATGATGACCAGCGCGGCAGATACCACCCTTACCACCGGTATGGCCGCAGCAATAAAATCATCACCCTGGCCATAAATTTTCATCACAAAGGGCACAAACAGGTTGAGTGTTGTAAAAATAACCAAGGTAAAGCCTAAGCTAAGTTTCATTATTTTAAAAATAAGTTCCTTAACCCGGTGTTGCAGCCCCTGCCCTATTATATTACTCACCATGCTGTTGCTGGCAGCAGCAAATGCCCACGAAACACAACCAAACAACCCAAAAATATTTCGCATGATGTTGGATACCGCAAGGTCGCGTTGGCCATGGTGTTCGACCAGTATATAAAAAAATTCCCAACTGGTAACACTGATCATAAACTGCAAAATAAGCGGAGCAGATTGCGTTAATATAAGCTTGGTATTGGCAGCATGGTAGGCAAAATTGGAAGTGAGTTGCAGCCTTTTGCTAATTTTATTTACGCGCATCACTAAAAAAACAGTTAAGAAACCAGCCCCCTCCGCAGCTATGGAAGCGTAGGCTGCACCGTTAAAACCCATGGCAGTAAAACCAAGCCGCCCTTTGATAAACGCATAATCAAGCACAATATTGGTGGCAGTTTCCACAATAGTACCCACTAAAAGGTAGCGGCTATTGTTGGTGCCAACCAGCAAGGCATTGCGCAATTGGTACATATAAAGCAACGGCAGGCCACATATACGGATGTATAAAAAACTAACCGCCAGTTTAATATGCCCGCTTTGGTGCAGCGCATGGCTAAAAATTATAGGGGCTATAAAGTAAGTAACACCAATGGCCGCCAATGAAAAAAACAACGCAACCCTTATGCCTTGGTTAAAAAGGCCGGTTATTTCACTTGCCCGCCCCTCCCCTGCGCGGCGGGCAATCAGGCTTTGCATGCCATTGTTGAGGCCAAAACCTATAACCGCAAATATCAAATAAAACACGCCCGTAATACCCGCAACCGCCAACGGTTCTTCCCCAAGGCTGCTTAAGAATATATTATTGGTAATAAAATTAAGCTGTGGCACAAGAATGGATGCAGCTATGGGCAGGGCAACCTGTAATATTTGCCTATTGGTAACCTTTACCTGTAAATGCATGTTTGCGGTTGGTGCTGCCATTATCGGGCGCGAAGGTAAGCACTCTTACGCGTAACTGGGTAACGGTAAAATTAACTTATGAGAACATTCAGAAAGGTTACCAGCCATTGGCCCACCCCACAAATGGCAGCGGGCATCAACCAGGCTGGCTAATTGTTGGCACTGCCCCTGTGGCGGCAATGCTAACTTCGTACTTTGCATTTGTATTTCGTAATATTGCAAACCAAATAAGGCGCATGATTCAAAAAACGTTCAGCATATATGCAGACGACTTAAGTGGTTGCAGGCTTTTTATAGAGGCTGGCAGCCAGCATATTGCAGCTTGGTTTACGGATACCGTTACCGGCAGCCTGAAAGCGTTCGAGTTTTTTCAGTTCGACAACGTACACGACACAATTATTGACGAAGTAGCCAGGCAAGTAAAGCTGCAATCTAGGTTGATGAGTATGCAGATGGATGCAGCGCTGATTATTTGGGAGAACCCCGCATGCACTTGCGTGCCGGACGCGTTTTTCAAAAACGAATTGGCCGATACATATTTGAACATAATGGCTGGTGAAGCAGAAGGGGCCACCATGGTACAGGAAAATTTTGGGCGGTATGTATTGCTCTCCCGACACCCTGCCGCCTATGCAGATGCCATAAAAAAACACTTGGCCACGGGGCCTTCAACCCACAAGTTTTCTTTCCTGTTAAAGAAATATGCGCCCGCCAATGGAGAAAAAATTGATCTTGTTAGGGCGATTTTTTACCCAGAAAAGCTTATCATAATCGCGCTCAAACAAAATGAACTGCAGCTAATCCAGAGCATACACTATTCAACAGCCGAGGATGTTTTGTACCTTATTATGAAGATAAGCGGAGACTATGGCATTGACTTGTCAACAATACCGGTAGTGCTATCGGGGCTTATAAACACCGGCTCCGTGTTGTTTGACACCTTGTACAAATATATTGAGCATGTTGAGATAGAAAAAAGCCCGGAGAACACATTTAATGCTCCCGGTTTTGCAGAGCACCCCGCCCAATATTTTTTACCGTTTATTCAATAAGCCCGCATGAGGATAATTTCAGGAAAATTTGGGGGGAGAAGAATTAGCCCGCCCGCAAAAATGCCCAATACCAGGCCCACCACCGACATTGCCAAAGAAGGGCTGTTTAACATATTACAAAACAGGATTAGCTTTGAAGGCACCAAAACACTTGACCTTTTTGGGGGCACGGGCAGCATCAGCTACGAACTCGCCTCCCGCGGGGCCGCTGAGTTGACCATCGTGGAGAAAGACCCAGCAATGCATGCCTTCATAAAAAAGAATATTGACTTGCTTGGTATACAGCATAGCCAAGTGTTAAAGATGGATGTTTTCAGTTTTCTTGCCAGTTGCACAGAGCAGTTTGATTTTATATTCGCCGGACCTCCATACGCGTTGGGGGCCATCGACGAACTGCCCAAAATAATAGTGGAGCGCGGCCTTATAAAAACGGGTGGTTTTTTTGTGCTTGAGCACACACCACGCAACGATTATGATAAGTTTGACGGGTTTAGCTTTAAGCGCAATTACGGCACCACCATTTTCTCGTTTTTTGTTGCGGCAACAACCCCTTCCGCTCCTTAACGGGATACTTGCAAACAGCTTGGCATCATTTCAACAGCATTCGATAACAAACCACCAAAGTGAATGACACCGCTAACTAACCACCCTGAAAAACCATTTGATTTGCCCAATCATTCCATAAGCCCCACTGTAGCAGCTGATGGCAGCAGCCGGAGTGCCCCCATTTTTATTACCGGCATAGGTACTGAAATTGGCAAAACGGTCGTGAGTTCTATTATAGTAGAGGCCCTTGGGGCCAATTATTGGAAGCCCATTCAAGCTGGAATAGAGGAGGCATCTGACAACGAAAAAGTTAGAGGACTAATCAGTAATTCCACATCATTGTTTTACGATGAGGTATATAAACTAAAGCTTCCCGCCTCACCCCATATTGCAGCACGGCAGGAACATGAGCGGATTGATTTGGAAAAAATAAACAACGAGTATACCAATATACCCTCTAACTGCCTGGTAATTGAAGGTGCAGGGGGCTTGATGGTGCCGCTGAATGAGCAGGAATTTATTATTGACCTTATTGAATTGCTTAGGGCCAAAGTAATTTTAGTAAGCCGCAATTACCTCGGCAGTATAAACCATTCATTAATTACAGCAGCACTTTGCAGGCAGCGTAAATTGGAGGTTGTTGGCTGGATTTTTAACGACCAGTACCTACAATACGAGGAAGAAATTGCAAGCTGGAGCGGCTACCCAAAAATAGCCTCTATACCGTTTGAGGCAAATATTACTCCGCAATTTGTGAGCGAACAGGCACAACAAATTAAACCAAAACTGCTGCAATGTTTATATGACAAAAACTGAACTAAGGAAATATTTTAAACAAGAGCGACGGGGCATCGACCCAAGGGAAAAATTGAAAATGGACGATTTGCTGTTGATAAAATTTCAGCAAATGTATTTCCCACAGGTGTCTGTTTTGCTTACCTATTGGCCGCATGAAAAATATGCCGAGCCAAATACCCACCTATTTTCCAGCTACCTTGGGCATACAATACCCGGTCTGGAAACAGCGTACCCTGTTATTGACAGCCAAACAGGCAAGTTGAACGCAGTGGCTGTAACCGAAGACACAGTTTACACAACCAACACTTACGGCATAACGGAGCCGAAGGATGGCATAATAATTGACCCGCAAGACATAGACTTGGTTTTTGTGCCGTTGCTGGCCGCAGACATGCAAGGTTACCGGGTTGGTTATGGAAAGGGGTTTTACGATAAATATCTAGCCGATTGTAGGCAAGACGTAATAATAATCGGCTTCAATTACTTTGCACCAGTGGATAAAATTGACGACACACAGTTATTTGACATACCTTTAAATTATCTGGTTACCACCGAGGATATTTATGAATTTTAATACCATCTTTTATAAGTCTTTCCGCATTCTGTTACTGCCTTTTGCACTATTGTACGGGGCCATCATACTCGTTAGAAATTGGCTGTTCGATAAAAACCACCTCCGTTCCGCCCAGTACAATTTGCCCATTATTTGCGTAGGCAACCTTGCCGTTGGCGGCACCGGCAAATCGCCGATGGTGGAGTACTTGGTCGGCCTGTTGAAAGATACCTTTAAGGTAGCCACCCTAAGCAGGGGTTACAAGCGCAAAACCAAGGGCTATGCGCTGGCCAACGAAAACACTACCGCATTGGAAATTGGCGATGAACCCATGCAGTTTAATGCAAAATTTCCTGGGATAGCCGTTGCCGTTGGCGAAGCACGCATTGAAGCGATACCGCAATTGCTGCATGACCGGGCCGACACACAGGTTATCATTTTAGACGATGCCTTCCAACACCGGGCAGTTAATGCAGGCCTCAACATACTGCTTACAGAATACAACGACCTATTTACAAACGATTTTTACCTGCCCACAGGCGACCTGAGGGACTCGCGCTCTTCGGCCAAGCGGGCACAAATAATTGTTGTAACAAAATGCCCACCCTATTTGGGCGAAGTGGAGAAAAAAGCCATTATTGCTGACATAGGCCCAACGCCAAACCAAAAAATATTTTTTACCTGTATTGAATATGGCAGGCCGTACCACATAATTGATGGCAGCCAAAGAGACATTACAGAACACGATGAAATATTGCTTGTTTGCGGTATTGCAAACCCCAAGCCTTTAAAGCAATACATAGCCGAACATGCCGACACTTACTACCAGCAAGATTACGGCGACCACCATATCTTTACCATTGACGATTTAAAAGAAATAAACAAAAAATTCAACGACATCAGCAGCGAGCACCGGTGCATTATAACCACCGAGAAAGACGCGGTAAGGCTGATTAAATTTAAAGACCAATTAAGCACATTGCCTATGTATGTTTTGCCGATACGACACAAATTTTTATTTGAGGAAGGCAGGGCATTTAATGAGACAGTAGTGCATTTTATAAAACATTTTACACTCGACGTAGCAGAATGAGCAGAAAGAAAGATAAAAACAAATACAAAGTTACCGGCCAGCCGCTGTTAAAAGGCAACCTTGACATAGCACGCTCAGGCATTGGGTATGTGGTAATTGCCGACGGTACCGGAGACGTGCTGGTACGCCCCGGTGATTTTAACACGGCCCTGCATGGCGACACTGTGCGGGTAAAGGTTACAAGGGAAAACTTAGGCACGGGCCGCAAGGAAGGAAAAATTGCAGAGGTAGTAACCCGAAGGCAAACCGAATTTATTGGCACCTTGCAATTGGCCACCAATTTTGCCTTTTTCGTGCCGGATTCGGACAAGCCGATGCCCGACCTTTTTATACCCTTGGACAAAATAAGTGGCGCCAAAAACAAAGACAAGGTGGTGGCCCGCCTGGTAAAATGGGAGAAAGGGGACAAAAAACCTGTGGGTGAAGTTGTTTCAGTAATAGACGCAGATGACCTGAACGATATGGCCATGAAGGAACTGCTCGCAGAAAATGGCTTCCCTTTGTCGTTTAGCGACGATGTGCATGAGGAAAGCGCGCGCCTTCCGGATGCCATTAGCCAAACAGAAATAAAAAACAGGAAGGATTTTAGGGAGGTGCTGACGTTTACCATTGACCCAGTTGACGCGAAGGATTTTGACGATGCCATTTCCATACGCCCGCTAAAAGCAGGCCTTTATGAAATTGGTGTGCATATTGCCGACGTAAGCCATTATTTGGAGCCTGACAGCAAGTTAGATGAAGAAGCCTACAAAAGGGCCACCTCCGTTTACCTGCCAGACAGGGTAAACCCTATGCTGCCCGAACGCATATCAAACGAGTTATGCTCATTGCGCCCCCATGAAGACAAGCTGACTTTTTCGGCTGTTTTCCACATCAATAAAAAAGCAGAGGTAAAGGATATTTGGCTGGGCAAAACAGCCATCCACTCCAACCACCGTTTTACGTACGAGGATGTGCAGGAAATAATTGAGAAAAAAGAAGGCCCGTATTTAGATGAGATTTTGTTACTGAACGATTTAGCACAAACCTTCCGCAAAAAGCGTTTTGCAAAAGGCGCAATAAATTTCTCCTCACAGGAAGTACGGTTTAAGTTGGATGAAAAAGGCAGGCCCATTGGCATAGTGGTGAAGGAAAGCAAGGAAGCCCACCAATTGATTGAGGAGTTTATGCTGCTGGCCAACCAAAAAGTGGCAGAGCATGTGTTTAAGATAAAGGTGAACAAAAAAGACATACCCTTCCCCTACCGCGTGCATGACACACCCGGTGAGCAAAAGTTGCTGCCGTTTATTGAATTTGCCAAAAAATTTGGCCATCAATTCGACATTAGCACGCCGGAAAAAATTGCCGCCAGCTTTAACCTGATGCTGAAAGACGTGCAGGGCAAGCCCGAACAGCATGTGTTAGAACAACTGGGCATACGCACCATGGCCAAAGCGGTGTACACCAGCGATAATATTGGCCACTACGGCTTGAGTTTTGAGCATTACTGCCATTTTACATCGCCCATACGCCGTTACCCCGATGTGTTGGTACACCGTGTATTGCAAAGTTGCCTGCAGGGTAACCCCATAATTGACAAAAAAATGGAGGAAAAATGCAAGCACAGCAGCGACCGCGAACGGGCGGCCATGGAATGTGAACGTGCTGGCAACAAATACAAGCAGGTTGAATATATGCGTGGCTTTATTGGCGAAGAATTTGAAGGTGTGGTAAGCGGTGTGGCCAGTTTTGGCTTTTGGGTGGAGACGGTTGAGCATAAATGCGAAGGCCTTGTTTCCCTTACCAGCCTAAGCGAGCATGATGATTTTATGCACCTAGAAAGCGACTATTGCCTGGTGGGCCGCCGAAGCGGCAGGAGTTTTAGGATGGGCGACCATGTATGGATAAGGGTTATATCGGGCAACTTGGAGAAACGCCAGTTGGATTATGAATGGGTGATGAAAAAAGGCGAAGAACCCACGCCAACCAATACACCCAAGGCCGTAAAAGGCAGGGTGAAGACAACAAAAGCTGACGCAAAACCCAAACCCAAAAAAAGCAGCACAAGAAAGCCTAAGCCTGAAAAAGGGGTGTAAGGCTTTTGCTTTTTAGGTATTTGTTGTATTTAAAAAGATGTAATTGGCTTGCGGTTAGGCTGTGGATTGTTTTATGTGTTGCTATTATATCTGGCACTTAAAATAACAATGGGCTTTGCATGGTTACGATGCCATACAAAGCCCATTTAATTACTATCAGAACATTATTGAAAGCCATTGTAGCCCCAAATTCAAGCATCGGAGAGCAGTGTCAAAGGATAAATCTACTTTTCTTAGACGCTAAGTAAACCATCCCAACCTGCCGCAATACTCCTTAACTCAAGTGGGTGCCTATCAGCCGCATAAACTCGCTTCGGGTAGAATGCTTGTGAAACTCCCCGTAAAACGCAGATGTTGTGGTGGCTGAATTTTGCTTCTGCACGCCGCGCATCATCATACACAAGTGCTTTGCTTCAATAACAACGCCAACACCAAGCGGATTAAGCGCCTCCTTAATGGCATCCAGTATTTGGGTGGTCAATCGCTCCTGCACTTGCAGCCTGCGGGAGTAAACATCCACTACGCGGGCTATTTTGCTTAATCCGGTAATCCAGCCGTTGGGTATGTAGGCAATATGTGCCTTGCCAATAAACGGCAGCATGTGGTGCTCGCACATACTGTACAGTTCAATATCTTTTACCACGACCATCTCACTGATGTTCTCGTGAAATTTTGCAGAGTTTAAAATATCTACCGCATTAAGGCTATACCCTTGTGTTATAAACTGCATAGCCTTTGCAATTCTTTCAGGCGTTTTTACCAGCCCTTCACGCTCGGTATCTTCGCCAAGCAACCCCAACACATTTTTGTAATTAACCATCAACGCTTGGGTTACATCTTCATCGTACTGCTCTATCTTCTTATATGCCATAACCGTTGTTCTATTTTCTGTATGTATTATTGAAAATTTCTTGTTTGCACATTCACCCGCCGATTAACATAAGGTTGATACTAGTAAAACCGCATAATTTGAACGCTGAACGCACGATTAAACAGGGTATTCAACAAAATTGCGTTCCGTCTCATACAAGCGTACCTGCAGATAAAACTTTTCATCAATATTAGGCCGCAGCAACTTGTAAATAACTATTGCTATGTTTTCGGCCGTAGGGTTAAGGTGCCTAAATTCAGCCACATCCAAGTTAAGATTCTTGTGGTCGAATTTTTGTAATACCTGCTCGTTAATAACGTCACTAAGTACTTTAAGATCAATCACATACCCTGTAGCCGGGTCTGGTTCGCCTACCACTTTTACAATTAAATCGTAATTGTGGCCATGGTAGTTGGCGTTATTGCATTTGCCAAATACTCTTTTGTTCAGTGCCTCATCCCATTCGTCATTGTTAAGGCGGTGCGCCGCGTTAAAATGTTCCTTTCTGTAAACCGCTACCTTATCTGGCATAATATTATTACGAATTGATAAATTTCGCATCCCCGCTCAGGTCATTTCCCTTTAAATCAGCGTGCTAATTCTTACTATAACATCAAACGGACAAAAATGTTTTAATCACCAAAATATTCCACATAAATCCTGGCGGTTTCATACAGTTTTATGCAGTGCAAGGTAACATGGGGCGGCAAATGCGGTTGCAGTTGCTGCCATATACCCATGGCTAAATTCTCGGTACTGCACATTTTGGCGCGCAAAAAATCAACGTCAAGGTTAAGATTTTTATGGTCAACCTTGTTAATTACATGTTCTTTTATAAGCAGCTTTAATTTCTTAACATCCATTAAAAAGCCGGTGTCCGCATCCACCTCACCTTTAATCGTAACATAAAGGTCAAAATTATGGCCGTGCCAATTTTCATTGGCGCAAACCCCAAATACCTCTTCGTTCTTCTCTCTGCTCCAGTTGGGGTTGGCCAGCTTGTGGGCGGCATTAAAATGCTCAAGTCTTGTTAAATATACCATCTCTCCTCCTCAAAAAAATTTTGGCAAAGTTAGCATAAACAAGGCTATTTGGGGTTGGGCCTGTTTTTGATATGCGTAATTTAATGTTATTTAACCAGCTTCAGCAAAAAACCTCCGCCGGGGGCCAAGTGTACATGCAATTTGCTGTGTTTTTTAACTGCTTGGGTACTAATGCTATAGTCAGCCGCATACCGCTCGGCGTTGGCCCCGTCAACACAACTTGTTAATGTGTAGCTGCCTTCGCCAATAAAATCAAACGGTACCTCAAAATCACGTTCTTGCCAATCGGTCATACCCCCTATGTACCAGTTTTGCCCTTTCTGCCGCGCCGTTATTATATAGCTGCCCACTTTGGCCTCAAGCACCTTGGTTTCGTCCCACGTGGTGGGTAAACTTCCCAACAGTTCCATAAACTTGGGTTCCAATAGGCCTTGCGACGGGTTGCCTGAAAAAATCTGCATCGGGTTGTCATACACCACAAACATGGCCAGTTGGTGGCAGCGGGTGCCTTGGCTCATTACTTTTTCGTTAATAGGCCTAAACTGTTCCTTGGTGGCATTGTCCAAAATACCCGGCTCATAGTCAAGGGCCCCAGAGAGCATTCTTGTAAAAGGCAAGGTAACGTCGTGGCTGGGTGTGGGCTTGCTGCTCCAAATGTTGTATTCTGAGCCAAGCACGCTCTCCCGGGTTATGTTGTTGGGGTAAGTGCGGGAAAAGCCTTTGGGCGGGTACGCACCATGAAACATGATCATTAGTTTAGCCGCAGCGCAAGCCTCTGCTATCCGGGTATAAAAGTTCACTGTTTTTTGGTCGTCCCGGTCAATAAAATCAGTCATTATAAAATCTACCCCCCATTTTTTAAACTGTGCCAAGGCACTGTCTAACTGCCTGTCAAGGGTGGCGGCATCTGTCCACATGCTTATTTTTATGCCTTTTGCCTTGGCATAAGCAGTAAGCTCGCCCATGTTAATATTGGGGTTAATTTTAAAAAGGTCTTTATAATCGCTCCATCCTGCGTCCATCATAATGCGGTCAAAACCAAAGCGTTTTGCAAAGTCAATGTAATATTTATAGCAGGCTGTGTTCACCCCTGTTTTAAACGGCACATTAAAAAGGTTTATGCCAACTATCCATTCATCGGTGCATTTGCCTGGGTGTATCCAAGTGGCGTCTTTTATCCGGGTGGGGGTTGCCAGCCTGTATACCAAATCGTTGCCCGGCAAGTCTTTATCCTGCTCGGCAATCAGCAAAACCCGCCATGGAAAGTTTCGGCTGCCGTTTGTTTTGGCAATAAAGCCTTCGCGGGCGGTTACTATCTTTTCCGGGTAGTCGGCATTGGTAACCATTTCTGTTGCGGGGTACGGGGCAAAGTCCCCTTGCAGGGAAACATCTTTGTTGCCTTTTAAAAACATACCGGGGTAATCCAACAGGTCGCTCTCTGTAAGTCCCAGTTTAATACCACCCTCCTCCACCACCACGGGGGAGAACATCAGGTCGACGCCACCCAGGCTGTCAACCGGCGCATGGGTGTACAATGCCTCATAGCTGGTGTGGTAAATATCTTCGTCAGCACGCTTTTCGACTAATGGGGCTATAATATTGCTTCCGGGTAAAAACTGGAATATCGCCGTTTCGGCCTTTACTGTAATGGAGTCTTTTAGCCGGGTTACTATGCGGTATGCCACGCCGTCGTTATAGGCCCTAAACTCAATGCCAAACCCGTTTGCAAGCGACAACGAAAGTTGGTTGTACACATCCGGTATACGGCTGCGCTTTTCGGCCACCGTGGGAGCAATGATTTCGTTGACCGATTTTTGCTCAACAGTTGCACCTGCAAGGCCGTTGGAAAACTTACTGCCGCCCCGCAATTCCATGTCAACCGTGCATGCACCCGTTATGGCTACCCCCTTTAGCAAAACTGTGTAGGTTAGCGCTTCCCCGCTGCTGACACGCACCACAATAGACCCGTTGGGAGATGCCAGCATAGGCAGCTGTGCCTGCGCTTGGTGGGTTGTTGCAAACAAGAACACCATCAATAAAAATGCAAAATGATTTTTCATATAACAAGCAAACATTATGGGCAAAAAATAAATGCTGGGTGGAAGATAATAACTATAAGCCGTAACGCCAGCCGCCATTTTGCCGCCGCAGTTTTGCCAAATAACCCGAACTTTGCAACCCATGAAGGTATTGATAACAGCGGCCACGGCGATGGAATGGTTGCCAGCGTTTACACAAATTGAAAAAAACTATACGGATGGAAGCCACGGTTTTACGGTATCGTTCCATGCAACGGGCGTGGGCATGCTTGTTTCAGCGGTAACCCTTATGCAGTTGGTGTTGCTGGAACAACCAGATTTGGTAATACAAGCAGGCATTGCGGGCTGTTTTGACGCGGCCGCGCCATTGGGGCAGGTGATTGCTGTGCGGGATGAAATATTGGGCGACACAGGCGTGGAGGAAGGCGGCGCATGGAAAGACGTGTTTGATTTGAACCTGGAAAACCCTGACAGTGCGCCGTTCACCAACAAGCGGCTGACCAATAACCAATTTGACCGGTATAATTTGTTAGGGTTGCCAGCGGTAACAGGCATTACAGTAAATGAAATTACTACGAAGTCCGAAAGAAAAGCCTTGCTAACCCAAAAATACAGCCCCTACATTGAAAGCATGGAGGGAGCGGCACTACATTATGTTTGTGGCAAGCTACAGGTGCCTTACCTACAAATAAGGGCGGTAAGCAACTATATTGGGGAACGCGATAAAACCAAGTGGAAGATGAAAGATGCTATTGTAAACCTAAATACTGCACTGTTGGATTATATCGGCAAGCTTGGCACAACTAATGTGAACTTTTAACCTTTTAGCCACAGGCCGGCAACATTATAGGCCTTTCGCTGTTTTGTATACAAGGTTTAAAAGGATGCTTAGAAATAGTGTCCGTCCTTAATTTAATTTTTTTGGCAAGGCACGGCAATCATCGCTCTTTGGTTGGGCAAACAAAGTCGCTTTAAATAAAAAGTACCCAACCATTGTACAAGGTTACTGCTTAAGCCATTTGCTTTTTGCGTATAAAAAATGTAATTATGAAATTTACCCTCGGCTTCTCCCCTTGCCCAAACGACACGTTTATTTTTGACGCACTGGTGAACAAAAAAATTGACACTCAAGGGCTGGATTTTGACGTGGTACTTGGAGACGTGCAGACGCTGAATAAATGGGCCATTGAAGGCAAGCTTGATTTTACCAAAATTAGCTACGGCGTATTGCCCCTGGCATTGGGCAACTACATTGTTTTAAACAGTGGGGGCGCATTGGGCAAAGGCGTTGGCCCGCTGTTGATTACGAACCAAAAAAACATAAACCGCCTGCATAACGACCCAACATTGGCAAACGCTTTGGTGGCTGTGCCGGGTATTAATACCACTGCGCACATGCTCTTCTCCTTGGCCTACCCTGGTGCGAAAAATAAAACATTTAAGGTGTTTAATGAGATAGAGGATTTTGTGAAAGAAAGCCCGGCAGGCGAACAGGATATGCGGCTTGGGGTGATAATACACGAAAACCGGTTTACCTACCACTTGAAGGGCCTGCACAAGCTAAAAGACTTGGGCGAGTATTGGGAGGAAACTACCGGCCTGCCAATACCACTGGGCGGCATTATTGCCAAACGCAGCTTGGATAGTGTTTTGGCACAGCAGGTTGACAGACTGATAGCCCAGAGCGTGCAATATGCTTACCAACACCACCATACACAGTTGGCTGGCTATGTAAAGGAACATTCACAGGAAATGAGTGAGGATGTAATGCGCCAACATATTGATTTATATGTTAACGATTTTTCCGTTGCGCTGGGCGAAACAGGCAAACATGCCGTGCTTAAACTGCTTGAGGTGTATGGGCAGGTTAATAACCAAAACAATGCCCTGCCAACGGAGATTTTTTTGCCGGGATAATTAGTTAACAACGTGTGGCACAAAGAGACTTAAAAAACAACCCTGTCTTCCGCAATTTCATGGGTAAGGTTCTTTAGGTGGTTTTCTATAACGTTTACTTGCTTGTCAACATTGCCTAATAGTTGTTTGTAAACATCTAACAGCACATCGGCTGTAATCATCAGCTGCATTTTTGATGATTGCAATGCAGACAAGGTTGATTTGAGGTCAGAAACAAGGTGCTTGGCGATAAACCCTTCAAAATCGGCCTTGGTTACTTGGTTCAATCGAAGGGCATCATCCAAGTTGTAATCCCCATCTTGTATGGAAAGTTTAATCACCATACATTTTCTTTCCAAATCCGTTAGGTAGCCCACGGAATTTTCATTGGCAATATAGGCTCGGTTTGTTCGCATTACTGGGTGTTGTTCTTACTGGTAATAAAGTTACACCAATGTAAACCACACCAACAAAATAATGGTATTAAATTACTGTGTTTAACCACAAATTTAAGGTTTGTAATAAAATCTATTTCACCAGATTTGGCACTACAATGACTGTATCGAAAAACTGCGCACCAAACGCACATAAATGGCAGATAAGGCCTGGACTGTATCGATGGTTTTACAACAATAATAGCTAAATGGTTGGCCAAAAAACACATTTAGCACGTATTTGGCAGTACCAGCAGCGCATAGTTTGCCAAACCATTTTTTTGCCTACTTTACATTAACATTTCAAATAATTATGAAACTGTTCTCCGCCGCACAAATACACCTTTGGGATGCCTATACTATAGCACATGAACCCATAACATCGTTTGGGTTGATGGAGAGGGCCGCGGGCAAGTGTACTGCACATATATTCGAAAACAATTGGGCCACCCGGCCGATAAAAATATTCTGCGGTAAGGGCAACAACGGCGGGGACGGTTTGGTGATAGCCCGCCAGTTGATACAAAACGGGCTGGAACCGCTGGTGTACATACTTGAGTTTGGCGCCAAAGGCACCGATGATTTCCAAGCAAACCTGCACCTGCTTCACCAGGTTACCACTGATATATGTTTTATACAGGCGGCTGACGCATTCCCATTGATTGACGGTGGCGACTTAGTTATTGATGCGCTGTACGGCAGCGGCCTTAACAGGCCGTTGCAGGGGCTTAGCGCTGCACTGGTTGCCCACATTAACACATACTCAACCGCCACCATAGCGATAGACGTACCGAGCGGAATGTACATAGACGGGAGTTGCAAGGGTAATATCGTAATAAAAGCCTGGCAAACCCTTACCTTCCAAACCACAAAAATTTGTTTTTTACTGGCGGAAAACGCTGAACATTTCGGCCATGTAACAGTTTTGGATATTGGCCTTGCGCCCCAATTTATTGACACGGTGGAAACAAACTTTCAACTAACCACCAAAAACTTGGTACAAGGCCTTTACAAACCCCGTAATATCTTTGCACACAAAGGCACCTACGGCCATGCTTTGCTAATAGCGGGAAACACGGGAAAAATGGGTGCGGCCCTGCTTGCCTCCAAAGCTTGCCTGCGCAGCGGTGCGGGGCTGGTTACTGTAAACATACCCGCCAATACCCTGGGCATTGTACAAACTGCATTGCCAGAGGCCATGTGCACCCTGCGGGAAGAAAGCAACGACTGGCCAAAATATGCCACCGTTGGCATAGGCTCTGGCCTTGGCACAGGCAGCGATGCTGTGGAAATGGTAAAAACAGTTTTGCGCGACTATAAAAAACCATTACTGGTTGACGCAGACGCGCTTAATATACTCTCTGCCGATAAGCAACTGCTTGCATTGTTGCCGCCCGGCTCAGTCATAACCCCACACCCTAAAGAGTTTGAAAGACTTTTTGGCGTTTTTAACAACGAAATGGACCGTATAAACAAAGCGATTGAGGTTTCTAAAAACCAAAACCTTACAGTTGTGCTAAAAGGCCACCATACGCTGGTGGCATCAAAAGGCAGGGGTTGGTTTAACACCACCGGCAACCCGGGCATGGCAAAAGGCGGCAGTGGGGATGTTTTAACAGGCATCATAACAGCTTTTATGGCCCAAGGTTATACCGCGCTGGATGCAGCCTTGTTGGGCGTTTATTTGCACGGCCTTGCGGGCGACCTTGCCTTGCAGCACCAGTCGCTGGAAAGCATGCTGGCATCTGACCTGATTGAATGCATCGGCGCGGGCTTTTACGAAATTGGCGGCGGGGAATAAAACACCACAACATAGCTTTACATGCAACTTATGTGCATTAAGGGCCTGGCGAAGCGAGCATAAATATTGACTATGCCATTTAATTGTTACTTCATTTACCTAAAATAAAAAAGGGGGCTAAGAATAACCCCCTTTGTAACCCTTCATAAACAATCCATACCCCTATGGATAGTATTTTTAATGTATATTTAATGCATTCCTTTAACCCTTGATACTGCAAACTTAAAAAAAAATTAAAACATTAAAAAATCCTTAATAGATTTATTTGGTGAATACTTATTTTTTTCCGGTGAAATAAATTCTTACCGTTAACTTTTTTAACATTTTAGCGATTAACCCTTATTTTTGTCACCCTTGTATAAAATAAAATTCACCTTTAACGTTGCTTATGACCAAGTACTTCTTTTTTGCTGTTCCGGCCATGGGTCTGCTGGGCCTTATTTACACGCTTATTAAGTTTAACTGGGTTTCCAAACAGGATGCCGGTAATGACCGTATGAAAGAGATCAGCACCTATATTGCCGAAGGTGCCATGGCTTTTTTGAAAGCTGAGTGGAAAATACTCACCTACTTTGTAGTTATCGTTGCAATTTTATTGGGTTTTATGGCATCGCAAAACGCCAATTCGCATTGGTCAATCCTTATATCATTTATTATAGGGGCAGTATTCAGCGCCACCGCAGGTTACATAGGCATGAAGGTAGCTACCAAAGCCAACGTGCGTACAGCACAGGCTGCACGTACAAGTTTGGCCAAAGCACTTAATGTTTCCTTCACGGGCGGCTCTGTAATGGGCATGGGCGTTGCAGGCTTGGCTGTGTTGGGCTTAGGCTCGTTGTTTATCGTTTTAAGGCACTTATTTGGCGCAGGTGTTGCCTCCTCCGACCAAATGATACGCACCATTGAAGTATTAACTGGTTTCTCCCTGGGCGCAGAAAGCATTGCGCTTTTTGCCCGTGTTGGGGGTGGTATTTATACAAAGGCTGCCGACGTTGGTGCCGACCTTGTTGGTAAAGTTGAAGCAGGCATCCCCGAGGATGACCCACGCAACCCAGCCACCATTGCTGACAACGTTGGCGACAATGTGGGCGATGTGGCAGGTATGGGTGCCGACCTTTTTGGCTCTTATGTGGCAACGGTATTGGCAACCATCGTGCTAGGCCAAGAAACCGTTTCGCATGATAAATTTGGCGGCTTCGCCCCCATCTTACTGCCCATGTTGATTGCGGGCACTGGTATTATTTTCTCAATGATCGCAACCTTGTTTGTCCGCGTGAGCGAATCTGCGGCCATCAATACCCACAGCGTGCAAAGAGCGTTGAACATGGGTAACTGGGGTTCAATTATATTAACTGCCATTGCCTGCGTTGGCCTAGTATCGTACATACTGCCTGAAACAATGGAGTTGCGAGGCCTAACCTTTACCAAATGGGGCGTTTTGGGTGCCATTGGTGTTGGCCTTGCCGTAGGCACCCTGATGAGCATGATTACCGAATATTACACAGCCATGGGCAAACGCCCAGTGCTGAGCATTATACGCCAAAGTGCCACCGGCCATGCCACCAACGTGATTGGCGGTTTGGCTGTGGGTATGGAATCTACGTTTTTACCCATCATCGTATTGGCGGCGGGCATTTGGGGTTCTTACGCCTGTGCCAACTTGTACGGGGTAGCAATAGCAGCTGCGGGTATGATGGCTACAACGGCTATGCAACTGGCCATTGACGCTTTTGGCCCCATTGCAGATAACGCAGGCGGTATTGCAGAAATGAGTGAGTTGCCCAAAGAGGTGCGCGAAAAAACCGATGTGCTGGATGCTGTTGGTAACACCACAGCAGCCACCGGTAAAGGCTTTGCCATCGCATCTGCGGCATTAACAGCCTTGGCCTTGTTTGCCGCTTATGTAGGTGTGGTAAACCACAACGGCTACACCATGCTGGGCATTGACATTTATAAAGCCAAAGTGCTTGCCAGCCTGTTTGTAGGCGGCATGATACCTTTTATATTCTCATCGCTGGCCATACGTGCAGTGGGTGAAGCAGCCATGGCTATGGTGGAAGAAGTTAGGCGCCAGTTTAAAACCATCCCCGGCATTATGGAAGGCACGGGCAAACCGGAGTACGACAAGTGCGTGGCTATCTCCACAGAAGCATCCATCAAAAAAATGATGCTGCCCGGTGCCATCACGATCATCTCCCCATTGGTCATCGGCTTTTTATTAGGCCCTGAAGCATTGGGTGGCTTTTTGGCAGGTGCCACCGTTAGCGGCGTTTTGATGGGCATGTTCCAGAACAACGCCGGCGGCGCCTGGGACAATGCAAAAAAATCATTTGAAAAAGGTGTTGAAATAAACGGCCAAACGTATTTTAAAAAGTCAGAGCCGCACAAAGCCTCTGTAACCGGTGACACCATCGGCGACCCTTTTAAAGATACATCAGGCCCGTCAATGAATATCCTTATCAAATTAATGTCTATCGTTTCTTTGGTTATTGCCCCTACCCTTGCGCAAGTATATTCAGCTAAGGATATGCCTGGTGCAAAAGGCGGCACAAACAAAAACGAAATAAAATACCAGGCACCGGCCAAAACAGTGGCAGCCAGCAACACGGTAGTATTGCCAGCGGCTGTTGCCAAATAACTTGTCTATTTTCAACGCTAAAAAGAGGCTGCCCCCTGTTGGGACAGCCTCTTTTTATTTTTCCTGTTGGTTAATTACTGCAATGGTTGGCACTATTTTGCAGTATTCGGCTGTTCGTGTATGTTTGCAGCCGTTAAAAAACAGTGAGTGCCTAATACAACTAGCCCAAAAGTTTCAATCATAATATGCAGTTATAACCGCGCCAATTATATTATTGGCGCCATTGACAGCCTGTTTAACCAAACTGCCGAAAAGCCCCTGTATGAAGTGCTTGTGGTTGACAACAACAGCAGCGACAACACCAAGCAGCTTTGCCTTGATTACATAGACACCCACAAAGAGACTGGCTACAATATTTATTATTTGGAGGAGAAGGCGCAGGGTGCTTCTTTCGCACGCAACACCGGGGCTGCCCAAGCCCAGTCGCCATTATTGGCATTTATGGATGATGACGCGGTGGCAGAACCTGACTTTGTGGAAAGGATTGTGGCTTTTTTTGAAAGCAATAAGGGAGACGGGCTGGGCGGCAGGATTATACCCAAATACATACCTGCGGAACCCAAGTGGATGAGCTACTACGTATCATCGCTGGTGGGCAACTTTGATTATGCCGACCATTTATGCCCTTTTGAAACTGGCAAATACCCGCTGGAATCGAATATGATTGTTAAAAAAGAGGATTTTTATTTAGTGGGCGGTTTTAACACCAAGTTGCCGGGCGTGGTGGGCAAACTGAGGATTGGCGGCGAAGGCAAGGAATTTTTTTACAAGCTGCAGGCCGCAGGCAAAATCATATACTACGACCCCTTGCTTTGCGTTCAACATGTGGTAGAGGTAAACAAACTAACGCGGGAATACATGTACCGTGTGGCGAGCGGCATAGGCCGTGGGGAGCGGGTACGGATGTTGGAAAAAAGCAAATCTGCTTTTTACAAAAAGCTGGCCGAGTACATGATTAAACTCGGAGCTTCTTACATACTAGCGATTAAATATACCCTGCAAGGCACCCCTGCCAAAGCCATGCCTGTAGTGCATTTTAGGATTGACGCTATTAAAGGCTTAATCGGCAAATAACTTACAACATTTTATAAAAATGGGGCTTGTTACGGAGGATGGTGGGGGTAAGCCGCCAAACCACCGCGACATTCTTAGCCAAGCCAACCACCTTGCCCATACTGCCCAACGGGTTTTTTGCATGCAACAAGTTATCAAAAAAGCTGCCCACTAAAAAAACGGGTACCCCCAGCGTGTAATTAAGCAATTGGAAAAAATACCAGCCCACACCGTATTGTTTGCGTATGCGCAAATGGTTGGAGACAATGTATTGCAGCCCCTTTTTATCAAATAGGTTTTCGTACGTCTTATCCTTTTTCTCAGCAGCATCTTTTATAATCTCGCCCAACAGGTGCACCATGCTTATGCCACCGTATAGGTACAACGCACCCACCTCCCCAAGCCTGCTACACCATTCAACCTCCTCCCCATATAAAAAGAAATCTTCGTCCATCAGCCCAGCTTTTTCCAGCGCACTTTTTTTGACCATTAGGAAAGCACCCGATACCCAATCTACCTGCTCCTCGTCAGCCGCTACTTCAATGCTCGGCTTTTTTGCGCCCACCAACTTGGCAAATATTTTAAGCAACGCACCCCAATATGGCAACGGCAACAAGTGGTTAATGCCGCCCTTCATAAAATGACTGCCCGAAATTTGCGTGCTTCCGTCTTTGTACAGCAGCTGCACGCCGCAGGCCACATGGTTTGTTTGTTTAAATTTGGCCAAACAGCGGCCGATGGCATCGTTGGTAACAATGGTATCTGGGTTAAGCAACAAAACCACCTCCGCTTCGGACTGCCTGATACCCTCGTTGTTCGCCCTTGCAAAACCGGCATTGTACCCCATCTCAATCCATTTTACAAAAGGGAATTGCTGCGTGATAGTTTGCCGACTGCCGTCATTTGATTCATTATCCACCACAATCCACTCGAAGGTTTGCCACGACGGGAATTGCATCGCACTCTTAATGCAATCAACAATGTAAGCCGAAGCCCGGTAGTTTACGATTATAACGGAGAGTTGCAAGTAAAAAGCTGTTTTATGGGTAAAACAAATAACGCACGCCGCGAAGATACACGGCGCATGGCACCCATAGCAAACAATATTTAGCGGTTGAATGGCATACCAGCTTAGGTCGGCAACGCCCCCTGGTTAATGGCGGGAGGTACATTAATATGGCACTCCTATGAAGGCTGGGCAATGGTCATATTCAAAACAAAAACATTGTGCATACCAACGGTATTGTCGCCTCTCCTGCTCGCAGAAAAAGGCTTATCAAGTATCCACACAAAAACAAGGCGACCGAACGCCAATAACGCATTGCGGCTTAGTGCCCTTGCGTGTAAATGCTTGCCCCGCCTACGGCGGAGCGAAATGAATGGTTTCACGCAGAGACGCTAAGGCGCAAAGAGAAAAGCGTCATCATTTCGGTAAGCAGCTATTTATGAAAGCACGCGAATGAATGGGACAACACAAGCCATTAGCCACTATTGAGGCGTTTTAAGCGGCAAATCCAACCAAGCCAACCCTATATTACGCAACATATGGCTGGTACTGGTGCCGCCGGGGGCATCGTATAGCAAAGCCAGCCGGTTGCCGTAGGGTATAACCGAGGGCATGCCGATGGCACCTTTGGCCCAGGTGCAGTTTTTGCCGTCAAGCACCACGGCTTTATGCTTGGTGTCCCAATAGTACAGATCTTTCGACCAGTACACCCACACCGCATCCGTGTACTCCCCGTCTTTTTTGGTGATGCCGATATGGTTGGTGAATAAAAACCAAGTGCCGGTAGTAGGCTCAAAATACACAGAGGAGTTTTCAACCTGTTCTGTAAGTGGTACGATAGGTTGCTCACCCATTACCCACGATGCGTTTAAATCCTTCGTGCGGGCAATGCCCAACGTGCGGCGGGTGATACCGTCGGTTAAAGTGGCCCCGCTGAAAAACATTACATACTCGTTGGGCGTTTTAACAATAAAACCGGGGCTGGAAGTAACAGTGTAATAACTGTTCCCCTTAGGCGGCAAAGGTGTTACGCTGTATTGCTTTACCCATGGGCCTTCCAGCCGTTGCGATTGCGCCTTCATGGTAAGGTACGGGAACGACGGTATGCGGTATGGCGCGGGCGTGGTATGCGGTGTGCCGAGGTAAAACATGTGCCAGGTACCGCCATCCTGCACCACCCATGGCGAGGAGGCACTCTTGGAATCGTTTTTGGTGGAGTCGCCCAGCGTTAATATGGCACCCTTTTTCGTCCATGTTTGCAGGTCGTTGCTGGTGGCCAGGCAGCTTAGCCAGCCGGTTTTGCCCGCCCCGTCGTAAAACAGGTAATACGTGTTGCCCACCTTGTTTACCACCGCCTCCCTTGCGCCGTAAGTGTCGCAGCTATCGGGGCCATCGCCGTATTTTAGTACAACGCCTGCGTCGGTGCAAGGCATACGTAAAGTGGTGGATGGGCGGTTATCGAGGTAATGGTTTTGCTGGGCGGAAGCAGTGAGATTTGCAATGGTCATTGCCATAAAGAGAGGACCTTTAAAATTTGCAATCGCTTTTTTCATATAATATCTTCAAAAATATTGCTAATTTAGGCTCTTAAACTATTTTGTCTTTTAATATCAAACCAACCTAATTGGGTAAATCGTTTGTTTCTTTTTTTTATGACAGAACCTATTAACTATATAAAAATAGAAGAAACCCTTTGGCTAAAAGCAGGTGACAGTGTCTTTTCTTTTGGATTTAACTGTATGGAAAAAGATATGCATTTTTCAATTTCTTATAGCAAAGGGTTAGATGAATTTAATTTCCATGTCACAAAAAATACTAATGAACTTCATAACAAGCCCAAAGTCGAAATAGTAAGGATACCCAAAAAAGATTTTCTTGAATCTTTGCCAAGTATTGGAATATGTATGTTGAATACAATATTAGAGCCTATTCAGCTTAGACACTATAAAAAACATAATAAAAAATATAATACTAAAATTCAATTTCTTTCATTTACCAAATTAAACGATAGCATTGAACAGAAGAAATTTGAAAATCTATTGCATATTAGTTTTCAGCCATCTATTAAAAGACGCAAAAAGAAGATAGAATTTAGCAAGGGTTATCAAGACAGTATAGCTACCCTCGCGAATAGTAGGGAAATTAGGGCGCTCACTCGAAAAAAATTAAAGTACTTGCCATTTGATTTGCCTAAAAATAACGATAGTGGATTTATAATTTCAAAGCATTATACTGGAGTAGTTGTTAGGATTGGCTGCAAGTGGTACAAAATTAAAGAAGGCATTAATTTTGTAAGTTTTTTAAAAACCTATTTCTCAGAAGAGCTTGTAAAAACACTGCTATTTAAGATGAATATGGCATTGGAGAGAGTAAAGCGTGCTAAGACCTTTGAAGAAATAAAGAATTATAACAAACCAATATATTTGTCGTTAAATACAAGTATTCCCAACGAGTAATGTTAGGTTTTGGTAATTAACAAAAGGTTGAATTTTTAATTAGCAATGACTAATTTGTATTAACTAAAATGTTTAATTATCATCTCTTCTGCAAAACTAATAAGGCTTTTCACCTCGGGTTCTTCCACCTTGTCCCACTCAGCGTGAAATGTTTTATTCCTTAGTGTCCCGAATGCACTTAATAATTGCCCCTGGGTGCCCTTTATCAACCCTTTAGATTTAAGAGCATTAACTACTTCTATCATCGTCTTATCTTCGACCAAAACACCATTAAATTTTCCAATTTTTTTAAGTGCATCTTCAAGAGCAGCGCAAGCAAGCACCGCTGCAATATTTTTCTGACCTTCAGCAATGGATGCCTTAGCCAATTTAATAAAGTCTCCAATAATCTCACCATTTATTTCCTTCTCAATTGAAGTCAGAAGGCCATACTTAATGTCCGTTTCAATTGCGTTTAATTTCCCTAAGCAGCATTTTAAAGTTAGCTTTTCTGGATAAGGGTAGTTCCTATATTTTTCGACCTTAATTTCCAAATCCCCAACATGACTATGATTTTCTCCATAAAGTTTTGTTAAGATAGAGATTGTAGAAGCAAATATCTCTTCATATCTCTCGATTGAAAAAACTTCTGGATCCTTAGGAAGTTCTTTAAGATCAAGATAGGAACCTCCGCTGCTATATGTCATGTTATACAGTTTTCCTTTCAACACTTCTATCAGAGATAAAATTCTATTTTCTATTGGCATATTATTATTCATTGTTCCTCTATCAATCACCTATCAAAGTCATCCTTAGGCTTCAAAGAGGTTCTTTCAAAAACAATCTTTTGTATAGCTTTTGTTTCCCAGTGACCGATTGCTGTTTCTATTTTTGCGTGTATTGCATTTCAAACTCAATTTCATCAGTACCTAACAAATGAAAATCATGCAGCAATTTTTTCATTTTCCGGCTAAGCCTTACAAGGTCTGGCGCAGACTCTACAATTAAGTTATCATCATAAGCTACCCGCCCCCAAACATCCCCTTCTGATGAACTATCGATTACAAGTGCAATTTTTTGTTTCATGAAGAAATTTTAAATTAGTATTGCACCCCCATCAATACGGCTGTATCAATACCTCCGTCGGTATATTCAGGGTATCATGCAACTGCCTTATCATTTCAAGTGATAGTTTGCGCTTTTTATTCAATATTTCGCTGGCACGGCTTTTTAACCCGATTATTTTTGCAAGGTCGGCTTGGTTATACCCCAATTGTTCCATCCTGAATTTTATGGCCTCAACAGGGTCGGGCAGCCCGATAGGGAAATGCTCATTTTCGTATTTCTCCACCAATATGCCAAGTACTTCAAGTTCGTCCCCTGCGGCTGAATTCTTTTTCGCGTCGAATATCACCTCAAGCCTCTGCAATGCCTCGTTATAATCTTTTTCTGTTTTTATCGGCTTTACTGTCATGTTCTCTAAATTTTTGCTGCGTTAATTACATCGTACTCCGCATGGGTTCCAATAAACCTTATCCACACCATTTGATAATCATAGTTAATTTTTACAATTAACCGGTAATTGTTCCCTTTTATATTAAAAACGACCCTGTTGCCTGCTATAAAACTGGCATTGGCATATCCATTTTTTATATCAGCAGTATTTTTCCATTCCGCTTCGCCCGTTTCCTTAAACCATGCTTTCAACTGTTGTTCACAATCAGGGTGCTTCTCCCAAAAATCTCTAAGTATCTTTTTAGCGATTACACGCAAGGGTAATTTTTTTTAAAGGTAATAAAAAGTTCCCAAAATGGGATATTTATTTCATAAATGGCTAACTACATATTTCATTGCTTTTGGGCAGATGTCCAAAAAAAATATTTCACTTCTCCTACTCCTCAATGCCCCTTGAAAAACCAACCGCTCAAGTGAGTGACACTCCATAGGAGTACTTTGGACAACAACCGATGCCACTGCCACAAAAGCCCGTCCCCAAAGACAAGTCCATTGCCAGTAGTCCATTGTCCATGGAAAAACAGCCGCGAATGATAACATTGCTGGTGTTTGCCCCACCTTGGGCTATGAACCACTGTCTTTTCTCGATGGACAATGGGCCATCGACTATGGACTAAGTCTTACTTCATCTTCCGCGCAAAAAAGTCCGCACCGGCGTAATAGCCTTTTATCCAGGTTTTGTGCAGCAGAAAGTCGTGTATTTCGTCGGGTATTATCAATTGCTCCAGGTATACTTTGCGTTCGCGCAGCTTTTCTACCATGTTTACGGTTTGGTTAAAAGGCACATTGCGGTCGTCGTCGCCGTGTATGAACAGTACAGGGCTTTTCCAGCCGTTTACAAAATGGATGGGGCTGCTGGCGGTGGCCGTGGCGGCAAAAGCAACGCGGGTGGCCGGGTCGTAGTCGGCTACCCAGTTTTTCATTTCCTCGCTCCAGTCGTGCACACCGTGTATGTCAACACCGGCGGCAAACACATCGCTGTTGCGGCTAAGGCCCATCGCCGTTAGGTAGCCGCCGTAGCTGCCGCCCCATAGGCCAATGCGTTTGCCGTCCACATCGGCACGGCCACGCATGTACAGGCCTGCGCCTATCACATCGTTGTACTCGCTGCCGCCGTTGGCACCATAATGCAATGCCTCACGAAACTGCATGCCATACCCAATGCCGCTGCGGTAGTTAACGGCCAGCACAATATAACCCTGGCTGGCGTAATACTGGTTCATAGCATAGTCGTTACTGTAGTAGTCCATATAATGGAAGCCGACGAGCATCTGCCGCCGCGAGCCGCCGTGAAAAAACAACAAAGCTGGGTATTTTTTGCCGGCCTGGTAATTAGGCGGCAGAAATATTTGCCCGTGTATCGCCATGCCGTCTTTTGCAGGAAAAGTAACCACCTTCGGCTCTACCAACGCCGTTGCCGGGAAGGCTGCAGGGAATAAATCCGCACCAATTTTTGCAAAACTGCTGTCGTTCTTTATAAACGTGGGCCAGCCCGGCGTGGTAGCGGTAGATTGTATTACGGCAAATCCTGCAATGGTGGCTGCGGCGCTCCATTCAATGCCTGCGCCCTTGCTCAACTGTACAGGCTTACTGCCTGCAATGGGTGCCTGCCATATATGGCGGCGGTGGCTGTCGCCGATATTGGTATTGTAAATTACGCTTAAACCGTCCGCAGATAGCAGCATATTCTCCACCTCACCGTCGCCGGGGGTTAGCAACCGCGGCTTGCCGCCCGCCAGTGCATCAGTGGCATAAAGGTGCTGCCAGCCGTCTTTCTCCCAAGGGAACACCAGCTGGTTACCGGCACCCCATAATAGCAGGTTATCCGCCACCGGAAAATCGGTAAAAAACACACTGCCCTGCCCATCAGCGGCTTTAAAAATTTCCTTGCCTTGGCCTGTGGCCACCTCCAGTACGCGGATGCTCCAAGGCAGTCCGGTGCGGCGTTCGGTAAATATCAGCGCATCCTTCATGTTGGGCACACGGGCAAAAGCAATATACTTGCCGTCGGGGCTCCAAACCGGCTCCATGTCTATATCCACGCTGGGGTCTGGGTATTGCACGGTTTTGGTGGCGGTATCGTAAATGCCGAGAAAGGCATGGTCGCCACGGCTGCTGATAAAGGCAAGCTGGTTGCCGTTGGGGCTGAAGCGCAGGCTGTTTATGCTGCCCCTGGCCTCAAACAATTGTGCAGCGGGTAGGCTTGTGTCTGCCAGCGAGGCGAGCCAGGCTCTACCGCCCGAGATAAAGGCCACCACCGCGCCGTTGGGCGAGGCCACCGGCGCATTACCCGCTGCTATCTTACGCAGGCCGGTGCCGTTGGTATTGGCGCTAAAAACAAACTGGCCTGTTTTCGTTTGCAGCTTGGCGGGGTTGGCTGCTTCGCCCTCCCCATTGCGGGTATTGCCTTGCACAAACAACAGCTTGCCGCCATCTGGTGAAAAACTTAGGCCTGTAATATCAATGCCGTTGTCTTCGGTGTTATTGGTAAGCTTATGCGGTATAAATGCCGGGGCATTGGCAATAAACACGTTGCGCACACCTTTATCGTTAAATATCCAGGCCAGGCGCCTGCCGTCGGGCGAGCTTTTTAACTCGGTAGGAAAAGGCACACTTAACAGGTTTTCAATGGTTACTTGTGCCGGAAGTGCGTTCACGCTGGCCAGCACGGCCAAAATTGCAATCAATTTTCTCATGGTTTAAAATTAAATGATTGTGCGGGTAAAAAGCGCTTAGCGTAAAATATTTTGCAACTATTCACAACAGCTGTAATGTGGTATAATTTATGCAATCGGCGGTTTTCAATTACTGTAATGGAAGGCATTAATCTAAAAAACTAACCAACCGCAGCCGTTAACATGACAAATGTCAGCTTTAATAATACTACATAATTACACCTTTGTCTCAGCATATTAAACAGCGCTTTAATATGCATTGGCCTCTAACGATTACTTGAATTGTAGAACGTAAAAACATATTTCAAACTTTTATGGTTGGTTTTGGTTTAGTATAAATGTAACCGGTACAGTTCCCTGCGCCGGTTTTTTAATATCTTTGCAGCCCAAAAGGTGTCACATGCCAAAATTGTTTTTCAGTGTTTTTTGCTTGCTTTTTTCCCTTGGTTGTTTTGCCCAAGCCGATAGGGACGAATACAACAACCAGATAAAAGAATTTGTTAGCCAATTCCTCAAAGATTCTGCCAAGCCGGTTGTAGTGGCTGAAAAACTGGACTCTTTTACCATATCAACCATCAAGGACCAACTCATCCCAGATTCATTTTTCCGCCGCACATCGGCAGACAAATGGAAAACCGTTGTTATTGACACTTTTGGCCTTAGCCCAGAAGAAAGGCGTTATTTGGATTCGTCCACTACCGATTTATACAATTCTTCGTGGCAGGCGGCATGGCTGCCGCCCTGCACAATACTCGACCAACAGGGCATCGATGCCTTAATGGCATCCGGCCCCGGCATGCCCAAATACCTAAAAACAACCTTTAACGCAGACAGGTTTTATTGGTTGTCAAAACCAATTTTTTTAAGAAACTATACCTTTTGCATTTTTTACTGCGAAACAAACAATGGCAAGCCCTCGGGCAGCGTGGCTTCGCTGCTCATTTTTTCCCGCAAAAATAAAAAATGGGAAAAACTGATGAAGTTAAAAGCGGTTGCATTGGATTAACGCCGCTGTTGCCTTATCTACTTTAAAAGTTACGCCAAGCATCATTTGCGGCTATTTAATCAGCCCAAACCAGCCTAAAATCTTCCGCAACGTATGGGTCTGGCAAACTGCAATGCATCAGGTTATGGGCTGCCAACCGGCCTACAGCATCTGAACACATGGCTGAATAGCCATTGCCGCCTGTTGCCACATACATGCCCTCTTCCACTTGGCCTATGTATTGCTTTTTATGTTGGGTGTAGGTAATTATACACCGTTTGGTAAAATACTCCTGCACCTGTAGGCCAGGCATTAAAACATCAAGGGCCGCTTTTTGTACGGCAAGGTTAGTATCACTGCTGCCATGCCTAAACCAATCCTGCACTTCGCCAAGCGTGTTAAACCGTTTGTCGGCAGTAAGGTTGCTGCCCATTTTAAGGTACCAGTTACCATCAGGGTACTGTATGGGCCTCACCAAATAAATCTCCTCAAGGTCTGGCGTTTCCATTTCATACAATAATGAGGGTAATTGTGCCAGCCTTTCTGCCTCTGCCTCACTAACCTTTGCCAGCAACACGGTTTCACTCTTAAGTTGTAACGCAAGTTTGCGTTGTACCAATTGCATAAAATTGGCAAAGCCTCCGGGTGCCAACAGCACTTGTTTGGCAAGGTAGGTTTGGCCGCCTTGGGTAACCACCTGCATTGTGCCGTTTACCCGGGTAGCCTGCACCACTGTGTCGCTCATAACCGCTGAACCATGTTGCCTGCACACAGCCAGTTGGGCCTCAATCAGCTTACGGGGGTTAATGTGGCCCGATGGGGCTGCCTCAAAATTTGCCCTGGCTGCTTGCGGAAACACAAAATCAGGATAGGCATCGCCAATTTCGCCCCCGTTATCGTATAACCGGTAGGCAAAACCAAATTGCCGGGCTTGACTGCCAAGGTTTTGCAAGTAGCTGTCATGCTCATGCACCGTAACATACAAACAGCCCACAGGGTAATGAAAGTTAATGCCTGTTTGGCTTTGTAAGGTTGGGTAAACGTTGGTTGAATCGATGTTTAACTGCGTCCATACGGCATCGCGGCCCACTATCCGTTGCACCCTGCCTTGGTCGTAATGGCTGGCAAATACAGTGGCGGTGTTTGCATCTGTGGGTTCATCGGCGCCGATAACGGCAATGTCAAGCCCGGCTTCTGCAAGGTATTTGGCAGCAGCAGAGCCAATAAGGCCCTTGCCGACAACAATCGCGTCAAAAATTTTCATACACAAAAATAAAGGATAACGCTATTCAATAAATTGTACAAAAAGCGGGTTTTGACACCCAAATGGCCACCAGCGAATTACATTTATCGCGGAGGTTGCCTACAATTATGCTTTAGCATTGCACTATTGCATATTTTTATATAGCAGTACTTTGGTAATAATTGAGTAGATAAACAACATGATAACCTGGCAAGATTTTGAACAAATTGACATCCGTTGCGGCACCATCATAGATGCCAAAGACTTTCCCAATGCCCGCAAGCCAGCCTACCAGCTTACCGTTGATTTTGGCAGCCTAGGCATAAAACGCTCGTCGGCCCAAATAACCCACCATTATAACAAAGAGGCCCTGGTTGGCAGGCAGGTGGTGGCCGTGGTAAACTTTCCGGTAAAACAAATTGCCAATTTCTTCAGCGAATGTTTAATTTTAGGCGTGTATGACGAAAACAACCAAGTGGTGTTGTTACAGCCAGACAAAACGGTGGGCAATGGGCAAAAAATTGGATAGGATTGGTAAGTATGTCCTTTATTTACACGCAGTTGTGACGAAGATTGACTACGCAAAATGTCAAAACTGCTCCACTGCCAATATTCTATGCTCAAAACAATGAAACTCAATATTAAGCATTAACATTGCGCTCGTTCTTCCCATGGACTATTGACCATGGACCATGGACTTTTTTTCGACGATTCACGTTTATGGGCAATACTTACTACACATATTACCAAAGCCCCGTGGGGATGCTGAAAATGGGCGGCACAGACAGCTACATTTGCGAGCTTACATTTGTTGATAAACAGGAGCAGGCAAACCAGGGTACCCAAGGCATGAATGACTTGATGCACCAATGCACGGAGCAGCTGATAGAATTTTTCAGCGGCAAACGGCGTTCATTCAACATACCGGTTTACCAAGAAGGCACCGCTTTTCAACAACGGGTTTGGGCCGAATTGCTGAACATACCCTTTGGCAAAACCATCAGCTATATGGACTTGGCCAAAAAACTGGGCGACGTAAAGGCCATACGTGCGGCAGCCAGCACCAACGGCAAAAACAACATTGCCATTATTGTACCCTGCCACAGGGTGATAGGCAGCGACAGGTCGCTAACCGGCTATGCAGGTGGCCTGCCGCGAAAAAAATGGCTGCTGCAGCATGAGTTTAGGGTTGCCCATGGTGTGCAGACACTTTTTTAGGGTTTTAGCTTGGTGATAATAACCGTACCCCAGTTACAGTACGACCAACCGAATGGATTGTTTCAGCTACTTCTGTGCATTGGCAACCAACAATATTTAACCGGCTTTTAAATAGTTATCAGTTCCCCTATTCGCTGGCCAACGTCAATCTCCCAAACCCCAACTTGTATTTTTCAGCCCTTTAATTGGCAGGGCGTATCTTCGCACAAACGCTGATTCTATGTGGCTCAATAACATTCTGGAAACCATTGGCAACACCCCAATGATTAGGCTTAATAAAGTAACCAAAGACATACCGGCGACGGTACTTGCAAAAGTGGATTATTTTAACCCTGGCAACTCCATTAAAGACCGTATGGCGCTTAAAATGGTAGAGGTGGCAGAGAAAGAAGGCAAGCTAAAACCCGGCGGCACCATCATTGAATGTACCAGCGGCAACACCGGCATGGGCCTAGCACTGGCGGCCATTGTAAAAGGCTATAAATGCATATTTGCCACCACCGATAAACAAAGCAAGGAAAAGAGCGATATACTTAAAGCCCTTGGGGCCGAGGTAATTGTTTGCCCCACTAATGTGGAGCCGCAAGACCCCACCAGCTACTACTCCGTGGCCAAACGGTTAAAAACAGAAACACCCAACAGCTTTTTTTGCAACCAGTACGACAACCTTGCCAACCGGCTGGCACATTACGAAAGCACCGGCCCGGAAATATGGAAGCAGACGGAGGGCAAAATAACCCACTTGGTTTGCACGGCCGGTACTGGCGGCACCATTACCGGTACGGCCATGTACCTAAAAGAGCAGAACCCCAACATACAGGTATGGGCCATTGACGTGTTCGGTTCGCTGCTGACCAAATACTATAATACCGGCGAGATTGACATGAACGAGGTACACCCCTACATTAGCGAGGGGTTCGGGGAAGATTTTGTGCCGCAGAACTACGACATGGGCGTGATAGACCATTTTGAACAGGTTACCGATAAAGACGGTGCCGTAATGGCCCGCAAACTTGCCAGGGAAGAGGGCCTGTTTTGCGGGTATAGCGCAGGCAGTTGTTTGCAGGGATTGTTGCAGCTTAAAAGCAGGTTGAAAAAGGATGATGTGGTGGTGTGCATTTTTCACGACCATGGCAGCAGGTATGTGGGCAAAATTTACAACGACCAATGGATGATGGAGCGCGGCTTTTTGGAAGTAAAAACGTTTAAAGACATTGTGAGTGGCAGGGCAGCCAAACGCTTGGTTACCATTGCCCCCACCCAAACCGTGGCCGAAGCGGTGGAGTTGATGCGCAAATATAACATTGAATTTATACCCGTAGTTACCGCCAACGGCCCCGAAGGCTCGGTTAGCGAGGGTGGCCTGTTTAAAAAGGTGTTTAACGACCCCGCCATACGCAATGCCACCGTTGCCACCGTAATGGAACCACCGTGCCCCATTGTGGCTTTTGACACGCCCGTTGAGCGCCTGAGCAGCCTTATTACCAAAGACAATGGTGCCGTATTGGCCAAAGACGAAAAAGGCGAATACCAGATTGTTACCAAATACGATGTGTTGCAGAGTTTGGCGAAGTAGATAATTGGAAAGCTTTAGGATTAAGCCTAAAATTCCTTTCGGAGAAATTTTTAAAAAGCGAGTGTTTTTGAGCTGGCAAAGAAATTTATCATCACCAAAGGCGCTGTGCATTCATTTTAGTGTTTAGGCATAATTAAACGCACCTGTTATGCATATACAATCAACTCCCGCCTCATTTCCACCTTTTTAATTGTTTACTGCCAAATATCCAGCCCGGTGTGGTTATCTCTGCATCGTTGGCTACTTCGTACCAAGGGCTGAGTGTTGGGTTGATGGGGTTTATTACTACATGCATATCCTGCGCGGGCATATAGCTTTGGGCCAAGAGGTATATTTTTTTGCCCTCGGCATTGGTTGCCACATCCACCACTACCATGGCATGCCCCGGCGACCCTGCTTTTACAAACATGTCGCCGGGCTGCATGGTGCTTAAAGGTATAGGGCTGCTCATGGCATCCACCGTATAGGTGCCACAGTGTATAAAAACTTTTTCCATGTATTGCAAAAACAACGGGCGTACGTCTTGCTCGTTAATGTCTGCTTGGTTAACAACATCAACAAAACGCATTTTTTCCTTCCCCTCGCCAAACACAATGGCAGGGTAATCCTTTTTGGCCAAAAAATACTCTGCCCTTAACCGCATAATGGCGTCGGCACATTGTTGTAAGTCTTTCGTGCCGGTAGATATATCAAGCACGGCGTAATGTTGCCGCTGGTCTTCAATAGGCTGTCCGTTATACAAATACACCGTATTATTTTTACGCAGGGGAAAGTTCCTTAGCCATTCCGCATACGAACCTGCCTGCAAACCTACACGGGTAAACCCTTGCGGCAGGGGTATTTGGCCAACAGTACGCGCGGGTATTTGTTTATGGGCTGGGTACGGCATATGGGCATTGGCATTGTAGCCGCCGTGGCCAATGCGGGCAAAGCCAATAATTAAAAATGCGGTAACGCAAAGCAGTACAATGAAGGCCCCAGTGTCGAACTTCATACTATTGGTTTGGGGTAAGATGCAGCAGAAACGGATTTCCATAAAAAAATCTGCCTTATTTTTGAAAAATGTTTACGTGTACTGACCAAACCAATGAAGTTGTTACGTTAAATAGCCACCCGGCAAAACGCATCATCTCCCTTGTGCCTTCGCAAACAGAGTTGCTGCATTACCTGGGTCTTGAAGACGAGGTGGTTGGCATAACCAAGTTTTGTGTGTACCCGCGCCTATGGTTCGAGCATAAAAAAAGGGTGGGCGGCACAAAGAGTATCCATATGGATGCAATTGGGGAATTAAACCCCGATTTAATCATCGGCAACAAAGAAGAAAACATCCGTACGGAGGTAGAGGAACTTCGCAAAATGGCACCAGTGTGGGTTAGTGATATTGCTACGCTGCCGGATGCGCTGGAGATGATACAACAAGTGGGCTTGCTGGTAGGTAAACAACAAGAAGCGTTGACATTGGTGGGGCAAATTGAGCAGCGTTTTAAAAAACTGGCAGAAATAACGGGTGATAATTGTAAACTCAACCAATTAACCAACACTGCGGCCAAAAGGGTTGCCTACCTTATTTGGCATGAGCCTTATATGGCCGTTGGCCGCGACACTTTTATTGGCGACATGCTGCGCCGTTGCGGGTTTGAGAATATATTTGAAAATGAAAGCCGCTACCCCATGGTAAACTTGCAGCAGTTGGAAAGCCTGCAATGCGAATACTTGTTGCTGTCGTCTGAGCCCTTCCCGTTTAAAGAAACCCACGCAGAGGAAATAAGGCAACAACTACCCAACGTAAAAGTGGTGTTTGTGGATGGCGAAATGTTTAGCTGGTATGGCAGCCGCTTGCTGATGGCCACCCAATATTTTAAGGAGTTAAAGGAAAGCATGAACGGCGATTTGGCACCACGACTGTCGTGACTAGGATTTTACCGATTTGCCTGATGAACCTGAAAATCGATATTAATTTTTACGACCAATCGACGAACGTCCCAATTATTGGGCTGTTTACATGAAAAAAGGGATGCTTGCTTTTACAACAAACATCCCTTTGTATACGTCAAATTAATCGGGTAAATCCTAAAAATCGTGGTTCAGCATCCTATTTACAAGTTCTTACCGATGCAATTAAGGTCGTTAAAGGCCTCTTCCAAGCGTTTAACAAAAGCATCTTCGCCCTTACGCAACCATACACGCGGGTCGTAATATTTTTTATTGGGCTTTTCGGCACCTTCCGGGTTGCCTAACTGGCCTTGCAAGTATGCTTCGTTCTTTTTGTAATAGCCTAACACGCCTTCCCAAAATGCCCACTGCATATCGGTGTCAAGGTTCATTTTAATGGCACCATACTGCAATGTTTCAGCAATTTGGTGTTTTGGCGAACCGCTGCCACCATGAAACACAAAATACACCGGTTTGCTGCCTGCGGGCAAGCCCAACTTTTCAGCAATATATACTTGGCTGTTTTTCAAAATTTCGGGGCGCAGCTCCACATTGCCTGGGCTGTAAACACCGTGTACGTTGCCAAATGAGGCGGCAACGGTAAAGCGGCTGCCAATTTTGCTAAGTTCGTCGTAAGCGTAAGCCACGTCTTCGGGTTGTGTGTACAACTTGCTGTTTTCAACACCGCTGTTGTCAACACCGTCTTCTTCACCGCCGGTAACACCCAGCTCAATTTCAATGCTCATGCCCAACGGGTTCATGCGTTTGAAAAACTCAGCAGATATTTCTATGTTTTCGTGCAGGGGTTCTTCGCTTAAATCAAGCATGTGGCTGCTAAACAGGGGCTTGCCGTTTTTAGCCATAAAAGCCTCACCGTGGTCGAGCAAGCCGCTGATCCAAGGAAGCCATTTTTTTGAGGCATGGTCAGTATGCAACACCACAGGCACACCATAGTATTCGGCCACCGCATGCACGTGTTGTGCACCGCTAACCGCGCCTATGATATTGGCCTGCAATTTGTCGTTAGGCATGCTTTTACCAGCAAAAAACTGGGCGCCGCCGTTGCTGAACTGTATAATTACGGGCGATTTTACTTTTGCGGCAGTTTCAAGCACAGCGTTTACTGAGTCAGTGCCGATAACATTCACAGCCGGCAGGGCGAAATTATTTTCCTTTGCATCTGTGTATAATGCTTCAAGTTCTTCACCGAACAATACGCCGGCTTTGTATTTTGCCATGTTAAGTCTTTTTTATTTAAACAATTAATAGGTGGCAAATATAGGGCTATTGCCTTAACTGGATTACCCTACGCTGAAAAAACAATGTACGATCCCAAAGATTTATGCAACAAAAAAGCACAAAACTTGATAAAAACGCAACAAAAAAGCCCAAATATTAAGAATTTGTGAAATAACTCAGCTGATATAACATTTTGGCTGCCAATATTTCAACCATTCCAAATCAACGCATCGATGCGTAGCCTAAGATTCAGGCCTAAATTTTTGCTCTTTCACCGTCAAGGGGCGTTCGCCTACCATTTTGCCGTTTAGGGCTTCCATGGCTTTTAGGGCTTGGGCATCGTCATCAATTTCCACCAAACCCTTACGCCTGCTTTTCATAGTAATGGGATCAATATAAATTTTTGAATACGTTACCCACCCAAAAGGGGAAAACAGGCGTTGCAGGTCGTACTTGTCAAAACTGGCCGGAAGGCATGATACCGTCATTCTCATACATCGAAGATATTGAAAATTTGGCCCACTTGTGTCAAAAATCCTTAAATTACTGATTATCATATAATTATATAGTTAATTTTTTAAACAACCCGTGTTTTGTTGATAAATGTACCAAGTTAGCCGAGGGCCTCAATGTAAAATCACGCCCCCCTCTGCGGCAAGGTCGTTTAGCTATGCCCCTATTTTCGGTTGTCCAAAGAGGACTCCGTTGGAGTGGAGACACAACCGAAGGCATCCGCCCGGATTTGTCCCAAGGACTCCTTGGAGTGTCTTCAAAAATCCCTTAACTAAATGACAATGCTCTCTGCGGCAAGGTATTTTACCAAGCCCGTATGTTTTATGCGCAATCCCGCTGTATCTTGCCATCATCATAACCGCTTAACGTCATCATGAAATTTTATATACTGGTACTTATTGCCATGCTAGCATCCACCAGCACGGCCGGCTGTAAAAAAACTGTGGCGAATACCAATACGCCAACCAATACGGCCTTTAGAACCGTCGGCTATTTAATGATTGACAGGCCCGATATTGCCACTGCCACTGCGCAACTTGATTTTGCCAGCCTTACCCACCTTGATCTGGCATTTATAAACCCCGATTCAACCGGTGCATTTACTGATAACGCCGCGCTGGTGCCGATTGTAAGTGTAGCACATAGCAACCATGTTAAAGTGCTAATGTCAATCGCTGGCGGTGATATACCACCCTATTTTACATCGTTATTGGTGGATGGCAGACGCCCAGTTTTTATACAAGCCATAAAAGCCATGGTGGAGAAATATGGTTTTGACGGGGTAGATGTGGATATAGAAGGTGATAACATCAACACCAATTACGGCAAGTTTGTAACAGAACTCGGCGCAGCCCTTAACTCCAGCCATAAATTAATGACGGCCGCTTTGGCCACTTGGAACGGCGGCAGCGTGCCGGATTCCGCATTGGCTGCTTTCGACTTTGTAAATATTATGTCGTATGACAAAACTGGCCCTTGGGACCCCTCCCACCCCGGCCAACATGCACCATACAGCATGGCCGTTAGCGACCTGGCGTATTGGGGCGGTACCCGCCACTTTAGCAAAGACAGACTCACCCTCGGCGTACCCTTTTATGGCTACAGCTTTGGTAACAGCACGGCTGTTGGGTCTTTAAACTATGGCGACATTGTGGCATCCTTTCCCGGTGCGGCTACGCAGGACCAATATAACGTACATGGCGGCGTTACAGTTTACTATAACGGTATACCCACCATACGCAGTAAAACCCAGCTTGCCCTGCAACAGGCCGGCGGCATTATGATATGGGAACTATCGCAGGATGCAACGGGGAATAATTCGTTGTTGAAGAATATACATGCGGTTATTACTGGGAATTAACATGCCACCCGCTCTCCAGGAACTTCAAGTTCCGGAGGACTATTCTGTCGCCTTGGGCGACTTCCTTTTTTATAGTAACAAATTCTTTTGGCAATTCCACTTCCGAGGTGTGATGCGGTCGCCTTTGCCCGACACCAACTGGTTCAACCTCGCTGTAAAACTCTATGTAAAATTACATGCTGCCACCCGCTCTCCGGGAGCTTCCAGTTCCGGAGAACTATATCGCTCTGTCGGAACTTCCAGTTCCGCAGCGCTATTCTGTCGCCTTGGGCGACTTCCTTTTTTATAGTAACAAATTCTTTTGGCAATTCCACTTCCGAGGTGTGATGCGGTCGCCTTTGCCCGACACCAACTGGTTCAACCTCGCTGTAAAACAATATGTAAAATTAAATGCTACCACCCCCTCTCCAAGAACTTCCAGTTCCGGAGAACTATTCTGTCGCCTTCGGCGACCATCTATCCTACTTACTTATTCTTCGCCTTAAAACTCCAGGTAAACCAAAACGCTGCCACCACAACACCCTCGCTATTGGTGCCTACCGAATGGCAAACAATGGTAACTGGGTTGCCAGTCGCCACAGCTTCCTCCACAGCGGCGTGTACAGCGGTAACTTCACTGCACGTAAATAATATTTTACCGGTGGCCTTTTTGTAAAACTTACCCTCTGTGCCGGTTACCAACATACTTACCGCGGGGCTGCGCCTGTAAATGGCCCCAAAACCTGCAAGCCCTGTGCTTAACTCCGCGGCCATGGCCAGTATAGCAAAATACACACTTCGGAAAGGGTTTTTGGTAAACCATGAAAGCTTAACGCTTATCACGGCTTTTGCATCATCCAATGCGGCGATGCGTAGCCGCGCAAAAAATGCCGAAGGTAACTGTGTAAACAAAAACCAACGGAAGGCCACCGGGTTGGTGATTTGCTTTTTAAATTGGCTGTATTGTGCGTTCATAAGGGAAAGGTAAAAAATAATTAGATGGTGTTACAACAAAAAAACGATCGTTCAAGTAGCGTTCCTCGCATTTCAATTGTGCCTACCCCTTAATTTTCCCTCACTCCGCGCCTCCGCGTGCAGCCCTATTCTCGCCATTTTTTCGCATAGCCCAACCCTACGCGCTGCGCAACTTGATCTCCCGCAGTAAGTCTCTGCCCAATTTTCGGTATGAATATTAAAGTGCCTAAGGACCTTTATCAATCCGAAAAAAACCAATTACCTTCCAAACCCAAAACGATACCAAGCCATACAAAGCCATGAAAAAATTATTAACGGTTATTTACCTGCTTGCTTCAGCACATTTATTTGCCCAGGCCCCTGCCGAAAGTTACCCCGTTGACGCCGCCTCGGTGGAACACCCCGGCGTGCCAAAAGGCGAAGTGTTAAAGTTTACCTTCAGCCAATCAAAAATATTCCCCGGCACTTTTAGGGAGTATTGGGTATATGTACCCGCCCAATATAAACCCGGTAAGCCCGCCTGCGTGTACATAAACCAGGACGGCATACAATGGAAAACCCCAACCGTTTTCGACAACCTGATTAACAGCGGCGAAATGCCCGTAACCATCGGCGTGTTTATAACACCGGGCAGGATACTTAGCCAAGACACCGCCAACGCGCTGGACCGCTTTAACCGCAGCTTTGAGTACGACGGGCTTGGCAATGCGTATGCCCGGTTTATTCTGGAGGAAATACTACCCGATGTGGAAAAACATACCGCCAGCGACGGCCGTACCATACAATTGAGCAAAAGCGGCAACGACCGCGCCATTGGCGGCAGCAGCAGCGGCGCCGTGTGCGCCTTTACCGCCGCCTGGGAAAAACCGGCGGAGTTCTCCCGTGTGTTCAGTGCCATAGGCACCTACGTGGGGCTAAGGGGCGCACAGGTGTACCCAACGCTTATACGTAAGTATGAGCCCAAGCCCATACGCGTGTTTTTGCAGGACGGCAGCAACGACCTTAACATTTACGGCGGCGACTGGTGGATGGCTAACCAAAGCATGGAACGCGCCCTAACCTTTGCCGGTTACGAGGTTACCCATACCTGGGGCGAGGGCGGCCACAACGGCAACATGGGTACGGCCGTGTTTCCGCAGGCCATGCGCTGGCTGTGGAAGGGCTGGCCGCAACCTGTTAAAGGCAGCACTACCAAAAACCAGTTTTTAAACGACATCCTCGCCCCGGGCGAGGATTGGCAACTGGTGGGCAGCGGCTACACCTTTACCGAGGGCACGGCCGTTAATGCCGCAGGTGAGGCCTTTTATCAGGACATACCCACCAGCAAAACCTACAAGGTGGATGTTGCCGGCACCCTCACCACCCTGCCCGTTGATGCCAAACGCAGCAGCGGCACGGCTTTTGGCCCCGACGGCAGGCGATACGTGTGCGCCGGCAAAACCAAACAGATTATCGCTTACAGTGCCGACGGCTCGGAAACCGTTATAGCCGACAGCATTAGCGGCAACGACCTTGTTGTGGCAAACAACGGCAACATTTATGTAACCGTCCCCGACGGTACCGAAAAACCCAGCAAACTATACCTGATAAAACCCAATGGCCAAAAACAGGTGGTTGACGAGGGCATAAAGTTTGCCAACGGCATTGCCCTTAGCCCCGACCAAACCCTGGCCTACGTTACCGAAAGCGCCACCCATTGGGTGTGGGTGTACAGCATACTGCCCGACGGCACCTTTGGCAACAAACAGCGCTATGGCTGGCTGCATGTGGCCGACACCGACGACAACGCCTGGCCCGACGGCCTGCGCTGCGACCGTGAGGGACGCATATATGTAACCACCAAGCTTGGCATACAGGTGCTTGACCAAACCGGCCGCGTAGAGGCCATTATACCCCTGCCACCCGGCACAGGCCAGCCCAGCAATGTATGTTTTGCCGGCCCCGGCTTTAACACCCTGTACGTTACCGCCGTTGACAAAGTGTACCGCCGCAAACTAAAAGTAACCGGTGCCAATGTGTTTGACAAACCCTTTAGGCCGGCTGCGCCGCATTTGTAGGTGATTTTTTGGGGATGGGATTTGGGATAGCTATTGGGCTGCGGTTGCGTCGCACACTGGAACTGTTGGAATGCTGGGGAGCTGGGGAAAGCCAGCCATCCACGTCATTGCGAAACTTACCGAAAGGGATTTGTGGGCGGGTGGTAAGTTGTGGCAATCTGCCTGAGCCTAAAACAGCCGCTTATATATAAGCCACTAACCCAATATTGGGCTTTTGAATAATATAGCTGAGTTGGCAGATTAAAAAAATAGCGTAGCTTTTTAACAAATCCTTACAGTGTTTCGGAACCTTGGAGATAGTATGATATTTGGTTACAAATAAAATGAGTATTACTTTTATACAATCGTTAAACAAACCGATACACTAAACCAACTTGTACAAACCCAAAAAAAAATGAAACATCTACCTTTCGCATTGTCCATTATTTTTTTTATCCTGCTAACGGGCTGTGTCGCTTATCAAGTTTCAACCGCAAGTTTAAATGACCAAATAACAGGTAACACAGTAAGTAAAGGCTATCTTTTTGCAACGGACGCTGTAAAAGGAAATGACCTAAAATCAATAAAATGTGTTGATAAAAACGGCAAGGAGATAGAAATTGCTGTGACCAACCGAACAGGTGTTAGAATCATTAAAAATGACGGTACGAAAACAACATTTTATTTCAATACACTGTTAATTAAAGACAGTTCTATTACCGGCAGCAAAACCCACTTCTTTAATGCTAAAATAACACCTATTAAGTTTAGTGAAATAAGTAAGATAGAGATAATGGAGTAACCCAAAAGTTAAGGATACTTTTACAAATGGATTTGAAAGCCTTTGCCATTAGTAAAAGACCCTTTTTGTGAGTTTGGTATCCTTAGCGGGTCCAAGGATGTTATCGAGCGTAGGTGGGGCAGCCTAGCGTTTAAAAAATAGCACAAAACCACAAAACCCGCTAAAATCAATATCAATTAGATTTAAAAAGTAGTAATTTTATTGCTGTTTGTAACCTTAGGCAAACCTGAATAAACCTTAAACTGGACAACATGAAATTTTTTTTAATAATAGCAATTGTGCTGTTCACATCACTATTAGTTAGTACAGCTTTATTTGCTTTGATAGAAAAATTTAACCTACCGCAAAAAATAAAAATTGTAATAATTACGATTGCGCATCCAGCTTTAACAGCTCTAATAATGTGGCTTTCTCTCTACCGGGTCGACCAAGAGATTGCATCAATAGGAGTTTGGGTTGTGGTGGGAAGTGCATTTTGGTTGCCTTTTTCTAAAACCAAATATTTCTGCAAGGTTGCTAAAAATGAGGAGGTAATATCCATCACCTATTTAACCCCGCTATTGAAACAAAAAACAATAGAAATTTCTTTCAAACAAATAAAAAGCGCATCTTTATCAACCGGAAAAGGCTTGTTTAATATACCAGCAGCATGTAGGCTAACCATCGCCGATGAAACTATAAAGTTCTACACGCTTGGGCCGCCAACGGAAGAATTAAGAGAGTTAATAAACAGTTTTCCTCTATCAAATTTAGTAAAAGAATAGCCAGATACAGGCCACTTTTGCTAACATTGTCAATTCCCTTGCCCTGTAACGAACACCCTGAACAAGTTGGCTTAAACAAAAATCCAGTGGGGCAAGTTAACTCACTGAATAGGTAAGAAAAATACTTTACATGAGCCCCTGTGACCGACAATCCACTGACAAATATTGAAATGGTGATTAATTGTCCGTGATAATAAGATGGTGGCAGCCCCAAGAATCCACGTAATTTTTTACTAACATTGCACATAAAAAAAATGAATAACCAAATAACTGTAACCGCAACCATTAATGCAGACGCTAAAAAAATTTGGGATTAATATACCAACCCCGACCCTAAGCTATCCTTAGGTGTGTCACAAATGAAATGAGTTAAAGATAGTTCAATCGATTCGTGACACACCTCTGAATATCAAAGCGGCAGATTAACGTTTATTCGAAATCCCAAGAGCACAAAATAACACCAAGCACAACAGAGGGGTTACAACAGCATGAATGTTTAGGTTTTAACTGTAACTATTTTCCTGTCTGCGGGCCTCAAATACCACGACAATCCAATAAAAACGGTGAACACTATCGGTGCGATTATTTGAACTTTTACATCATTGCTGGCAATATGCGAAATTACCGCCCCGGTCATGGTGAAAAATAAACCTGCATAAGCCCACTCCTTAAGCAATTTGAATTTTGGGATTAAAATTGCAATAACGCCCAAAATCTTCCAAATGCCTATAAGCGAAATAAAGTAAGTGGGGTAACCAAGGGGCTTAAAACCATCCAGAACCTCTTTTAATTGAAGTGCCTGTGCCAAGCCACCTGAAAACATAAAAAATGATAATAGTCCAGTAACTATCCAATACAAAACTGTTTTTTTCTTTTCCATTTTTATCTATTTTAATTTATTCATTATTTCCTGAAGCCTGTTGTGAGCGAAGTTTATGCCTTGCGCGAAGGGTAATTTTAATATCTGGTCCCTTTGGGCAGCTGATTCATATATCACGTGCATGTTAAGCCTACTCGTCTGATTCGTTTGGGGTTCAAACGTATACACTTCCAGTTGCACGCCAAAAGGCGTGTTTTCCATTTCAAACGTGCGGATTATTTTTTGGTTAGGAACAAAGCCGTGGATTACCCCATTTGCGCGGAATACAACGTTGCCTTTTCCATCGGTTGTCTCAAATTGGTAACTGCCATGCTTTTTGCATTCAAACTTCAGCACTTTGGTTCCCATTACTTGGGCAACAATTTCAGGGTCTTCAAATGCTTTAAAAAGCAAATCCACCGGTAAGTCAAACTCCCTTGTAATCACTAATTCCTGCTTACCGTCTACGGCGGTAATGTTGGTTTTAAGTTCCATCCTATTTGTTTTTTGTTTTGTAGTTTTTCATAAGGGCTTCCAGTTTGTTAAACCTGTCATCCCACATTTGGCGGAACGGCTCTATAAACTCAGCTACCTCTTTCATTTTTGCTGCATTAATGTGGTAGTAAATTTCCCTGCCTTTCTGCTCTTGCCCCAGCAATTCGCACTCGGTAAGTATTTGCAAGTGTTTTGAAACCGTCGGCCTTGCCGTATTAAAGTTTGCTGCTATCGTACCGGCAGTCATCCCCTGCGTGGCGACCAACAGCAGAATTGCCCTTCTTGTCGGATCCGCTATGGCCTGAAAAACATCTCTTCTTAAGTTCATTGCGTAGCTATATGACTACAAATTTAAGTGTAGCCATTTAGCTACGCAAATTTTTTTTACAATTTTATTGGGTGGGCTTGGTCGCAGGTTTAATTGATTGTAAAATGGTAAGTGCTTTAAGGTAGGTACTGGTGGGTTATAAACGGCCGCCTCTATATGCTTAGCGTTCGCATTGGTGGCTCTTAGTAAATTCTCCCAAAAACCAACAATGCGGTGCCTTTTGTCAAAAACTCCGAAAAACTTATAGGCTTTAGGCAACCAAATAAAATCCACGTAATTTTTTACTAACATTGCACATAAAAAAAATGAATAACCAAATAACTGTAACCGCAACCATTAATGCAGATGCTAAAAAGGTTTGGGATTACTATACCAACCCCGAGCATATTACAAAATGGAATTTTGCCGACCCCTCCTGGCATTGCCCTTCCGCATCCAACGACATGCGCGTGGGCGGAAAATATATAGCGAGGATGGAGGCTAAAGACGGAAGTTTTGGCTTTGACTTTGAAGTAATTTACACCAATATTGTTGACGGTGAGCAATTTACTTACGAATTTGGCGGGCGGGGTGCCACGGTAACATTTGAAAGCGTAGCTGACAAAACTACTGTAACCGTAAGCTTTGACCCCGAAACTGAAAACCCAATAGAAATGCAACAGGCTGGTTGGCAGGCTATATTGAACAATTTTAAAAGTTATACCGAAAACAATTAACCAATCGCTATCCCAGCCTTCATTAGTGGCCATTCGGAAAACCCCAGACGCATAAACACACCGGTGACTTGGGAATATAAACATAGCCACCAAAATTGGAGAACCGATTGAAGTAAACGACCGGCAACCCTACCCATTGGTTGCCGCACCAAACACCCGGCAAAAGTTACCGCCGCCTATTTTGGTAATTTCATCAGCGGTAAAGCCTGTTTTTAACAGGGCATCTACAACCGCGTAGAAAAAACCAACCTGTTGGCCTTCCCATGTTTGGTTAGTTCGGTCACCTATCCTGCGGCCTTGCCCGCCACCTGGCGGAGGGCCGCCGAAGCCGCCTTTATCCTTAGGCGACCTGTAGGATCCGGTTAATTTGGTATCGGTGCCAATGCAAACTTGGTCCACCCCAACCACATCAACCAACGCGCGAATATTTTGCGCATAGTCCAAAGCACTGTCTGCCAAATGCGTCCATACGCCAATAATTGCACCTTCATCTGCCAATAACTTCGCCTCGGTTTTACCAATGAGCCTTGGCTTCATCATATTGGCCATGTTGGTGTTATGCCCCAGCTGCGTATCCAGCCCCGTATGTGAGAACATCACCGGCTTGGTTGACAGTTTTAGCGCCGCAGCCACCGTTGCAGTGTCGCAATGCGTGAGGTCAACCAAAATACCCAGTTTGTTGCATTCCCTTATTACCTCTGCACCAAACGCCGTAAGGCCGCCCCAGCGCGGCGGGTTGGTGTACACATCCCCCAGCGGAACGGAAGCATCGCTGTCGTGCAGCAAACCCAAATGGCGCAGGCCACGGGCATACGCCACGGCCAGCCTGTCTATCTGCCCCTCCAAAAAATGGCCGCCCTCCACTGATTGTATTACGGTGGGTTGTTTGTTATTGTGAGCAGCCTGCAAATCGGCCAGGTTCAAGCTCCTCTTCATCCCATTGTTGGCCAGCTGTTGGTCCATGCTCGCCAGACCATTCAAAAAACGCTCGTAGGCTTCGCCCGGTTTGGATAATTGTTGGTAATCCAACGCAAACGTCATGCAAATGGCCGAGAACCCGGATTGTTTCATTTCCCCTGCCAAATCAATGTTTGGGCCGGGAATTTCTGCTTTGTCCAAGGGCACATCAATGTGGTTGTGCGTGTCCACACCTATTGTGGCGGCTACAATGGCGGCCACTTTGGGGTCTATCCCACCAAACGCCCAAGAGGGAAGCGGGTTGAGTGCCATTGCGGTACCTGTGCCGGCAATTGCGGTAATGAACCCACGGCGCGACCATGTATTTGTTTTGTTAAACATGCGTTTCAATTATGCTAATACCTTCCGGTGTACTAATCCCGTAGGAGGGTTATTAACGGTAAATTTTTACTTTATTAAGCCACCTGCCCTTTTTACCAATTGGCCTGTTTGTTTAAAGCCATAGGTGTTGGCCGTAAAATAATTGAAAGGCAAGATGTGGACGAATATTTCCGATGAAATAACCGGAATTATAGACAAACCAATTTTTTGGTACCGCCATACGCGACTCGTTTTACAGGTTGCCCATGGCGGCAAAACCGGGGTTTAGTGACAATGGGAGCGCACAAACAATAACAACCTATCAAACTTCGTTAACTTTTTATTAGGCATGGGCTAAAAACCTTTGTATTGCCAAAACCGAAGTGCCGCAATTACATTCGCAGCCAACCTTTGCCACCCTCAACCACCCGCACCGGCTGCCCATCAGTAAGCCCTTTCAACCGTGTAGGTAATGCCTTGTTTGTGGTCTTCAATAATAAACGCGTCCTCCCCGCGTTCCTTATTAATTTTAACGGTGTATTGTTTATAGTCGGCAGCTAAGGTATTGGCAGAAGAATATACATCCCAATAGCCCCGGCCAAAGCCCATGGCCTCGGTGTGGCGGTCAGTTAGTTTGAGGGTAACGGTTTTACCGTCAATATCGTTAAACCAACAGGCATCATCGCTATATTTCAACGAAACAGTCAGCTCTTTTGTGCCGTAACTGTTTTTAAAAACAACCTTGGCAATACCTTTAATAGTGGTGTACTGCTCCGCAAAACAGCAGGTAAAACAAAACAGCAAGGGCAATAACAGCAATTGTTTAGGGTTGGGCAACATGGTGGTGGTTTTTGCTAAAATTAGTAACTTTTAACTTGGCAGCGTATTAAAAAAATAATTTTTTACCCCATTAACACGGTGTAGATCCATCCAATCCGCCGCTAGTACAGGTGGATGTAAATAAAGTAAGCGCTTATGTTCAACACAGCCGTCAACGTACAAGCTAATTACTTGCATAGGCTTGTGCGGCTTATCAGTATTGGTGCATAATTTTCGCGCTGTTCCCCACTATCTTTGCCCCTTCATGCTGAAGCAAATCTCCATTACCGATTTTTTGCCATTGATGCCCGGCATCCCCTTGGCAGACGTGCGCACGCCGGCCGAGTTTGCCCAGGGCCACGTGCCAGGTGCGTTCAACCTGCCTTTGTTTAGTAACGAAGAGCGGGTGCTTGTGGGCACCACCTATAAACAGGTGGGCCGCGAGGAGGCGATTCTGCTCGGTTTCGACCTTACCGGCCCCAAATGGTCGGGCTTCATCAAGCAGGCATTGGCAATAGCACCGGCTAAAAAAATTGCTGTGCACTGCTGGCGGGGCGGCATGCGCAGCGGTGCCATGGCCTGGGCACTTAATTTATACGGCTTTGAGGTGCATGTTATTACCGGGGGGTATAAAAGGTACCGGCAATGGGCGCACCGGCAATTTGAGCAACCCTACCAGTTGCAAGTGCTGGGCGGCATGACGGGCAGCGGCAAAACGCGTCTGCTACACCAGCTTACAACCCTGGGCGAGCAGGTAATTGACTTGGAACACCTGGCCCAACACCAAGGGTCAGCCTATGGCAGCATGAACAAACTTGAACAGCCCACCCAAGAACAGTTTGAAAACAACCTGGCCACTGCACTTAGCAAACAAAACCCAACGCAAACCATTTGGGTGGAAGATGAAAGCCTAACCATTGGCAGGCGGTCAATACCCAAACCGCTGTGGGTACAGATGCGCGGCGCACCGCTGATTGACATACACGTGGGCCTATCCCAGCGCGTAACCTCGCTGGTGGCGGAATACGGTGGGCTTGACAAAGACTTTTTGGTGGAGTGCACCCAGCGCATACACAAACGGCTGGGGCCGGAGCAAACAAAACATGCCATTGCCGCGCTAAATGAAAACCGCATGGAAGATTTTATACGCCTTGTGCTGGTGTACTACGACAAAACCTACCGCACAGGGTTATCTGTACGGCAGGCCAGCCAAGTATACCCGCTGCCCCTGCAAGGCTGCGACGACCTGGCTAATGCACAGCAATTACAACAGTTTCAAAAAACACTGCCATTAACAGCACAACAACCAACTAATGGAAACACAAGCCTTTAAACTTACCCAATACTCGCACGGCGCGGGTTGCGGCTGCAAAATAAGCCCCTCCATTTTAGATAAAATTCTGCACAGCCCGCTGGCCTATACGCCCGATGCGCGTTTGCTGGTGGGTAACGATAAGCGGGACGATGCCGCTGTGCTTAACTTAGGCAATGGCACGGCCCTAATTTCCACCACCGACTTTTTTATGCCCATTGTGGATGATGCCTACGATTTTGGGCGCATTGCCAGTGCCAACGCCATTAGCGATGTGTATGCCATGGGCGGCAAACCCATACTGGCCATTGCCATACTGGGCTGGCCCATTGATAAGCTGCCGCCCGAAGTGGCGCAAAAGGTACTGGAAGGTGCCAGGGCCATTTGTGCCGAAGCGGGTATAACACTGGCAGGCGGCCACAGCATTGACTGCCCCGAGCCGGTTTTTGGCCTGGCCGTTAATGGACTGGTGGACGTACCCAAGCTTAAACAAAACTCCACCGCTGTGGCGGGCTGCCGCCTGTACCTTACCAAAGCGCTGGGCGTGGGCGTACTATCCACCGCGCAAAAAAAGGGGTTGTTGTCGGCGCAGGATGCGGCAGTGGCACTTAAAAGCATGACCACCCTAAACAAACTGGGCGAGGTATTTGGGCAAATGGAGGATGTTAAAGCGCTTACCGATGTTACCGGCTTTGGCCTGCTTGGCCACCTTGCCGAAATGTGCGAAGGCAGCGGCCTGCAAGCCGTACTGCAATACGATAAAGTGCCTGTTATTGAGGGCTTGCAAAACTATCTTGAGCAAAAATGCTACCCCGGCGGCACGCAACGCAACTGGCAGAGCTATGGCCACAAAATAGCCCCGCTTACGGATGAGCAGCGCTACATACTGGCCGACCCTCAAACCAGCGGCGGCCTGCTGGTGGCCGTAGCCGCAGAAGGTGCGCCTGCTTTTGAAGCGGCCATGGTAAAGCTGGGCCAGCCCCTAACCGCTATCGGCTGGCTGCAAGCCCCGCGCGAAGGCCAGCCGCTGATTACGGTCGTATAAATATTTGCTCTTCGCTCTGCGAAGCGTCCTCGCTTCGCAGTACTATTCTATTGCCTCTGGCGATTTGGATGTGCGGTTATGCGGGCAGTAACAATCACGCAAAGACGTAAAAGCCGCTAAAACGAATACCATGCTACAAACTAGCACGATACCAAAATTTTTCAAGCACCCATACCCAACGTATAAATATTTACGCTGGGCTCTGCGAAGCGTCTCGCTTCGTAGAGCTATTATATCGCCTTCGGCGATTTAGATGTGCGGTTATGCGGGCAATAACAATCGCGCAAAGACGCAAAGCCGCTAAAACAAATACCATACTACGAACTAGCACTATACCAAAATTTTTCAAGCACCCATACCTAATATATAAAAATTTACGCTGGGCTCTGCGAAGCGTCCTCGCTTCGTAGTACTATTATATCGCCTCTGGCGATCGCGAACTTGGCCATCGTTTATATTTAAAGGCAAGTGGTTTTAAGGTACTAAAACGGTGCAAATCCAATCCAAGCCTTGGCCGGACATTCAACCCATTTTCACCACTTTCTTTGCGCCTTTGCGTCTTTGCGCGCAAACAAATCCTTACCTCGACAGATGCAATAAGAGTCACGCCAAGCCGCCAATACCCATTTTTCATGCACCCAAACCCACCTGTGTAAATATTTGCTCTTCGCTCTGCGAAGCGTCCTCGCTCCGTAGGTTTATTATATCGCCTCTGGCGATTTCAAATTTGGCCATCGGTATTTATATGGCCAAATGGTTTTACGGCACTAAAACGGTGCAACCCTCCCCAGCATTCGCCGCACATGCAAAACACTGCCCGAAGCTGTTTTTTGCGCCCCAGCGGCTTTGCGCGCAAACAATTACATACACCGCCACTGCCCACCATTTAAATATTTGCCTTACCTTAACGCCCCAATCAACTAAAGCCATGTTAAACAGACGAAACCTGTTAAAATTATCCAGCGCGGCCGCACTCGCCCCCTTGCTGCCATTTAACGCCGTGCGTGCTGCTGCCCCGCCCCCATCGTACGGCCCGTTTAAGTTTAGTTTAAACACCAGCACCATCAGCGGGCAAAAACCGGGGCTACTGCAATACATTGATATTGCCGCAAAAGCAGGTTACGACGGCGTGGAACTGTGGGTGAGTGATATAAAAGAATACCTCGAAAAAGGCAATACCCTGCCGCAGCTTAACGCCTATATTAAAGCCAGGGGCCTTGTGGTGGAAAACGCCATCAGCTTTACCGAATGGATGGTGGATGATGACACACGCCGCAAGGCCGCCCTTGACACCCTGGAAGGCGAAATGAAAATAATGGCCGCCTTAGGCTGCAAACGCATTGCCGCCCCGCCCATGGGTATAGAGGCCGGTATTCCGTTAAATATTGCAAAAGCGGGCGAACGTTACCGTGCGATATTGCAGCTTGGCCGTAAGTACGGGGTAATGCCCCTGCTGGAGTTTTGGGGTGCCTCCGGTACGGTGTACAATTTTGGGCAGGCGTTGGATATTGCAGCCGCCGCCAACGATACCGAAGCACGCATACTGCCAGATGTGTACCACCTGTTCCGCGGCGGCTCGGGGTTTAACTGCCTGCAACTGGTAAACGGCAAAGTGATTGATATTATACACATGAACGATTACCCCGGCAACAAAACCGTTGCGGAACAAACCGATGCTGACCGTGTGTACCCCGGCGACGGCGTGGCGCCGTTTAAACTAATTCTGCAGAACCTAAAAGCCATGGGCGGCACCAAATGGCTGTCGCTGGAACTGTTTAACGAGGCCTACTGGCACCAGGATGCCCTGCTTGTAGCCACCACCGGCCTGCAAAAAATAAAAAAGCTGGTGGCGGAAGTGATGAAGGGGTGAAAGACATTTAAAAAAGCAGGTATGAATGAGTAGATATGGCGTAGCGTATCTCTATCGCCCTGAATAACTTTACACATTGATTAGATAGACTTGTCTTCAATTAACAAGCCCCCCAACTGTTCCATGCATTCCATTAACTAGCAAAGCCTTACTCCTATTTTAGTTTGTATTTGTTAAGTTCTTCCACAAGAGTATAAACAGTAGTGCAGGGGTTCTTTTCGTGATACTTGGTTGTGATAAAATGTGCTTGGTGAAGTCTTTTGGCCAACTTGATAGCCATTGGCTGGTCCGGCTCCAACTTTTTATATAAGGATTTGCATAGGAATATTGATTTGCCAACTTTTTCGTAAGACTGGCCATTTAAAAAATCAGCCCATCTTTCTGTCAGCATTTCATAATACTCTGCCCGATGGTGTTGGTTGGTAATATACTGATAGTGTAACAAGAGCCACAATTCAAAAGCATCATTTGAAAAAGCGACCATAAAGCCGTGTTGCTCCGCAGTGATTATTGCTTTATTATAATCGTCAGACTGTCTTTCATTATCATGTTTTATATCATAATCAAACACACACCAAACCTCATAACCTTGATATTCCGGCAATGCAGCCCTCTTAATTGCCTCATTTACCAAATACACTTTTCCTCCGCCAAAGCCTCCAAATACTTCCACTACCTTGGACGGTACCGGAAAAGCCTCAAAATAATATTTCTCGGTATTGGCACCCTCGCATATAATCAAAAACCGCTTATTTAGGATTTCTTCCTCTTCAGGTTCTGGTACTGGCAAGTATTCCTGCATTTTTTTCAACCACTCCTGATTCCGCTTTTCCTTACTTATCTTATCCGCGCTCATCACCCGTATTTACGTATGAAGCAATAATGTGATCAAATTCGTCAAGGTATGGCACTGCACCATAAGTTCCCTGTAGATATTCCTTCTCGTATGAGGCGTCCTTGCGAACACCCTTGTAGTTAATCAAAGACCTAAAACTACTTACTCCATACTGGTTTTTATCTACCAGGCACACCTGGTCTCTTCGCAAGCGGGAACGGCTAAGCAAACTAGCATCATGGGTTACAAAAATTAACTGGGCATTGTGCGGGTTGGTACTTGGCGTGTGAAACAGATCAACAATTTTCTTAGTAAGCGCAGGATGGAAACGGGCATCAAATTCGTCAATAACGAGCAAGCTGCCTTTGAGCAGCGCTTGAAGAACAAAAGGGATAATAGCAAACAACTTTTGGGTACCCTCTGATTCCCATTTACCAAAATCTGTAGGTATCTGCCGTGTTAAATCCCCCTCAGTATTGTACTGGTCACGTATTGAATATAGGCGCATTACATTTTTCCCCTGAGGCAGCCCCTCTTGATCCTTTTCTAAAGTATTAGAATCCTCCTGGTCAGGAAGCATCTCTAAATCTTTTATACTCCTGTCTGCAGCGGCAATAAGGGAACGGATTGCATCCTTATCTTTTATCGTACCAGCAATTAATGCCCCCATAGAAATTTGGCTTTTCTGTTTATCAGCAAGGCCATTAATGATAGTTATAGATGACAACACAGCTTGGCGCAACTTGTGGCCTAACTCGTGGCTCATTAATGCAGCACCAGTGAGAAACAAACTATCTGGACGAAAAATCTCGTTTGTTCCGACCTTCATCAACGTACTATACTGGGTACCCCCTAAGAAATATCTATCACTTGCATCTACTTCGTCATATTGCCGTACAAAATACTTTACTTCTTGTTTGCCAGGTCGGCCAAACAACCATTCTGCCTCTACCTTGCCGTCATTTATGGCGAACCCATATCTGTATAGAACATCATCATCAAAAAAAACCAGTTCAAACCTTATCGGTTGATCATCCCAATCTGATAACAATCCAAAACGGTTGTCCCATATTTTCGAGGCCATCCCTTCCTCCCTCACCGACTTATTTACCATGTCTTTAAAAAAACTTAAAGCACTAATAATGTTTGATTTTCCGCTCGCATTTTGCCCGTAAATTGCCTTACTTTTTAGCAATCGGAAATTATTTTTTGTAAATACATTACTCTCTTCTAATCCAGAATCGTTGCTACGCAATGCGGCAGCCTGCATTGTAAATACATGCTTATCCCGAAATGAACGAAAATTTTCAACTGTAAATTCTACAAACATGATTTATTTGTGATTTATTCACAAATGTACATTTTTTAAATACAATATCTGTTAATATTTCACCCTCTCAATTATTCGGATGGAGGAAATAGCAAAATACTTAAAACAATTACATCCGGCATCAATTACAGTTTCCCCTCCCCAAAATAATATCCAAAAATTAACCCCCACTCCCCCGCCCCGCCCCATCAACGTATGCGCGTTGTTAATATCTTCGGGCGGTATGGATTCAAGAAGAACGTTTTTAAAAAATGCGGCCCTGCTTACGGGCGGGGCGGGTTTGCTTAATATACTGCCGCCTTCTATACAGCGGGCACTGGCCATTGACCCTGCCCCCGGCAGCACTTACCTTGATGCAGAGCATGTGGTGATACTGATGCAGGAAAACCGCAGTTTTGACCATACACTGGGCACCCTGCGGGGAGTAAGAGGCTTTAACGATACCCGCGCCATCACATTGCCCAACAACAACGCCGTATGGCTGCAAACCAATGCAGACGGCGAAACCTACGCGCCGTTTAACCTGAATATTAAAGACACACAAAGCACCTGGATGGGCAGCCTGCCGCACGGCTTTGAAAGCCAGGTGGATGCCCGTAATGGCGGCAAGCACGATGCCTGGCTTATTGCCAAACAAACGGAGGAATGGGGCAAAATGCCGCTTACCATGGGCTTTTACGACCGTAAGGATATTCCTTTTTACTACTCGCTGGCGGATGCGTTTACCGTGTGCGACCAGAATTTTTGCTCCAGCCTTACCGGCACCACGCCCAACCGCCTGCATTTATGGACGGGCACGGCGGGCGGTCCGCACGATGTAAACAGCTATGCCAATATTGATGACAAGGGTTTTAACAACCGCAACCTGCCGGATATAAACCCGCACAACGAGGGTACGTGGACCACCTTTCCCGAAGTGCTGGAAGACAACGGCATTGCCTGGCGCATTTACCAGAACGAACTGAGCATTGCCACCGGCCTTAACAAGGAGGAAGATGTTTGGCTGAGCAATTTTACCGATAACCCGCTGGAGTGGTTTAAACAATACAATGTTCGCTATTATGCCGGTTACCAGTTGCATGTAAAAAATGAGCTGGCCCGCTTAACCAACGAGAAAGCGGCACTGGAAAAAACCCTTGCCAGCCCGCTGCCCGATAGCGAAGCCATTGCGGCCAAAAAGGCGCTGGCCGATATAAACGCCGCCATCGCGCTGGCCGAAAACGAACTGGCCACCTGGACACCGGAGCGCTTTAACAAGCTTGCCCAGCGGTACAAAAACCTGCACCAAAAAGCGTTTACCAACAACGCGGGCGATGCGGACTACCGCACCCTTACCGTGAATACTTACCGGGATGGCGATAAAACCCATTCAGAAGCCGCCCCCAAGGGGGATGTGCTGCACCAGTTCAGGCATGATGTTGAAACGGGGGCGCTGCCCGCCGTATCGTGGCTGGTGGCCCCCGAAAACTTTTCCGACCATCCGGGCGGGCCGTGGTACGGGGCCTGGTATGTATCGGAAGTGATGGACATCCTTACCCAAAAGCCCGACGTATGGAAGAAAACCATTTTTTTACTGTGCTACGATGAAAATGATGGCTATTTTGACCATGTGCCTCCCTTTGTAGTGCCCAACCCCTACAAGCCGCACACGGGCAAAACATCCGCAGGTATTGTGCCGGAAGTGGAGTTTGTAACCACCTCGCGCGAAACGCCCATTGGGCTCGGCTTCAGAGTGCCGCTTATTATTGCCTCGCCGTGGAGCCGTGGCGGCCATGTATGCTCGCAGGTGTACGACCATACTTCTATCCTACAGTTTCTTGAACATTTTTTACACCACAAAACCGGCAAACCCATACGGATAGATAATATAAGCGCCTGGCGCAGGGCTGTTTGCGGCAACCTTACCGCTGCTTTCAGGCCCTGGGATGGCACCAAGATAGCACTGCCCAACTTTGTGGAGCGCAGGGCCTTTATGGAAGGTATACACAATGCGCAATACCGCAAACTGCCCGATGGCTACAAAGCCCTTACCATAGTGGAAATAGCGCAGTTAAATGCCAACCCGCAAAGCAGCCCCTATATGCCCCGGCAGGAAAAAGGCACCCGGCCCGCCTGCCGCCTGCCCCCTGCCCTACGAGCTGTATGCCGATGCCTTTACCAACCCAGCAACCAATACCGTTGGCATTACCCTGCGGGCTGGCAATACCTTGTTTGGCCCCAACGCCGCCGGTTGCCCTTTTATAGTGTATGCACAGGGCCGCTATCAAAGCGGGCAGGGTCAGATTCGAAATTATGCTGTTACCAGCGGCGACACCTTAACTGACCAATGGCTGATGAGTGATTTTGAAGATTCTGCTTACCAACTGCGCGTTTATGGCCCCAACGGCTTTTACCGTGCTTTTACGGGCAATGCCAACGCCCCCGCACTTTCCATTATGTGCAATTACCAACTAGATGCAAAAGGCAAGACAACGGGCAACCTATTGCTACATCTTATTAATGTTGATGCACACAACAGCCATACCATTGTAATTACTGACAATGCCTATAAAACTGAACAGCAGGTTACAACGCTTTCTGCCGCCGATAGCACAGGGTCTATAGCAACCGTTCTACTCAATTTACAAAACAGCCAGCACTGGTACGATTTTTCAATAACCACCCAGGGCAACACCAGCTTTAGCCAAAGCTTTGCCGGGCATGTTGAAACGGGCCGAGTAAGCACCAGCGACCCCAAAATGGGTGGGGTAATGTAGCGAGGGTTTTTTTGCAGGGAACCGAGCATGTGCAAAAGATCGGGCCAACAGCTCTTTCGTTATTGCCGAGAGTTGCTATTTAACCTGTGGGTAACCTATAGTAGCTACCTTGCACAAACGCCAACTAAACCGCAAACGAATGAATAGCCCCAACACCTTACGCATTGGTTTTGCCACTTGTGCCATATTGGTTGCCACCATTTATTACATGTACCGGCCATACGCATGGCCCACAGGCATGGAAGCATTGGGGTGCTTAATTGCAATAGTGATATTGATTGTGTCCGGCGTGCTGGTGTATGTTTTTGAACGCAAACCAATTGTTGCCAAACACCATAAAAACATACGTATTGGTTTACTAATTGGGTTATTGTGGACGGTTGAAATAAGCATTAACAATATTGCACACCCGCCCCTTCCCTTCCGAGACATCATTGACGACATATTTTGGGCCATCATAGCCATTCTTATATGGGTGGTTGCCACCGTTGAAGCATTTAAAACTAACAATTTTTTGGCTGGCTTCCTCTCCGGCTGCTGGACGGGTTATGCCAGCGGCCTCGTAGCCTGTTTTACCGCGCTTGTGCTAATTGTTTTTGCCATGCCACTTGTGGTAAATGATCCGTTGAATATGAAGGAATGGGCTGATTTACACCAAACCCTCCATTACCCCAGCATGGCCATATATTTTGCCTACCAAACATTTGCGGGTGCTATGCTGCACCTTGTGGTATTGGGTGGCGTTATGGGGGCATTACTTGGAGCCATGGGCGCCATTATCGGTAAGCTTTTGCGTTATTTTAGAAAAAATAACAAATGACAAAGCCGTTAAATACCAGTGGCACTGCCGCGTATAGGACGTGAATTTGCTTACGGTAAACCCCATCAGCAAAACCTATTTTTTAAATTCCCCAAAATGCCATAGAATGCCCGAGGGGTCGTGCAAAAAACATTCGCTGCCCCAATCCAAATGTTTAACGGGGGTTAACCTTACCCGCTCGTATTTGCCGGGCAGGTCTAAGGCACGCAGTTCGGCATAGTGGCGGTTTACATCATCCACCTCCAAAAAAACCATCGTGTTGTCTACCCAGTCCTTCACATAAGCATCCTGTAGGTAAAAGCCAAAACCACCGGTGTTAAAATAGCTCATATTATGCGAGATAACCGATTCTTCAAAACCGAGGTCGCAGTAAAAGCTACGGGAAATATTAAAGTTTGCCGCGCCGATGAACGGCCTTATGGATATTGCCTTGTGTTGCATGGGTGTTTATTTTAACTTTCCGTCAATAAATTGAAAAACACAAATGATGGATAAAAATACGAGGAAAAGCAAGTAACACCTCGATATTGTCCCTAGGGAATTTATTAATCACCAATAGGCCGTTGGCTAAAAAGCCTAAAATAACCGGTCATTTGCACCCTTTTGCGCAGCGCTTGCACTTCCGTTGCCGACTCCCCCAGAAAAAGACGTTTAGGAGGCTTGGTTAAATGATTTTCTTTTCCTTTGGGGCAAAATTGTATGGACTCAAAGACACTCGGTATCAACCAAAACTAATTTAAAAAAAACAGCGGTTTATTTCCTTTTTTACCGCAAAACACTTATCTTTCAAAAACAATAATAACCTACACCAAAAATTAAAAAACACCAACGCCGCCGCCATCCTCATAACCAAACAATACGATTAGTTACCCTTGTATTGCCATTAAACAACCATTTATATGAAAGCAATTAACATTGCCGATTTTGAGCAAGATTTTGCCAATACCAAAACAGATTCAGAAGGCAAACTTTTTAATTTTAACCCGATAACGCTGGATATTCCGGGCGACCCCGCAGGGCCATTGCAGGTTACCGAGTGCAAGCGGGTTGACGGCGACACCAGCTTTTATTACCAAGAAGCAAAGCCAAAGCAGCGGATAGTGGTGCATTTTACGGAGGGTTACCTGAAGGGCGATATTGCCAGCCTTACAAAAACTGACCACCAAGTATCAGTGCCCTTTGTAGTTGCCAGGGACGGCACTATTTACAACTTGTGGGGTTCTGCAAACTGGAGTAACCACTTAGGTAAAGGCGCCGTTGGCGGCAACCAACTGCTGAGCGGAACCAGCATTGGCATTGAATTATCAAATGTGGGTCCGTTGACACTTAGCGGGAGTAATTTGCTTACTGGCTATGGGGACACGTATTGCACCACTGCCGACACCGACTTTTATGTACACCTACCCCAACAATACCGGGGCTTTAGTTATTATGCCACTTTTACCAGTGCGCAGTATACAAGCCTTATCACCCTGCTGCGCTTTTTGACCAATAAATACAACATACCGCGTACATTTTTACCTGAACCGCAACGCTATAACTTGTTTGCCAGCGACGCCGAAGCACAGGCCAGCACAGGCATAGTTACCCACGTAAACTTTAGGCCTTCAGGCGAAAAAGTTGATATTGGCCCCGCCTTTGACTGGGACACACTTATTAACGGCGTTACGGCCTAAAAAGAAACGATGAATTTTTCCGTTAGCCCGATAAAATCTTTCCCTACAAACCCAGTTGGCTTCATTGCAGCTGGGTTTGTTCGTATCAAAATATTATTCTTTCATAATTCGATTAAACCCAATCAATATGGCAACCGCTGTAACTACCACCGTTCCACCACCACTATTTAATGACAGTATCAACCAAATTATACAAATAGCTGCCGCCTCGCCGGTAATGGTACACCATTGGTGGAAAAACCAAGACCTAGCACCCAAAGGCTACATAAAGGGCATGGCAGTAACATTTGCCAGGGTGTATTGCAAACTTAAGGCGCATGAAAGTACGGCTGTTGAAATGGCCAAAGCCCAAACAGGCGATGCCAATACCGATGCCCTTGCATTTTACGAGTCAGTTTTTTCTGCCGCAGGCATGTCTAATCACACCGCGGGGGCGGATGTTTTGCGGCATTTGTTTGTGTTGCTTACCGGGTTGGGCATGGCCGAAAGCAACGGGATTTATTGCACCGGGCGCGACCGTTCGGCAACCAACACCCAAGAGGATACGGCCGAAGCCGGCCTTTTTCAGGCCAGCTACAATTTGCGGTCTTCCAGCCCATTGTTAAAACCACTTTTTCTTCAATATAAGGCGAACCCAGATGGGTTTCTGCCAGTTTTTCAAGAACGCGTAAAGCCCTGTTCGCCAGCAGACCTGGAAAATTTCGGCACGGGCGAAGGCCACGACTACCAGCAATTGGCCAAAACATGCCCGGCATTTGCAGCAGAATTTACAGCCATTGGTTTGCGAAACAACCGCCGGCATTGGGGTACCATTAAAAACAATTTGGTTGAAATATTGCCAGCCTGCGATACGTTATATAAGCAAGTACAAGATGTGGTTGACCAACATAACCTTTGCGCAGGTGTAGCCCTGGCTACCCCTGCGCCCAAAACCGCATAAAAACTGTGCGTCTTTACTGGCTGGCATTGCAATTGCATTGCGTTCACAAAGGTGAATTCATTGTATGCGTAATGCTTTTTTTGGTAGTCTTTAACCACCACCAAGGTCCCTAATCGCTGCTGGTTAGTAAGGCGGGATTTGTGGTTTCAATTGCCAAATTGCAATACGTTATTTCATCAACGCATCAAGTACATTTTACCATAACCACTTTTAAAATACTGGTCGGTATTTACTTGGAAGCCTTGGGGGTCGTACGTAGGGAATTTACCCAGCGACTGGTTGTTGAGGTTTGTAATAACCCGGTACAGGTAAATACCATTGGCTAATTTTTGGCCGTATTGGTTGGTACCGTTCCATTTAAACTGGGTAATATTTCTGCCAATGTGCAGGGGCCCTAGCTCCTCACTGGTTATATCGCGCACAATTTTACCCGTAATCGTAAGTATCTGTATACGTATGTTTTGTGGTATTTGGCTACCAGTTATGGTAAATACAAATGCCGTGGACGTGGTAAATGGGTTGGGGTAGTTAAACACGTTGGATATCATGGGTTTGTTATACACCATAAACGATACCGAATACCCCGTGGTACCCGCCGTATTGCCCGATTTGTCTTTACCGCCCACGTACAACGTATACACCCCATCTTGGGTAAGCCTTGGTAAAAAATCTACCTGCGCCACGTTATCCGTAGCACCAGCCAAGGCAGGTGTAAACCGCAACGTGTCAGTATTATAAGCAAAACGCCTGAACGTACCGTCGGGGTACAACAATTGCACGGTTACAAAGGAGGTATCGTTCAGCAACAGGTATTTAGAAGGCTCCTTTAGCCTTACGGTAATATGGGGGGATGCGGAAATAATATCGTTGTTTAAAATGTGTACCCCGTCAAATGTTACATCCAGCGTTGGTTTCAAATTATTTGGCTGCACATATACGTTACGGTAAAAGAAATTATTGAACAAGGTTTGTTCCGGCTGGTCGTATGCAGGGTTCACATCAATGTAAACATTGTTAAGCCCCGTAAAATTCTGGGTGTTGAGCGTATATTTTACGGTGGCTGTATCGCCCGGGTTAAGTTTTTTCAATTTACCAACCGGCAATACGCTCGTAACATTCGATGCGTTGGTTATGGTCATGCTCACCTTAAGGCTGTCGGCAAATGGCACATCGCTGATGTTCTTAAACGCCACGGCAATATCCGACGTTTGCCCGAGGCCAAGCGTGTCGCTGAACTTGTACAAAATATTGGGTGCTATGGCCCCCTCCGGCACGGGGTCGTACAATAAACGCCAGTACCGCAACTGGTAAGGCGTAAGGTTTATACTGTCTGCATTGCGCAAACTCAGCCGTATATACGGGTAGGTGGTTGCGCTAACGGAAGAAATATCAACATCTTGCTGCTGTGTATTTAGCGTGTACAATACATTTTCAACCCCGCCGCTGGTAATGCCGATCACATAAACAAGCGCATTATCGCCGGGCGTTAGGTCTACAGAATACCCGCGCCATTTTACCAGCTTCCAGCTTTTGGCTGGGCCAAATGCGGGGGAAGTTATGGTACCCAATACATTGGGCGTACGCATATTTAGCGTGGTATCTAAAACATCTTGCGTGCCTTTGGTGAAACTGTAGGCTGGCGTAAAGGAGGGGGTGTTCTTTTTGTACACAAACACCCATGCCCGGGTAAACGAATATTCATCCAGCCCGGAAAATCCGGCATTTTTAAGGCTGTAGTATAGGTTAGTGCCGTTAACCAGTGGGTCAGTCTTCCAAATTGGCGCAAATGTTTGGGCATCGTAGGGCGCATTAATAATAACCCTGGCAGTTACAATATAGCCGGCGGGCACCCAGTTCATAAATGCTGCCATTTGGTTACGCCCTTCTACGGTGTTGTAGGCAAACTCAAAATTATATTGCGTGCCGGGGTGGCCGGTGGGGCAGTCGGCAGCGCTTTGCATAAAGCCGCCATAGTTGGGCCCGCCATAATCGGTGGTGGAAGGCACAGGCTGGTTATAAAAAGGTTTTAGCGATACCGGGTCAAACACATTGAATATGATGGAATGCCCCAAACAGGCCGCCACGGTTACGCGGGTGTTATTTAGGATAATGGCGAAAGACCCATCATCGGCCTGGTTGCTGCCTTCAATGCCGTTGTACACAGTATTGGTCATGCGGAACGTGTTGATGACATCGCTGTATTTCCACTGCCTGCTGGTGCTGTCAATATAAATATTGCTAACCGAAGATTTTAAGTGCTGGTATAAGTGAGATTGGTTGTAGCCGTAGCTGCCGCTGGCAAGGTAAACAAAGCTGCTTTTGTTCCAAACATATTGCCCGGACGAGGGCACAGGGGCCACGCGCCAGTAATATACCGTGCTGTCACTAAAGGTTATGCCGGGGTCAAACTCTATCTCGCCACCCACTGAGCTGACAGTTTTGGTAATTTTATTGGGCGAGTTAAAAAGCTCGGTGGTGTCTAATTCCATCACATATTGGCCTACGGGAAGAATAGCGTTGGCCGTAGACGCCACCAGCTTTGCACTGCTTTTATTGATGATGGCAAAATTGTATGGGTACACCGGTATCAATGCATTTTGGTACACATAAAAAACCTTCGTTATGTTGTTATTGGTTAGGGTTATTTCCGAATAGGCTGTGTCATAATCTATTGAAACGGTTAATTGGTTTTGGCCAATATCCCTAATAGGTACAATGGGTACATTGATGGTGACAGAATCCTTAAAAAACAGTGCGGCAATTTTTTTGGTTAACACCACTACTCTACTCCCATTGGGGTATTGGCGGGTGATGCGTATAGAAACCGAATCGTTTGCAGGCAAGGCCATACCCAAATTATAAAAATTGGCTTTAACGGTAAAACTGCTGTCTGCCACCGATATAAAACTTGGGCTTATAACAACGCCGGGGTCCTCCACCGCAAAATCTGGTTTGGGGCTGGCATTAATTTTTATGGCGGGGTCACCGTGCAAAACGTTTTGTTCGGCATGCAGTATGTACGTTATAGAATCGCTGGTGCCAAAAAACTTCGCGTTCACCAAGGCATTGAGACCAGCGCTAATGTTTACGCTAAGTGGCTTGTTGTACCCTGAGGATGCAAGGCTGTTGTAAAATGCGGAGTTGTAGGTATCTAAGTAATTCTCTACGCCAAAGCTGGTGCTGGCCAAAAAGCCGATGGCGCCGCCGTTGGCGTACAGCACCCAACCTTCTGACAACGATGTGATGGTTGACAACCGGGTGCTGTCGAACGAGTAAATATTTCCGGCGTTGCATCCGTTGATAAGGAAAAGCGGATACTTGCCAGCATTGTTGTACAGTTGCCAGTTACCCAAGTCGTAATCAAGTTTTGTAGCGGCAGAATGCCCAAAGTAGTTAACAAGGCTTATGCCGTTGGTAAACAAATTCTGCAGCAACTGGCTTGCCGCGTAGGCGGAACTAACTGCGGTAGTGTTGAAATTATACACGTTTGCCCCAAAGGATGGCCCAGTGATTATTCTCGCATAATTGTTTTCGTCGGCGGTAAGCGATTGGTCAAGCCCGGGGTCGGAGTTTGCCCCCACCACATGCACCATCGTCTTCATCCAGGCTTTGTTATCCACCGTTTGCACGCTGTTAACCTGCTGTTGCTCGTACGTCTTCACTTTGTTTAAATAACCCAATAATTCGCCGGGGTTAACGGCCGCAACCCTTCCGATTGGGGTGGCCGGCACGGGGTCAAAATTTTCGGAGGCCAGTAACACGTCAGAAGCGGGCCAGCCAAAAGTTGGCACAAGGTTTAGTTGGTCGGCGTACCTTGAGTTTTCGTTCTGGCGGTATTCCATGTAGGTAACTGCTTTACCAATTAACAGGCAATATTTAGGTGCTGTACTAAAACGGCGCCTCGCAAACCGTAAAAAATTTTTTATACCCAGGGGGTTCTTCTTTATGCCAAATGCAAACTGGTCAACCAGTTCGTCAATATCATAAACTGCTGCCCGGTAACCACCACCGGCTGCACTGGCCCGGTAACTGCGGTATTGCCCTGCACTGCTGTCGGCCCCAAAAAAAACCTTGTTGGATATAAGCAGGTAGTCGCCTTGGTTGGCAGCCAAGCCATAGTTTTTAAAGCTACGGCTAATAAAACTTGCTACGTTTGTAATGTTTGCCGGCTCTTCGCTCACCAATACCAGTTGCCTGCTTGTTGCAGAAGCAGGTAATGCGAACTGCAACATACCGCCCGAGGCTAATTTGGCAGCATATCTTTTATTGTTAGACAAATCATACAACACCGGTACCGCTGTGCCGTTGTTAAAGTTGGCGATTTCTACATAGTTACCCGTGGCAGTGGCAGGCAGGCTAAACGCAAAATTTGCGGCACCGCCAAAATTAAAAAGCCGTGGGTAAGTAAGGTTAATATACCCTACCGCAATTCTGTCATTGCCGTTTGCGGCATTTTGGTTTTGGATGGAAAAAGAGACTGCCGAATTGCCCAATACTGAAACAGGGATGGACGGGTTGTTAAAAATACCCGCGTCAACTGCCCCCAAAGCGCTGTCAATCACTTTAGTGTTGTTGATGAAGGCCTGCACCCGCCGGTTAAATCCGTGGTAGGAGTTGCCCGTGGCGCTCATTTTAAATGTGGCATTCGGCCCATTGGAAGCCACATACAAATTACCGGCATTTACAGTATAGGGTGTACCGGGGTAAATATCGTTCGTGGCCCAAAATTCCCCCTTGTCGTAGGAGGATGAGTAAATGTATTCACCAAAGTTTTGGGGCAGGCCATAGTTTATGTTTTCTTGAAAATCAATTCTATAATCGTAGGTAAAATATTTTTCCGCCGGAAGCGTATTGGTGGCAACATAGTTTGCATCGTCAACTATGCGGCTGTTATTGCCAGCCGGGTTAACCGTTAAAAAATAGGCGGCCGTATCGGTTTCAAGGCTCAGCACGTCAGAAAGCTGGTTAGCGGGGTCCTTATACAAGGCCCGGTCTGGTTTGCCGTCATTCTTCATCCCCCAAAACTCTATATACCCTGTGGCAGGCAACAGCCCCGTTTGAACACTGGTGTAAACTGCCACTTGCTGCCCATTACGCCATAGTTGAAATTGTTCCGCAGGCACGCCCCCAAGCCCAACTGACGAAAGTGCAGCAGCATTTATTCGGTACAGACCGCTTGCCCCCACTTTAAACTTATAGTAGGTTTTAGAAAAATCAACCCATTCGTTATTGTAGGCCTGGGCTCCCAAATGAAGGCTTACAAGCCCCAACATCCAGACAAGTATGCTTTTCTTCATGGCTAGGGCAAATAAATTTTACTAGGTTTAGGTTTTTCTGCCTTGGGCAATGTGGGCAGGTATACTTTTTTGGGCGAAGCGGCGTCTCTGTTACGGGGTACAAGGTCTAATTTTAGCGAAAACACATGGGTGTATAACGGGCTCGTCTGGTTGGCAAGGTTGGTAAATGCATAGTCAATCGAAACATTGCCCAGCCTAAACCCAGCGCCTATGGACGGCTGGAAAATCCAGACTTTTTTTTGGTTAAGGGTGTCACCGTCGGCCAATGCTTTTTGAAAGTTTGACGCGCCAGCCCTTATAAAAACAGTATTATTAATGTTGGCCTCCAAGCCCACTTTCGGGTCGATGCTTAAAAAATCTGAACTTACAACGGTGTTTCGTTTGCCGTCGGCGGTAATGTTCAAGTTGGTTTCCGCAAGCAAATGAAACTTATCGCTGAATGCAACATCATACCCTGCCGCCAGCGTAAGTGACGGGGCGGTTATTTCAGTTGACTTTACGGGAATGTCATTGTTAGTAAGGTACAGCACCTGTTTCTCCGCATCGGTAAATGTAAACGACCATGCATTAAAGGTGGTGGTAATGTCTTTTAACACGGCACCAAAACGCCAAGAGGGCGTTTTGTACATTAATGCCGCATCAAAACCAAAGCCCCAGGCCGTGGCAAAGCTGCCCACCTTGCGGTAGATTATTTTGGAGTTAGCCCCCCAACTCAACATATTGTCATCGTCATTTTTAATCACCTGGGCATAGGAAAGCAAGAAAGCATAGTCTGCGGAAGAAAACGATTGTATGTTGTTATAGTTGATCGACCCGTCTGGCTGTACCAAAAACAACGTGTTGGGTATATCATCTACCCCAAAACGAAGGGCTGTTATACCCAGCGTTTTGTTGCCCCCGTTGATGGGGAAAGCGGCGGCCAAAAAATCATATTTACCTATGCCGGCAAAATAATCGGCATGCATGGCCGCTACGGAAGGGTACTGCGTTATATTGGCCAGCCCAGCAGGGTTCCAGTAACCGGCGGTTGCATCATCCACCCCGCCTGCCTGGCTACTGCCCATACCAAGCCCTCTTGCCCCGGCACCAATATTGAGAAAGTCGTTTGAATACTGTACAAATTGCGCATGCGACTGCCCAATGCATAGCAATATGCCTTGAAGCATGAAAAACAGCCGACTTTTTTTTCTCATAACGCTTGGGTTGCAACAATGGGCCGGTATATAAAATCCAGTTGTTGGCTTATATACGTTTTATTACACATTTTTAGTATTTGATACCAAAACATATTTTAGGCACATTAAGTTAAACACCTGCCCCAACCCAATTAGTTGGCATGTTTTTGCAGTTTAAATGTTTGCAAAATATTTCCATTGTTAACCTGCACTACATACGTACCTGTTGAAAGGTTAGTTACCTCAAGCGTGGTAGAAGCGCCGTTGAACGTTTGTTGAAGCAATTTTTTGCCTGATAAGTCGTACACCGCCACCATGTTGCCCGTATTGCTGCCACCCTTAACCATTATATTAAGCTTGCCCGCAAATGGGTTGGGGTAAACGCTTATTTCAAATGCCGCGCCAAAGTTTACTGAAACAATATTGCTGTAACTAAATAACCCGTCCTTGTCAACCAGCTTTAACCGGTAAAAGTTTTTGCCTTCTGCCGGGTTGTTGTCAAAAAAGCTATAATTTTTTATAGCCAAATTACTGTTGGTGGCTGCCACTGTGCCAATAGTGCCAAAGCTTCTGCCGTTGGTGCTGCGCTCAATACCATAATGGCTAAAGTTAAGCTCATTGGCCACTTTCCAGTTAAGCAGTACCCCTTTACCATCTTGGCTACCGGTAAAGTCAATCAAATGCACTGGCAACGTTTTTTCCCGCTGTATGAAAACATATTTGTACAAGCTGTTATTGAACAAATACTGTTCAGGCTGGTCGTTGTCAGCATTTACAAAAAGATACATATTGTATTTACCCTGTGGCACGGCAGTAACATCTGCAATAAACCCTACACTAACAGTATCCCCAGCCACCAATGGTTTTGTACGCATGGCTGGCAAGGTATCAACAACTTTGCCTGCAGTATCGTATAAAACAAATTTCACTTTTAGTGCATCAAAGTCTGTTACACTCACATTTTTAAATACCACATACCCCTGTAAGGTGTCTGGCTGCGTATTTATTGGGTGAATTACCTTGATGGTATCAGGCAGGCTTACGCCTATGTTTGCGGCAAGTGAGCCTTCCGGTACTGGGGTATATTGCACCAGCCAATTGTTTAATTGGTAGGGAATGGAAGTAACGGAGTCCTGCGTGCGCATTTGCAATTGGATATAGGGATAATCCGAAGCACTTATGGCAGATATATCCTGCTGGGCTTGGCTTTTGCCTATGGTGTACAACAAACTGCGGTTATTGTTTTTATCAATACCGTAAATATTAAGTGATGTAACATTGTTTGCGTTAACATCAGCACCTTGCCAACTTACGTTATTCCATTGTTTTGCAGGGCCAAATTTGGGCGATGTTACATACCCAAGTGTATCCGTCACGGGCAGGTTTTCTGACAAAGAAATGGCATCGTAATACCCTTGTGAGAATACCGACACGGGTGAAAAATTAGCCGATTCATTTTTCTTGAACATGAAAATATAGCTTCTTCCATAAGCAAAACTGTCTATCTGTATGCCTTGGGCTTTAAAGCGGCTGTACAGCGTATTACCAGCACCATAAATGGTACTGTCGGTTGCCCACTCGGGGGCATAGGTACCATAGTCAGTGCTTCGGGCCACAACATAGTCCCCATCTTTTACAAAATTGTCGAGGAATTGCCTTGCGTTGTCTCTGGATGCAGGACTCGTAATCGAAAATTCAAAATTATTTTCTGTTTCACCCACCTTACAACTGGCCCCGGAACCATACAAGCTTCCTGGATTGGGCTTTGGTGCCAACGATACCGGATTGAAGACCGTGAAAATAACCGAGTTGCCAACGCAAGCACTTTCCGAAACAAACGTGCCATTAATGGCAATACTAAAATCGTTGTCTTCCTTTCCGCTAAAAGGGTAAATACCCTGCTTTACAAATAGGTTACTCGCCGATGTTCCAAAGGCAAACTGCCTTGTTGGTGTAATGGCGATACCGTTAAGCGATGACCCAAGGTGTTGGAAGTAATGGGACTGTTGAAACCCCGCATTGGCCCCACTGCGGTGAATAAAGGAGAACATGTTCCAATGCTGGTTTGTATCAGCAATGGCAATGCGCCAATAATAAACCGTGTTGTTTAGCGGCAGGGCTATATTTTTAAACTCCAACAGACCGCCGGAAGATGTGCGGGTAAAAGACTGCTTGGCACCAGAATTAAACAAGGCTGTGGTGTCAAACTCCATCACGTAGTGTTTTGCCGTATCCAACGGATTTGCTGTGGCGGCAGACAGCGTAACAACATCTGTTGGCACTACTGCATAGTTGAACGGAAAAATAGGCCTTATTTCCGCCGCGGAAACCGGCACCAGCACCTGTGCGGTGTTGTTGGCGTAAGTAGTTTCGTTAACGGCACTGTTATCATTAATGTTGGCAACTAATGTAATACCGCCTATATCGCTATTGCCTACAATAGGAACTTTGACTTCAATCGAATCTTCAACTTTAAGTGTTTTAAACTCCTTTGTAAATACAATCACTTTGTCGCCGTTGGTCTTTTGCTTATACAACACAAAATGTACCGAATCTGCCGTTGCCTTGCCAAGGTTATGAACTAATATCTTTACTGAAAATGAATCGTCAGCCACAGAAACAAAAGCAGGGCTAACTGAAAAATCTGCTGCCACAACAGCATAGTCGGGTTTTGAAAAACTGTTTAATTTTAATGCGGGATCGCCCTGAAAAGTATACTGTTCCGCATGTATACGGCCATAAAAATCAGATGACCCGTAAATGTTAAAAGCAGTTGTAAGAGCATCCTGCATAATTTGCCCAAAGCTTTTGCCATATTGGCGAATGCCTATTGACCTGTAAATTTCCTTGGTGTACGTATCCAAATAACTGTCTAAGCCATAACTTGTTGTGGATTCAAAACCAATTGACCCTGCATTTGGTGCCATTACAAATTTCTCGGAAATGGTAGACAGGGTAGACAGGCGGCCTGCATCGTAGTCAAATATATTACCAGCCAAACAGCCGTTGATAACAAACATTGGGTATTTACCCGTGTTGGTAAAAGTTTTCGGGTTGGCAAGGCTAAAGTCCAAATTGGTGGACGAGGAATGGCCAAAATAACTTATCAGCGAACTGCCTTGGTTAAAAATATTATCAAAATTACTTAGTTGCTGGGCATAGGTAGTTGGGCTACCAGACTTGCTAAAACTGGTAACGTTGGCACCAAAAAGCGTATCGGTAATAATGCCTTTATACCCGTCCATAAACTTATCCCACCTGGCCCCGTTTACTGGGTCGTTGCCTCCGGTTAAATGCAGCACATTTTTCATCCAACCTTTGGTTGCCGGCGTGCTGGTGGTATTTTGCTGGGCGGCCTCAAATTGCTTTATTTTAGCGAGATAAATGCCCACTTCATCGGCACTTACGGCAGAAAGCCTACCAATGGGCGTGCCGGGTAAAGGGTCATAGTTGGGAGAGCTTAACAAATTATCAGAGCCCGGGCTGCCAAACGTAGGCACAAGCGCGGTTTGGTAAACAAGGTCGTCATTTTCATTTTGCCGGTACTGGGTATATTCTATCCCTTTGCCAATTAAAAATACATACGCAGGCGCTTGATAAAATGTACTCCTTGCATACTGCAAAAAACTTTTTATCGCCAAAGGGTGCCTTTTAACGCCCCAAGCAAACTGGTCTTCCAACTCATTTATATCATACACCTTTGAAATATACCCCCCGCCGGTTGGGCTGGCGCGGTAATCCCGGTACTGCTGAACATAATTGCTTGAACCGCTGCCGTTTAAAAGCGGGCTCGCAATAATTAAGTAATTAGCTTGGTTTACCCTCGCAGAATAATCGGTAAACTTTCTGGTTTCAAAGGCAGTTATGTTGGTTGAAACCGAACCATCACCTGCAACCATTGCCAATCGGTATTGTGCTACTGAAGGCTGCAACAGAAAAGACATGGTGTCGCCTGAAACTTGGGCAATATACCGCATGCCATTGGTAAGGTCGTACAAAACGGGGGGAACGCCGTTTGATTGGAAATCTGTTACTTTTATCAGATGTCCTGTGTCTGAGGCCGCCAAATAAAACTCAAACACGGGTACCCCCAAAAAATCAAATGTTCTGGGGTAATCAAATGCCCAGTCAAATGCACAAGCGGCATCACCGGGCGAGGATGACAAGTTTTGCAAGAAACCAGAAAGCCCATCGCTTTTCGCCAAACCGATGCTGATATTATTTACCGTAATTTTTGCGGTGTTGTAGTAGTTTACCGGAAACTGGCTTATGGTGCTGTCGTTAACAACCAACTGAATATTGCGGGGGTTTAAAGCGGCCCCGGCAACACTAACCCTTGCCGTAATTTTGCCGCCTGCACTGGTATCGGCATGCAAGCCAAAACCATACCCAACAGGCAACTGTGGGTTGTCAGGCCCAAAATAGCGGCTGGCAAACCCTTCGCCTGAAGCATATTGTGAAGAATAAAAGGTGTAGTTGCCCGTAGTTTCAGAAACGGTTGACCCGCGGCCGCCGTTAAATAAATCCCTAAAATGAGACTCAATGGTGTATCTAAAGTTCTTATCGGGTTGAATGGTTGCACTTGCCACATTGTTGGCAGCCTGTACTATCCTTTTGTTGGTGCTGGCAGCATTTGTGGTAAAAAAATATGCCGAAGAATCACTCGCCAAGCTCCAGTATTTACTCACTTGGTATGACTGGGATGCATACAACTCAGCATCAAGGGTACCATCTGGTATCTCCCCCCAAAACTCAATATAATCGTTGGCACCGAGCAAGCCGGTGGGGGCAGATGTATAAATTTGCACTTCCTGGCCGTTATGCCAAAGCTGTAACTGCTCAGCAGGCACCGCTGCCAGCCCAGCGGCAGCCAAGGCAGATTGGCTGATACGAACCGGCCCGTCCTTAATAATGGAGCCGGCACCATAATAATAGAACGGCCCCACCTTAAACTTATAATAGGTTTTAGAATAATCAATCCAATTGTTGTGTGGTGTTTGGGCGTGTAAATTCACTACGGCAAGTAACAGTAGGAAAAATAAAACACGGGCGTGTCTCATAAAGTTCTTTTTGTGGGTATAAATGTTTTCAATCAATACGGAAAATGTAATAGGATGCATAAAAAACGAAAACAAATAAATAGTTCTCCATTGGCAATCACATTGCGCAGGGTTATAGCTTTTTACAAAAACTATCTGCGCTGTTTTCACACCGCCGGGGTAATACTAAATTGTGCAAATTTTCAAAGTGGCAACCTATTAAAATTCAAATATCGTGAAACAATGTAATACTCAACGTAAAATTGCGCTTAAATTATTATTTCAACCGGCTTGCAATAAGCATGGCAACTGATTACTTTTGCCAAAAAGTAAAAAGCATGAATTTGGGTAATGTGATAGGCGAACTACAATGGCGGGGCATGTTGCAGGATATAATGCCTGGCACGGAAGAACTGCTTAACAAAGAAATGACAAGCGGCTATATTGGTTTTGACCCCACCGCAGACAGCCTGCACATTGGCAGCCTTGTGCCAATACTATTACTGGTACACATGCAACGGGCTGGCCACAAACCTTTTGCGCTGGTAGGCGGTGCCACTGGCATGATTGGCGACCCCAGCGGAAAAAGCGAGGAAAGAAACCTGTTGAGCGAAGAACAATTGCAAAAAAACCAAGCAGGAATAAAAAAACAGCTGGAAAAATTTCTTGATTTTGACCAAAGCAAACCCAATGCGGCGGTGATGGTTAATAACTACGACTGGTTTAAGGATATTTCCTTCATCCATTTTTTAAGGGACGTGGGCAAATACCTTACGGTTAACTACATGATGGGCAAAGACAGTGTGAAGAAAAGGATTGAGGGCGAAACCGGCATTAGTTATACAGAGTTTGCCTACCAGTTGATGCAGGGATACGATTTTTACTGGCTTTATGCAAACATGGGCTGTAAACTGCAAATGGGTGGTAGCGACCAATGGGGAAATATAGTTACTGGCACGGAATTGATACGCCGCAAAGCCGGCGGTGAGGCTTTTGCGTTTACCTGCCCCTTGCTTACCAAAAGCGACGGCGGCAAATTTGGCAAATCAGAGAAAGGCAATATTTGGCTTGACCCTGAAAAAACATCGCCCTACCAGTTTTACCAGTTTTGGCTGAATGCGGCAGACGACGATGCAAAAAAATGGATCAAGATTTTTACATTCCTGCCCAAAGGCGCGATAGAAACGCTGATTGGCCAGCATGATGTGGACGCTGCAAAACGCCTTTTGCAAAAAACGCTCGCCAAAGAAATTACCGTTTTTGTACATGGCGAAGCAGGGTATGCCGCCGCCATTGAAACCACCGAAAAGCTTATTGGCAATAAAAACGCGCCGGCCTCGGCACTAACTGTAGATGACCTTGAGGGCATTGAGGGGATTGAGAAATTTTCGTTTGAAAAAGAAAAGCTGGCCCAAGGGATTGACGTAGTGTCGTTTTTAGCAGAAACCAATATTTTCCCTAGCAAGGGTGAGGCAAAGAAAATGATCCAGAATGGGGGCATTAGCATTAACCGGGTTAAGGTTGACAACCTGCAACTAAAGGTTGATGAAACCATGCTGTTGCATAGCCAATACCTGCTGGTGCAAAAGGGCAGAAACAAATTTTACTTGGTAAAAACGGTGTAAAAACCCACAACCTATAAACCTACAACATGCAGGTATATTTTATTTCGGGCCTTGGTGCTGATAAAACAGTATTTCAATTACTCGACCTAAGCTATTGTGAACCAATATTTATTGACTGGATTACTCCGTTGAGAAACGAACCTTTGGCACAGTATGCGCTACGCCTAAAAAAGGAAAAAGACATACCCGATAATGCGGTGGTCATCGGGTTATCCTTCGGTGGCATGCTTGCAACGGAAATTGCAAAAGCGTTTCCGGAGGCGCAGGTTATTTTGTTATCCAGTTCAAAAACAAAAAACGAAATTCCGGCGCTTTACCGCACCGGTAATTACCTGCCTTTGTACAAATGGACACCCGACAAGCTGCAGAAATTTTTTATGAGTAATTATGAAGGAATGTTTGGAATAACCAGCAAAAAGGGCAAGGAGATTTACCAAAAATTAATTGCTAATTCTGACATCGGTTTTAACAAATGGGCTGTTTGGGCCCTGCTGCATTGGGATAACTTGGCAGTGCCAGCCAACGTTACACATGTACACGGTACAGCTGATAAGATATTACACTACAACAACGTAACCTGCGATATTACAGTACCCCAGGGCGGGCATTTGATGGTGATGGAACAGGCTGATGAGATGAGTGGCATTCTTAGGCGGCTAGTCTACAAAGATTAATTGTAGCAATTTAGCTCCTGTTACGGTCGCTTCTTTCCTTTTTTGGCAGGCATTTCAACGGTAATCAATATGATTGTTTAATGGATTCTTCCCCTACCCTTTTTGGCCAACACATCTGCCATCTTAATGCATGGCTACTCGGTGATAATAAGCCTAGCAAATGGCAAAATTGCGTGGGCTTCAAGGTATCAACAAGCCATAACTTTCGGTTTGGATTTTCAAACCTAACTATGTTTTCCTGTTTCCAGAGCCTAAAAACAAATCCACAGCGTTTTTTATTTTACCCAAATCCTGCTGCTCCATGCAGTTAAAATGGCCCAAAGGGCACGTAGCCGTACCAAAATTGGAGCAGGGCTGGCATTTTAAGCCTGGCACGAGCATATTTTTGTACACTGCTTTGTTTTGTGATGCTTCCAAATACCGGTAACCATAAAAAGGTTCCACATCAAGCCTAGGGGAAGTGCCACCCCAAATGGCAACCACCGGCTTGTTAAAAGCACAGGCTATGTATTGCAAACCCGTGTCGTGGGATATTACCACTTTTGCATTGCGCACTATATCCGCAGATTCGTTCAGGTTAAATTTACCACACGCATTGTAAATTTTTGCAGGGTCCGCAGCGGCTATCTTCTCCCCCTCCGGCACATCTTCCTTGCCGCCCACCAGTACAATGGGGTACCCTATTGTAAGGCATAACTGCTGCAGTTTATGCACCGGCAGCTTTTTGGTATAAAACGATGCACCTATCACCATGGCCACATAACCCATACTGTGCGACAATGGCAGGTCGCTTATGGCTACCCTATCGCCGGGCCGTATAAAATAATCAAGCCCTCTGCCATCATCCTGTACATTAAACCGCGCCATTGCATCAAGGCAACGCAGGGTTATGTGCCGGCCGCTCATAAAGTTGAGGCGCAATTTTGTGAGCAGAAACTTCTGGAGGCTCTCCTTGTTATAGGAATAGCTTTCTACGTTAAGCGCAAGCTTTATGCGCAGGGTGCGCAGGTTTTTATGCAAGTCAATAATATAGTCATACCCTTCTGACCTCAATTCCTTAATCAACAACGCCAGGTTATCGTCGTAGTAGTAAAATTTATCAATATAGGGGTTGTGGGCAGTAACCGCTTTAAAGGAAAGTTTTGTAAGAAAGTGTACTTCCGCATCGGCTACCTGCTGCTTTAGGCAACGTATGGCCGGCGTAGTTAACACAATATCGCCTATGGAAGAAAAGCGGATAACCAAAAACTTCATGCGCAAATATAAAAGTAATTACCATTGTGCAACCCTGCTACAATTTGGCTTGCAGCCGCTCTTTTACACCGCCAAACCATTCGTCTTTCAAAATGCTAAGCACAATACTGTCGCGCCGGCCACCCAGCCTGCGAGGCATGTTGCTGCGTAAAACACCGTCCACCGTGCAACCGATGCTTTTCATCGCCGCCACGCTGCGGGCATTTTCTGCATCGGCCCTAAATTCAACGCGTTCTATTCCCAATTGTTCAAAAGCAAGGCCCAACAGCAAAAATTTGCAATGCCTGTTCAATCCAGTGCCCCTAAATTTTTCGCCATACCAAGTGTAGCCAAGCTGTAACGTTTGGTAGGCCAAATTAATATCATAAAAACGGGTGCTGCCAGCATATGAGGCAGTAGCCTTGTCGTATACAATAAAAGGAAATTCCTGGCCAGTGGCTTTGGCCTCCATGGCACTGGCTAAGTAAGCACGCATCCCGTTATCGCCAGCGGCACTTACTTGGCTGTACTGCCACGTGTTTGGCTCATTCAGCGCAAAGGGTAGCAACATTTCATAATCATTGTGTTCTAATGGCCTTAATAGTACCCGTTCGGTCTCCAACGTAAGCGCATCATTCAATATAGCTGCCATATGCATTTTTGCTGCAACTTAGCACAAAACAGGTTACCTTTCGGGCCGAAATTTATTGTACAATAAATGCAGTAACCTATGTGCGGAATAGTTGGATACACCGGGAAACGCGAAGCTTACCCCATTATAATAAAAGGCCTAAGGCGGCTTGAATACCGCGGCTACGACAGCGCGGGCGTTGCCTTGGTAAACGAAGATGGCCTGAAAGTTTATAAGAAAAAAGGCAAGGTTGCCGATTTGGAAGATACCCTGGTAGGGGTAAACCTGCACAGCCACACGGGTATTGGCCACACACGCTGGGCCACCCACGGCGAACCCAGCGACCGCAACGCACACCCGCACACCAGCCAAAACGGCGAAATTGCCATGATACACAATGGCATTATTGAGAATTATGCACAACTGAAAAACGAACTGCTTAAAAAAGGGTATACGTTTAAAAGCGACACCGACACAGAGGTGCTGCTGAATTTTATTGAGAACATAAAAACCAATAACAACAGTACGCTGGAAGAAGCCGTGCGCATCGCCTTGCGCCGTATTGTGGGGGCCTATTGCATATTATTGGTAGACAAACATGACCCCGAAACCATTATCGCCGCCCGAAAAGGCAGCCCGCTGGTGATTGGCATAGGCAAGGGCGAACATTTTTTGGCATCCGACGCTTCGCCCATTATTGAGTACACGAAAGAAGTGGTGTACGTGAACGACTATGAGATGGCCATAATCAGGCCCGACGAACTGATTTTGAAAAACCTGGGCAACGAAAAGCAAACGCCTTTTATCACAAAACTTGACATGGAATTGGCTGCCATTGAAAAAGGCGGCTACGACCATTTTATGCTAAAGGAAATATTCGAGCAGCCAACCACCATACAAGACTGCCTTCGCGGCCGGTTAGATGCCGAGGCGGGCACCATTATTATGAGTGGGATTGAAAAATATATTGGGCAAATAATGGACGCCCCGCGCATAATCATCGTGGCTTGCGGCACAAGCTGGCATGCAGGCTTGGTGGCCGAATATATTATTGAAGAAACCTGCCGCATACCGGTGGAGGTGGAATATGCATCGGAGTTCCGATACCGAAACCCCGTAGTAAATAAAGGCGATGTTATTATTGCCATATCCCAAAGTGGCGAGACGGCCGACACCTTGGTGGCGATTGAAAAAGCCAAGGAACAGGGTGCCATTATTGTAGGTATTGTAAACGCCGTTGGCTCTTCCATTGCAAGGGTGTCGCATACGGGGGCCTATACCCACGCAGGCCCAGAAATTGGCGTGGCCAGTACCAAGGCTTTTACCGCCCAGCTTGCCGTATTAACCATGGTTGCCTTAAAAGTAGGTTATGCAAAAGGCACGCTTGAGAAAGACCGCTACCTGCAACTGTGCAAAGACTTAGCAGAGATACCCGCTAAAGCCGCCGAGGTGCTAAAACTGGATAACCAAATTAAAACTTTGGCTGAAAAATATAAGGATGCCCCCGACTTTTTGTACTTAGGCCGTGGTTACAACTTTCCGGTAGCGTTGGAAGGAGCTTTGAAGCTAAAAGAAATATCGTATATACATGCAGAGGGTTACCCAGCCGCCGAAATGAAGCACGGCCCCATAGCCTTGGTTACTGAGGTATTACCGGTAGTGTTTGTGGCCACCAAAGACAATTACCATGCAAAGGTGGTAAGCAACATGCAGGAGATAAAAGCCCGAAAAGGCAAGGTAATTTCCATCATTACCGAAGGCGACACAGTTTCCCCAACATTGAGCGACGATGTAATCATCCTGCCACCCACCGATGAAATTTTAGCCCCCATGTTAAGCGCGATACCTTTGCAATTATTAGCCTACCATATTGGCGTGGCGAAGGGTTATGACGTGGATAAGCCGAGGAATTTGGCAAAGAGCGTGACGGTAGAGTAAGGGAATGCCAAAATATTTAGCGTCATTTCTTTCACACTTTGAGATATGTTTACTAATTTCGTAACCAATGTGTAATGTTAAATAACTTTGTTTGAAAAAATACGTAACCATAGCTGAAGCTTCCGAATTATTGGGCAAGAGTAAAGAAACATTGAGAAGATGGGACAGGGAGGGTAAATTGCCCGCCGTGCGTGAACCCATGAGCAATTACAGGGTATATAAGAAAGAGCAGCTTAACTTATTTGCGGAATTTTTTGCTGGTGTTATACCCGATAATATTTCAAATTTTACCAAAACAGAAGGGCAGTATTCAGCGATAGAACTTTTTGCCGGTGCTGGTGGACTTGCCGTCGGGTTGGAAAAGGCCGGAATTAAGTGCGTGGCATTGAACGAAATAGACAAATGGGCTTGCAAAACACTAAGAAAAAACAGGCCAAATTGGAATGTTTTGGAGGGGGATGTACGCACGTTTGATTTTACAAAATACAATAACAAGGTTGATATAGTTACCGGAGGCTTCCCTTGTCAGGCTTTCAGTTATGCGGGCAAAAAATTAGGCTTGGATGATGCAAGGGGAACTCTTTTTTATGAGTTTGCCCGGGTCGTTAACGAAGTAAAACCGCCAATTTGTATTGGTGAAAATGTACGCGGTTTGCTAAGCCACGAAAATGGCCGCACTTTGCAGGGCATGTTGTCCATTTTGGATGAAATTGGATATAATGTTGTCACACCCGTGAGTGTCTTAAAAGCCATCAATTTTAATGTACCTCAAAAAAGGGAGCGGTTAATTTTAGTAGGAATAAGAAAGGATATCGATGTGCAATTTGAGTACCCCAAACCGTATAAGAAGATTTTTACATTAGCGGATGCATTAAAAAAAGGAGAGCTGTTTGATACTGATGTGCCATTATCGCAAGGCGCAAAATACCCTAAACACAAAAAAGATGTATTGGATTTAGTACCGCAAAAAGGATATTGGCGCGATTTGCCGCTTGATATTCAAAAATCGTTTATGGGCGGAAGCTTTTATTTAGGCGGTGGCAAAACAGGCATGGCGAGAAGGATAGGCTGGGATGAGCCATGCCTTACCCTAACCTGTAGCCCGGCCCAAAAGCAAACCGAACGGTGCCACCCCGAAGAAACAAGACCGTTTACCGTGCGCGAATACGCCAGGATTCAAACCTTCCCGGACGAGTGGCAATTCGAAGGGGCTATATCTCACCAATATAAACAAATAGGTAACGCTGTGCCGGTAAATCTTGCAAAAGAAGTAGGATTCTCTATCGTTAACTTTTTAAATGCGTATTATAATTTGTCAAAGCCCAAGTAGTAACCAAAATTCTCAAATGTAATTTGGTCTAAGATACTTCTTCTAGAGGCTTCGGTTGCGGTTTTTATTTCGCCAAGTATTGAGTCTTCGGTGAGTTTCTTATCCTGTTCAACACTTCGGAGATAATCCTGGATGGCAATTGGCAACGCCTTGTATAATTGCAAAAAAGCATCCTCCTGTCCCGAAAGTAACGTATAAAACCTATCACCTGAAATCTTGAACACCCTACTATGCCCGTATTCTTTGCCATTAATATCCCCTGTCCATTTTTCTTCAAAACTACCTTTGGCTAAAATCTGCACCCAATAACACTTCGATGTTTTGTAGGTGTCGGCATAATGTGCAAGCTTTTGAAATAAACTCTCAGCTGAACTGCTATTCATTGTATTGTGCTTATTCTTTATGTCGGCGAACAAAGTATTGTCGACGGCTTTAATGTCAAACCCACTTAAATTGCCAACCTCAAAACCTTCTATCCCACCTAAAATTTGTTCATGGAAGGTGCCAATTGAATTGTTTATAGATTTATCAATTTGCCGCAAAACCTCTGCTTTTATCAGGTTCTCCTCACTCATTTTGTTAAAACCCGCATCAAAAGTTAGCTTTATTGTATCAACCTTATTTACAAAAAATGCCTTTTTGGTTATGTTGCCTTTGGCTTTTACATATGCCTTGTAAAGAAGAGCGATACAATTTAGGAAGTGTTCGTCTGAAATAAAGTTTACATATTTGTTTTGCATCAAATTGCCGTTGTTGTTATTTTTTACCAAGATAATACTTTAAAAACTGCATCGATTTGCCATTCCAGATTTTGGATAATTTGTTATCTTCTTCCCTTTAATTAACGCGTATAATGCTATACATTTCGTAAATACCTATGTTTTGTACCCTTCAATTCTTTGCGGATACCTTAAAATAGCCATTACAATAATCAGCCAAACCAAGGCTAATAAGACAACAAATCGCGAATTATCCTAATCAAAAACTCCAAAATACCATTTTTTTGCACAAAATGGCGAATTGCTAACCAAAAAGAAATTATTGTCAGCCGTCGAGAGATGCAATGGCAAAAAAACACTACTCTCCGAGCAAAAAAATGGAATTTTTAAATGCGAATTGCCGCCAAAAATTCGCAACATTTTAATTATATATGGCAAATAGGCAATGTCCAACTACTCATACAAATGCGGCGTAAGCAGTATTTGCACCTTGTCGCCTCCAATACGGGGGCAGGTATTCAATACGCTAGCCTTGTCTAGTTTCCGTCGCAGCATCCTGGCATTTTTTTTCTCGTTGTTGCAATGCTGCTGCAGTAGCAATGCCACCTCTATCCGTGAAATTACGGAGAGAATGTTCTTTTCAATCTCATCTTCCCAAAACCGTAGCACTTGCCAGCCTTTTTGCTGCAATATGCTATTTACCTTTTTGTCGCGGGCAATGTTACGCTCAATTTTCTCTAACCAAAAATTACGGTTGGTTTTAATTCGGTGTTTAAGCAGGTCCCAATTTTTGCCATGCCAAAATACGCTATCGCAAAAAATGGCCAGCTTGTATTTTTTAAAAGTAACATCTGGCGTGCCATACACTTTTCTGTTATTCTTGCGGTAGCGGTAACCTTTGGCCCATAACGCTTTAGCCACCTTTACCTCAATTTTGGTGTTTTTGCTGCGTATGGCTTGCATATTCTTTCTTACCGCCTCTTTTGTTCTTGTTGCCATAACCACTGTTAGATTAACACGGGCAAAATTTTAAAACCTATCAAATACATGTTTATTAGAGGCTTCTCCAAAACATTTAAGCCATCTAAAGAACTGCTATTTTGCCGGCGGCGGCTTTTGTTGCTTGGGGATAGGAAAAGTTTCCAAGGTGGTGGGCAGCAGGTCTGCTGTATTCCTCGAACCCCAGGTATCATAGACAAAAAGTATTCGGCTGGGGGCAATATGCCGCTTGTCAACCAAGTATTTAATCATCGTATTTAGCCTGTCCCAACTCAATTGGTAGGCTTTTTTAGCTGTGGTGTCGGCCACATATGTTACCAATTTTACTGCGCAGGCACTGTCTTGGCTCAGCATAGTAGCCGCTTTTTCCAATACCGCTTTCGCAGTAGGCTGCAATTCGATGCTGCCCGTTGTAAAGGTTATGCTTGATAAATAATCAATTTTACAGCCCTTTTTGTGCAGGGTAGGCACTCTAATATCTGCACAGTTAAGCGTATCCACAGGTACAAAACCGCCGGGCAAGGTTTTAATAAAGTTGCCACGGCAATTGTACAGGCTACTGTCTTGCTGGTTAAAATAACCGCCAGTAATATCGCCCCTGTTATTTTTTAAAATCCTACAAGGCAATTCAAGCACCTGCTGCCTGGCCAACACAATTGTTTGGGCATTCGCCTTTAGGCAAAAAAGGATGAGAGATATCGTTATAAGTTTCTGCATAGTTATGCATGGTTTCTTTGTAAAATTAGCACTTATTGTGGGCAATAGGCCATTGTTAGTGCTACTAACATGTACTTATCACTTAACTTCAAACAGCTATACCTGCATTTTTTATATTTTTGCAGGCAAATTAACCGTACAAGCCACATGTTGTTGGAAAATCAATTGGAAGTAAAAAGATCAAATATACCGGGCTCTGGCAAGGGTTTGTTCACTACCAAACACGTTGACAAGGGCGCCCTAATTATTGAGTACCGTGGCAAACGTACGAGTTGGGCAGAGGTTGACCACAAGGGCGGCAAAAACGGCTACATTTACTACGTTAGTAAAGACTGCGTAATTGATGCGGCAGAATACACGAATAGCCTTGCGCGGTATGCCAACGATGCCAAGGGCCTGAAAGTAATTAAAGGCCTTGACAACAATTGCGCCTTTATTAAACAAGGGGAACATGTTTTTTTAAAAGCCCTACGAAATATTGCCCCAGGCGAGGAATTATTGGTGGCCTATGGAAAAGAATACTGGGAAACCGTGAAATATAATATGGGGCTTTAGCAGATTTACCCATTAGATAAATAAGTGTTACTTTTTTTAAAATAGCCTTAGCTAAAATAATACCAATATGGCTATAAAATATATGTGTTAGCCCAACATAAATAATTTGAAATGTTAAATTAATGTGTACATTTGCAGCCGCCAAAAGAAAAAAGGCCCTCTGTAGAAACAGACGACCTCTAACGATTGCTTGCCATATGAAAATTCTTGATAATTCTTTTTGTCTTTTTTAAATAAGCCTCTAACGGTACTGTTTGTCCCATCGATTGCTTGCCTTTCTCACCTTCCGTTCTCTCTATTGCATTGTAAAAGTACTAGGCTACCGTAACCTTGCCTAATCAATTGATGTTGTTTTTTATCATGCCAAAGGAGTGTATAAATTATGAAACCCTTACCAGCATTGGCTTATGCTACAAAAAACTACTCATATCCAAGATAAATTCCAATACGATAAATGCAACTATTTTACCATTCTATGTCAAATTAAGACAACTTTCAAACTACCTAACTATTCTTTTTATGCAAGCGGCCAAGGCTTTTTAGCCAAATTTGGGATGCAAAAAGCCCCTTTGAATATCCAGACAACCTTTAACAATTGCTTGCCATAAAAAAATTCAAAAAAAAGTCCCTATTTAAAAACCAAGCCGTTGCCTACCAACTTGGCATGTACAATCTAAAATTATACTCCTCCAACCGCACACCCCGTTTACGCCTACTTTTATCACTGCAACGCAACTGCCAGAAGAAATAGAAGTTGAAAACAAAAGGGGACCAACAACAAAATTTACTTACGCTCAAATGTTTATTTGCATAAAACACACCTGGCCCATAAACAAAACTGGTTAAAATAGTACCAATACCCACCAATAAAATACTATGACAGAACGAAAAATATTTTGCAATGTTATTTTTATGTGTACATTCGCAACCGCCAAATGAAAAAAGGCCCTCTGTAGAAACAGACGACCTCTAACGATTGCTTGCCATATGAAAATTCTTGATAATTTTTTATTTGGGTAAAACCTGTAGGGTAATTACCCGCTGGCCTCTAACAGTATTTCTTGCCTTCGCGATTGCTTGCCATATTTTACTTGAACTGCTAGCCGCTTATTGTGCTACTTCTAACGACATTGTAAAAGTATAGGTTGTATTTAGGTAGTCCTAATCACGTTTATTTGAATTTTATCATGCCAAAACAAGCTAAAATCCCCCAAACCCTTACTGGTATTGGCGTTTAAAAAAAATAGCCCATGATACCCAACTTGTATTTTTGGTATTTAAAAAGGCCTTTTACACTTTTAGTAAATCAGCAAACAACTCGGGGAACCGAATAATGGAGATATGACAGACGGGCAATTTGTACGAGGAAAAAAGAAAAGTTACGGGCAAAAAAAAGATCCTCTGTAGAAACAGACGACCTCTAACGATTGCTTGCCATATGAAAAATCTTAAAATATCAAGTTTTTAATCAATCAACTTTCATAATCCCTACCCTACTTTTATCATTTTCTGTTGTTGATGATGTAAAAGTACAACCACATTGGTATGGTTACAAACCAGGTTTAAACGTTTTGTATCATGGCAAAAGCCCTTGCCAGCTTCTGAAACCCTTATCAATATTGGCTTGTAGTCAATTATACCTATCATCGCCAACCTATTTTTTTGTTGTAATTTTTTATCAGCCTGAAATAAAATTGCTAAAATAATATCGGATTAAGGGCTATTAGTGCCACCCGACTAGTATAAATAAATTTTACGGCCTACCATTTTTACATAACTTCGCCCAACAAAAAAGGCCTTCTGTGGAAACAGACGACCTCTAACGATTGCTTGCCATATGAAAATTCTTAATGCTATGTTTTGCTTGAAGTTTGCGGTTAATCACTGCGCTTAGTATAATTGGCCTCTAACACTTTTGCTGCCCACCTTTGCTTGCCGTGTGATTAATTTCTCTCTTCAGTGTAAAACTACACAGGAGAACTATGTGGTAAAAAACAAGATTTAATAATGCTATCATGCCAAAAGGGCAAAAAAACCGGCAAACCCTTTAAGGTATTGTGTTTTGTGAGAATTATTACATTATGGCCAACAGGTTTACAGACGCACTATATCAGTTAATCTGCTCCCTCGAGAAGTCAGAAAAGCGCCATTTTAAGCTATACATCACCAGAAGTTCAGCCAAAGAAGACTTAAAGATAATACAGCTATTTGATGCATTGGACAAAATGGAGGATTACGACGAAAGGCTTTTACTAAAAAAGCTTCCTTTTGTTACCAAACCGCAATTGGCCAACTTAAAAACACATTTATACAAGCAGTTATTGGCCAGCTTGCGCCTATTAAAACGGGCCGAAAACATTGATTTGCAGCTTACCGAGCACTTGGACGATGCCCGCATGTTGTACAACAAGGGATTAAAACTGCAAAGCTTAAAAATTTTAGAGCGGGCGAAGGAGATTGCCAAAGCCAACCACAAGTTTAATTTTTTGGCACTGGTGCTTAGCTTGGAAAAAAAGATTGAAACCCTGCACATTACCCGAAGCTCACCCGAAAAAACAGAGGCACTGGCAGCGGAGTCGTTACACATCAGCGGCCATATTTACAGGGTTACGATGCTGTCAAACCTGGCGCTTATGCTGTACAGGTGGTACATAAAAAATGGCCATGCCCGCAATGAAAAAGACGGCGACGAGCTAAAAAAATATTTTAAAGACAACCTGCCGCCTAACCCGGAAAAAATTACCGAATTCTATGAGTTGCTTTACCTGTACCAAAGCTATTGTTGGTACGCGTTTATTAGGCAGGATTTTATAATGTACTACCGGTACAGCCAACGTTGGATAAGCCTGTTTGACGCTGACCCATCTATGATTGGGGTTGAAACGGGCCACTTTGTAAAAGGCATGCACAACCTGCTTAATGCCCATTTTGACCTGCGAAATTTTAAGGCATTTGAACTAACATTGGCAAAGTTTGAAGTGTTCGCGCTTACGCCCGAGGCCAACATGCATGACAATTTTCGTATCCACACGTTTATTTATATTAACAGTGCCAAGTTAAACTGGCACCTAATGCTCGGCCTGTTTAAAGAAGGGTTGGCGTTTGTGCCCGGCATAGTAGAGAAGTTGGCCGAGTACGCTCTTTACATTGACACCCACCGCATATTGGTTTTTAATTACAAAATAGCCACTATGTATTTTGGCAGTGGCGATTACTCAACCAGTATTGATTATTTGCAAAAAATAATCAACGGTGACGCAGACCTGCGCATTGACCTGCAATGTTACGCCCGCCTGTTGCATTTAATGGCCCATTATGAGCTTGGGAATTACATGTTGATAGAGACATCGCTGATGAAATCGGTATACCGCTACATGGCCAAAATGAAGAACCTTACAGTGGTGGAAGAAGAGATGTTCCGGTTTTTGCGCAGTTCGTTTAAGCTTTCCGCCCGCCAGCTTAAGCCAGAAATGGAAAAATTTCTGCAAAATGTAAAACATTTGGAAGGAAGTCGTTTTGAAACAAGGTCATTTGCTTACTTAGACGTAATTTCATGGCTCGAGAGCAAAGTGCATTCAAAACCATTAAGCACCATCATTTACAACAAATACTTGGAAAGTAAACATAGGGCAAAGTAATTGCGCTGAGAAGATTTTGGGCCTTGCGTTTGTCGCAAAAAAAAGATCCTCTGTAGAAACAGACGACCTCTAACGATTGCTTGCCATATGAAAATTCTTAAAAATCTTTTTATGGTTAACAAAACCTTTTACATCTTTTTCCGCAACTTCCTATCTTTTTGTTAACAGCGTAAAAGTACAGCCGGTTTTACCTTGTAACAAACCTTGTTTGCACCAATTTTATCATGGCAAAACAGCATCAAAATGCCAGAATAGCTGTGTTTATTGGGTTTCACAACAAATAATCCATCATGCCCAACCCCATTTTTGCATATAAACCTGAGTTCGATTAATAATTTGTAAAAAAATTTGTCAATCATAAGAAAAGTACTTATATTTAAGTATCTGACATTCAAATATTTAAATACGTTTCTATATGATTGACTTTGATAAAATTACAGATATTTTTTGTC
>CAIRZB010000040.1 GCA_903882935.1 uncultured Parafilimonas sp. | reverse complement strand
GCCTCTTTATGCTAAAACACTTGAATTTACAAACATGCTTAACTTTGGACGCTGTAAACCTTTTACAGGACTAACATTTTGTCATGTAAACCAAAAACAGGATTATCTAACAAACCTGTAAACCTATTTCAGGACGAGACAACGGTAACACCCGTACCTGCAGCACCCAATATTCCCCACTCACCGCTCCCAATTCAACGCTCCACATTCACGATTCACCATTCATTTTTCCCGTTTCCCGTTTCATGATTGACGTTTCCCCGTTCCCCACTCACGATTCCCGTTTCACGATTCCCGATTCTCGTTTCCCGTTTGCCGTTTCAACAAAACATCTTTGCTTTGCACAAACAAAAACCCGCCGCATGAAACTTGTTTCGTATTTAAAACATGGCCAAGACCAGCTAGCTTTTTACGTGAATGGCTATTTGTATGATACTGATGCCATGCACCCGGAGTTACCATCATCCATGAACATGTTCCTTAATTTTTGGGAAGACAATTTGCCTATAGCGCAGGCCATTAACAATGCCATAGAAGACGGAAGAATAGGCATTGCCAATGGAACGCCAGTTGCAGAGGCTAGGCTGATATGCCCAGTACCCTTCCCCAATAGCCTGCGGGATGCGTACGCCTTTAGACAACATGCCGAAGCGGCGCGCAGAAACAGCAATACCCCCCTGGCACCCGAGTTTGACCAGTTTCCCGTATTTTATTTTGGCAACCACCACAGCATACAAGGGCCTGGCGAGGTTAAATGCATGCCCGACCATTTTCAAAAACTTGATTTTGAATTGGAAGCTGCCGTTGTTATTTGTAAAAACGGCAGAAATATAGCGGCAGAAGATGCTGACAGTTATATAGGCGGCCTGATGATAATGAACGATTTTAGCGCACGGCTGCTGCAAGCCGAAGAAATAAAGCTGCACCTAGGGCCTGCAAAGGGCAAAGATTTTGCCACCGCCATGGGCCCCTGGCTGGTTACGTTGGATGAACTAGAACCGTTGCAAGTACCGGCAAAAGAAGGGCATACCGGCACAAGCTGGAATATTGGCATGACGTGCAGGGTAAACGGGGTGCAGGTAAGCGCAGGCAACCTATGCGATATGCAATGGACGTTTGCCGAAATTATTGAAAGGTGTTCATACGGGGTAACGCTCGCTGCTGGTGACATTATTGGCAGCGGAACGGTTGGCACTGGTTGTTTTTATGAGCTGAATAACACTGCTAAACAAAGCAACACAGCCTTTGAGGAGCAATGGCTAAAACCCGGTGATACTATTGAGCTGGAAATAGAAGGACTGGGGCTGCTACAAAATACCGTTGTGGAGGAGGAAGATGGATTTTCGCTATTTAACAGAAAGAAAAATATGTAAACCACAGTGCTGGCAATTGACGTTAAACGTAATACCCCCTAAACATTAATGTTTGTTAAACCATGCATTTTTTATACCTTTCATCTATAAAGCCTTTCCAAAAAGATGATTATTGCGGAGATAGCGCAAGCACATGACGGCAGTCTGGGTATATTACACTCGTATATTGATGCATTGGCCGCTACGGGTGTTGATGCTGTTAAGTTTCAAACCCATATAGCCAGCGCAGAAAGCAGTGCTTTTGAGCCCTTTCGCGTGAAGTTTAGTTATGTAGATGCCACCCGGTTTGATTATTGGAAACGCATGGAATTTAGCCCTGAGCAATGGGCTGGGATAAAAAAACATTGTGAAGATGTGGGCTTGGAATTCATAAGCTCCCCTTTTTCAAACGCCGCAGTAGATTTACTGGAGAACCTTGGGGTAAAACGTTACAAAATAGGCTCGGGTGAAATAAACAACCTACTGCTGTTGGAAAAAATTGCCCGCACCCAAAAGCCGGTAATATTATCATCGGGTATGAGTACCTGGGAGGAGCTTGATGAAGCCGTACACCTTTTTAAGTCGCAACAAATACAGGTGTCAGTATTGCAGTGTATCTCAGCCTACCCCGCAAAGCCTGAGCAATGGGGGCTAAACGTGATTGGCGAATTAAAAAACCGGTATAATATACCCGTGGGCTATTCTGACCATAGCGGCGATATTTTCGCTTGCTTGGCAGCAGCGGCAACAGGTGCGGAAATATTTGAATTTCATGCAGTGTTCAACAAACGGATGTTTGGGCCCGATGCCCCAGCCTCGCTTGAAATTGACGAGATAAAAAAGCTTGTTGCCGGCATACGGCAAATTAAAAAAGCCATTGCCAACCCATTGGAAAAGAATAACAGCGGCATGGAGGGCATGAAGAATATTTTTGAAAAATCGTTGGCTGTAAATACGCCATTGCCGGCAGGCACTGTGTTGCAGTTTGAACATTTTGAAGCAAAAAAACCAAAAGGGCAGGGCGTACCCGCTGCGCAATTTAACCAGCTGGTAGGCAAAACTTTAAAGAACGATAAACAGCAATGGGACTTTTTGCAGGCAGAAGATTTGTTATAAAAATTACAAGTGGCTAACCTAACCGTACGATGATGCAGTTGAAAGCTACATAGTGCATTGCCTCGATCAACCTATAAATTAAAAAACAACCATGCGCAAAAGAAAAGTTTGTGTGGTTATTACAGCACGGCCCAGTTACAGCAGGATTAAAACAGCCATGCAGGCAATAAAAGAACACCCCGGCCTTGAATTACAGCTTGTTTTGGCAGGGTCTGCATTGCTTGACCGTTACGGAAGCATAGAGCATACCATAGAAAAAGACGGTTTTACGGCCAACGGAAAAGTATACATGGTATTAGAGGGGGAAAACCCGATGGCAATGGCAAAAACAACCGGCATAGGGTTGCTTGAATTGGCAAACACCTTATACAACCTTAAACCCGATATAGTGTTGGTGATTGCCGACCGGTTTGAAACAATCTCGGTTTCAATTGCGGCGGCCTACCAAAATATACCCTTGGTACACGTGCAGGGCGGTGAAATTACCGGTAATATTGACGAAAAAGTGCGCCACGCAAATACCAAACTGGCCGACATACATTTTGTAGCCAGCGAAAATGCGAAGGCCAGGGTTATACGCTTGGGAGAAGACCCTGAGTATGTGTTTAACACTGGCTGCCCTTCCATCGACCTTGCCGCTGGCACGCTACAAGCCAACGGCCTATCCTTTGACCCCTATAAAAAGTACGGCGGCGTAGGCGAAACGCCAGACATTAGCAAAGGCTATTTGGTGGTGATGCAGCACCCAGTTACCACTGAGTATGAGGCCAGCCGTGCCCAGATTATGCAAACGCTGGAGGCGGTAAAAGACACCAATATGCCAGCCCTGTGGTTTTGGCCTAACGTAGACGCAGGTGCCGACGGAATTTCGAAAGGGATAAGGGCGTACCGTGAAAAAAACTTTATACCCAATATCCACTTTTTTAAGAATATGAGCCCCGAAGACTTTTTGGAACTACTGCATAACTCCAAATGTTTAATAGGCAACTCAAGTGTGGGTATACGGGAATGTTCCTTCCTTGGTGTGCCGGTGGTTAATATCGGCTCAAGGCAAGAGGGTAGGGACAGGGGCGACAATGTAGTTGACGTTGCACCACAAAAAGACGAGATACTGGGGGCGATAAACCATTGGTTAAGTGGCAAAAAGCCTTCCCATTCTTTTGTGTATGGCGGTGGCGATGCTGGCAAAAAAATGGCAGACATATTGGATACCATTACGTTGCGTTACCACAAAAAAATCAACTTTTAACGTATGCAAATTTTGGGCATAATACCGGCACGCAAAGGCTCAAAAGGGGTACCCGGCAAAAACAACCAATTGATTGCAGGCAAGCCGTTGATTGGTTACACCATTGATAAAGCCCTACAGTGTGGTGTGCTGGAGGATATAGTAATTTCAACCGACGACGAAGCCATTTGGGACTATGCAGCCAACTTTAACGTGCATATACACAAAAGGGATGCTTCGCTTGCGACCGATACCTCGCCGGTGGTATTGACCATTATTGAAGTGCTGCATTTTGCCGAACAAAAATTTGGCAAGCAATACGATGCTGTGATGATATTGCAGGCCACTGCCCCCCTGCGCGAAACTTGGCATATACAGGAAGCGATACAGCTTTTAAACAACCATACACCGGGGTTTGAATGTGTGATTAGCGTTGTAAAAACAACAGAGCCCCACCCGGCGCGCATGTATACTGTGGATGGTGTTGGGTGCATGCACTCCCTGCAGCCCGAGAACGAAGACCTTAATAGGCAGCAACTAACGCCGGTTTACCTGCGCAACGGGTCCATTTACATTACTACCCGCAATGCCCTGTTAAGCAAAAAAAAGGTAATGGTTTCACCTTCGCTTGCCTATGTGATGGATAAAAAATACCATTTAAACATTGATGAGCCGCGCGATATGTTATTGGCACAAGCGATATTGGGGCAAAACGCAAATGAAATTTCATAGGTAAGTAAAGCGGCATCCGCCATTGCAGCGGGCAAAAACACCGTGGAATTTTAAAAATGCCGGGGCAACGAAACTGCCCAAACCACTTAGTTGTGTGACAACTTACAAAAAACTTAGCCATGGCCGAAAACAATTATACTACCACGCTTGCCCTACCACCCAGCATAAATGGCAGTACTATTTTAAGCGACAACGACAAAAATCTGCTGGCCAGTTTGGCTGAAATGCCAACCATTAACCCCAGTTACAAAGACGATGTGTTGAAAAATATTATACAGTACTATTCCATCAGCCCCGACGAGATGGAGAAGGAGCTGCATATACACGCCAAAGCCCTTTTGGCCCAACAAAAAATACAAGACGCGTGGCAGGTACTGTTGGCAGGTATATAATCTGCAAATGCAAGGGTGCCTACTGCAAAAAGGCCACAACATTTTTATTGCGGCACAACCTCATACTTTTTCCCCTTCTCCGTTTTGAAAGAAATGGTATACCCAATAACCGATTTTTCTGAAACCTTACCATTAACCTTTACAGGTACGCCTGTACGCAGCGTAACAGGGTTGCCGTTTAACGAAACAAGGGTGGTATGTTGCAGTTGGCCGCCAGCCCATTTAATATCTACCTCAAAACCACCCCTTGCACGTAGGCCGTTTACTTGGCCACTGGCCCATTTGGCGGGTATGGCTGGCAGCAAATGCAGTTCATTATTCTGGCTTTGCAACAACATTTCGGCCACGCCGGCTGCGCCACCAAAATTGCCGTCAATCTGAAAAGGCGGGTGTGCATCAAACAGGTTGGGGTAAGCACCGCCGTGGCTGTAGTTATACCCTTTCTCCTGCGTTAGCCTAAATAAGTTACGGAATAATTTATACGCATGGTCGCCGTCTAACAGGCGGGCCCAAAAATTTACTTTCCAAGCCAAGCTCCAGCCGGTGCCGTCGTCACCCCGCATCTCCAATGTACGCTTGGCGGCGGCAGCCAGTGCCGGTGTTCCGATGGGCGTAATTAGGTTGGCAGGGTGCAACGCATACAAATGCGAGGTATGCCTATGGTGGGGGTCTACATCCTCAAAATCCTTAAACCATTCCTGCAAATTGCCTTTTTTGCCTACCTGGAAGGGGTACAGTTTTTCGCTTGCCTTTACCAAGGTGTCGCGGAACAGCGGGTCAACGCCCAATATCTTAGATGCCTCAATCAAGTTGGTAAACAGCTCACGCACAATGCCCATATCCATCGTTGTGGCTATGGATACGCTGCCCTGCTTGTTGCCATCGTAATAATAATCGTTCTCGGGCGACATGCTGGGTGCCGTAACCAGGTAGCCGCTGCTGTCAGTTACCAGCCACGACAGTAAAAACTGACCTGCGCCCTTCATAAGTGGGTAAGCGGTTGATTGCAAAAACTGCTTATCGCTCGTAAATTGGTAATGCTGCCAAATATTGTTGCACAGCCAGCTTTCGCCCATGGCCCAATTGGCCCAGCGGGGGTCGCCTTTGCCAATGTCGCCCACCGGGTTGGATAGCCCCCAAATATCTGAGTTATGGTGTGCCACCCAGCCATTGGTGCCATAAAACTCTTTGGAGGTGGTGTAGCCGTTCACCGCAATATTCTTCACCAAATCAATCAACGGCTTTTGCATTTCGCTCAGGTTACAGTCTTCCGCCAGCCAGTAATTCATTTGGGCGTTTATATTAATAGTGTAATTACTGCTCCAAGGTGGCCGTAGTTCGTTGTTCCAAATGCCTTGCAAGTTGGCCGGTGCGTTTGGCGTGCGGGACGAGGAGATAAGCAAGTAGCGGCCAAACTGAAAATACAGTGCTTCCAGCCCGTCATCATCACCGCCCTTGGTGTAAGATAGCAGCCTTTCATCCAACGGCAAATCAGCTTTGCTGCTCTTGTTGTTATTTAAGGTAAACGACATGCGGTTAAAATACTCGTGAAAATCCGCTAGGTGGCTTGCGAACAATTGATTGTATGTTTTGCCCAATGCCTGGGAAAGATAATTGGTGGCCAGCTGGTTTTCATCCTTGCCGTCCGTATCGGGGCATTTGTCAAAACCGTTAAAACTGGTAGCCGCAGAAAGTAATAGCAACACATCGGTGGCATCCTTAATATGTATGCCTGCGGTGTCGGTCGTTACCTTGCCATCTTTATTAACAGCTTTTACCAACAGTTCAAAGCGCATGCCGTTGCAACCGGTGGGGTCTTCGTACACCACGGGTTCTTTATGCTCGTTAAAATAGTTTGGGTCGTCTTGGGTGGGGGCTTTGCCTTTCAATACAATCTCTGTATTGCTAATAGATTGGTTGGTAAACCGCAATAAGCTGCCTGTTTGCACATCAGCAGTAAGCATGTTTGGCTTGCTGCTGTGCAGCTTTATAACAATTACTTGTGCCGGGGCAGAGGCAAACACCTCACGCGTGTATTCAACACCGCCAATGGTAAATTTTGTGGTGGCCACCGCATTCGCAATATTTAGGTCGCGGTAGTAGGCCGTGGTTTCGCTTTTCGGCAGCACTTGGTGTATGCGCAAGTCGCCCAAGGGCAAAAAACTTTGCGAATATAAGCCTTGCAGATGTTTGTCAAGTTGTTCCGCGGCGGCATAATCGCCTTTAAACAATGCTTCACGCACTTTTGGCAAAAACCCTTTTGCCTCGGGGTTTACATTGGTTTTTACGGGGCCGCCGCTCCATAGGGTGGCTTCGTTTAATTGCAACAACTCATCGTGTACGCCGCCAAACACCATGGCACCCAAACGTCCGTTGCCAACTGGCAGGGCCTCCGTCCAAACCGCGGCAGGCTGTTTGTACCAAAGTTTTAACTGGTTTTGGGCGGATGATAACAGGCTGGCAGCCGCTAACCCGGCGAGGAGAAACAATCGCTTTTTCATGCAATAAATGTAGGTATTACACTTTATTTAAACAAGTATTGGCAGAGCCCCAAAATTGTTTGGGTAAATTATTGCGTATAACCGTAAATATTATAACGTTTGTTTGCTGCTACACATAACCAGAAACTTGGTTGCCAACAAGGCCAACGGCCCACTGGTTTACAACACAGCCATGCTTAGTAAAAAACATTATACCTTTTAACCCTCCGCAACCTTACCTTTATACCCAACAACTTTTTTGGCTTTTAGGTGTTTTTGTGCAAAGCATTGTTATGGGCATTAGACGATTAGTGTATAGGTTATTGATGAAATTTTCAAAAAATAAAAAAGGCGCATCTATGATAGTAAATACAAGCAAAGTGGCACCGGCGGTACCGTTTTACAGTCTGCATGCAGTGAAAAACAACGGCGGCGACTTTGACTTTGAAACATTGAAAGGTAAAAAAGTGCTGCTGGTAAACACAGCCAGTGCCTGCGGCTACACCCCGCAATACGATGAACTGGAAAAGCTGCACCAAGCCCATCAAGGTACCTTGGCGGTGATTGCATTCCCCGCCAACGATTTTGGTGCGCAGGAGCAGGGCAGCGATGAGCAAATTGCCCAGTTTTGCAAAGTTAATTTCGGGGTAACTTTCCCGTTGATGAAGAAAAGCGGCGTAGTAAGAAATGCGGAGCAAAACCCAGTGTTCGACTGGCTAACTGATAAAAGTAAGAATGGTTGGAATGAGCAGCAGCCCAACTGGAACTTTTGCAAATACCTGGTTGATGAGGATGGTGTATTGTTGGCCTTTTTTGGCCCCGGTGTTTCACCAATGAGTGAAGAAGTGTTGAGTGAGGTAAAAGCCGTACAATAACAACAATAGGGCTGGGACTATTTAACCGGGTATTGCCTCACCAGCCCAAGCATTTTGATGATTTTTTGCGTTATCAGTTTTCTTTCAGGCCGCACTAACAAATGCCCCCTGCCGGGTACTAGGTTGGTTTCTAAATACGGCACATTTACCAACTGCTTTTTTGCAAAGTCGAGGTTGGTGGTATATATCAGCCCGTCGTTTGCACCCTGCATGTAAATAACCGGTACATGTATTTTGGGCCACAACGGCAGCAACATTTCCAATTCTTCTTTATGGTGTAGCTTCTCGGTATTGGCCGGGCGTAACACCCGTGGCACACCCCAATTTAAAATGGGGTGTTCAATGGCAGGGGTGAACCAAAGCGTTTTTTCCTCACCGGGTGCAAGGGCGGGGCCAATCAACACCAGCCCGTCAACCAATTTCGGGTTATCCATGGCAATGCGGCAAGCAATGGCCGTGCCGTACGACGCGGCAACAATTATAACCGGGTGGTGCAGTTTGTGCAGGCTGTCAATAATAGGGCTTATCATACGCGCCTGCTGCTCAATATAGGGTACTGTTTCTGCAAGGCCCGAGTAGCCGTAGCCTGGCCTGTCAACCGAAAACATCGTGGCTTTTGTAAGCAACTGGCTATCGGCCAAATAATCCCGGTAGTAGCTTAATGAACCGGGCGCGCCGTGTATAAACAGCAAGGTGGCCGACGTGTCGGTACCCGTCCACGCATACCGCATCGTTCTGCCAAATGTTTTGTAATGCCCTATGTGCAAAGGCACATGCTTGGCGGTAAAGTATTGCTGAAGTTCATCATCATCCATCCTAAACTGTACATAACGGTCGGCAATAAGTAAAAAAACTAAGAAAAGGACCACCGTGATGAGGACGAGCCTTAGGGTAAACCTTATAATTTTTCTTAGCATCATGCGCGTAAGTAGTTGGAAAGAAATGCGAAGATACACCGCATTGAAACGTACGGGGTAATCATTTGTATGGATGGGTTTATTTGGGTGTGCGGCGGCAACATGGAATAGTTAATAAAATGGTAACTATTTTTTTTGATGCGTACACTGATAGTAAGTAACTTACCCTAAAATGTTATTTGACATGCGATGGAGAAAATTCAACGGAGAAACCATCTACCTGCCTATTAAAGATGCGGTAGAGGATGCCATTAAGCGAGAAACGGAAAAAGGGGTGCGGCTTAAGGTATGTATTGGCACCGACAGCCAAGTGAAGGGTGCGGAAACCGAATTTGCCACCGTGATAGTTTTTTTGCGGGAGCACAACGGTGGGTTTATGTACATACACAACGAAAAAACCCGGCAGAAGTACAACATTAAAGAGCGTATGCTGGTTGAAGTAGCCAAAAGCATTGAAATTGCTTACGAGCTTTGCAACCTGTTTATACAGTATGATGTTGATATGGAAGTGCATGCCGACATTAACACCAACCCGCAATTTAAAAGCAACGACGCTTTGCGCGAGGCCATGGGTTACATTTTGGGCATGGGCTTTGCTTTTAAGGCCAAACCCGAGGCATTTGCCAGCAGCAGCTGCGCGGATAAAGCGGTAAACTAGCCACCCATTTTACCATCCCCCAAGGGGTGAGCAACCGGTTTTTGCCGGTTGGGTACAATTGTCTCCCCTATTCCTGCCAAATTTCTCCACTGCATCTAATTTCTTAGCTTAATCCAAATTGTTTCTCCAGCTATTTTGTTCCATAACTCCATGGTATCAAACCTAAGGAACATAATACGTTTTTTTATTCGCCCAACAGCGAAGCAATGGCAGTATGGTACCCCTCAAATGCAAAGCTGTCAACCACGCTTGCCATCATGGCCTGTATTTCGGTATTGTGCAGGTTGCCTATACTGCCCTCGTGCACATGCTGTACATTGGTTGTGTACGTGTAGCTGCCATTTTCAATGTCCATACCCACTTTTTTGTAGGCATCCCTAAAGGGCAGGCCTTGCAGTACCAGCTTATTTACTTCCTCCACGCTAAACAGGTATTTATATTTTTCATCCGCCAGTATATCCTTGTTCACCTCCATGTGGGTCAACATCAGCGCGGCCATATCCATGCAGGTGCGCAGGGTGTCAAAAGCAGGAAAAAGATGCTCCTTCAACAACTGCAAATCGCGGTGGTAACCGCTGGGCAAGTTGGTGGTCATCATACTTATTTCGTTGGGCAGTGCCTTTATGCGGTTGCAATGGCTGCGTATCAGCTCAAACACGTCGGGGTTTTTTTTGTGCGGCATTATGCTGCTACCCGTGGTAAGCTCAGGCGGAAAGCTTACAAACCCAAAATTTTGGTTTAAAAACAAGCAGGCATCCATGCTTAACTTGGCCAATGTGTCGGCCACGTTTGCCAACGCTGATGCCACTATCCGTTCTGCCTTGCCGCGGCCCATTTGCGCATATACCACGTTGTGGTTTAAGTTGGCAAAACCCAACAAATGGGTGGTAAGCGTACGGTTGATGGGGAAGGATGAGCCATACCCTGCGGCCGAACCCAAAGGGTTTTTGTTAACCACATCGTAAGCTGCCTTAATGGTTATGGTATCGTCTACCAAGCTCTCTGCATAGGCACCAAACCATAACCCGAAGGAGGATGGCATGGCCAGCTGCAAATGGGTATATCCCGGCAGCAAGTATTGTTTAAATTTTTCGCTTTGCTCAAGTAATAGGTGCTGGAATGCCTGGATGGCCGTTACAGTTTTCTCCAGTTCAGCCCGCAGGAAGAGTTTAATATCTACCAGCACTTGGTCGTTGCGGCTGCGCGCTGAGTGTATTTTTTTACCGGTGTCGCCCAGTTTTTTGGTCAGCAGGTATTCTACTTGGGAGTGTACGTCTTCAATGCCGGCATCGATGGTGAAGCGTAAGGTTGCGCCCCCATCCCCTCCAAAGGAGTCCTTGTGGACTAATGGAGGGGTAGAAGACTGTGTTGTTTTAAAAATTTCTCGCAGCTCGGTTACCAAAGCGTCGGCTTCGTCGGTTGTCAGTAGCCCAACAGTTGCCAGCATTTTTGCGTGGGCTATGTTGCCCTGTATATCGTACGGTGCCAGCAGAAGGTCAAATTCTTGGTCTTTGCCAACCGTGAATTTTTCTACTTCCTTTAGCGAGGCTATATTTTTTTGCCACAATTTCATGTCACTAATTTGAACGAATTACACAAATTAAAAAACCACTGGGCTATATTGGTTTGCCAAAAATTTTCGGCATTACCTTAGCAACGTTTCATATTGCGTTGAAAACCAGCCCTGCTACCGTGCGTTTACCGATAACCAGTAACTGGTAACCTGTAACCAAATAGCTAATACAACAGCTTCTCCAACAACTTAATATACATCTCTATGCCGTTGCCAATTTCATCTATATAAATAAACTCGTCTGCGCTATGGCTTCTGGCACTGTCACCAGGGCCCATCTTTAACGTGGGGAAATTCATTAATGCCTTGTCGCTGGTGGTTGGTGAGCCATAGTATGTTCTGCCCAACGCAATGCCAGCCTGTATGAGCGGATGCTCAATCGGTATGGATGTGGAACGGAGCCTGCTGCTGCGCGGCTGTACGTCGCTTTGAACATTTTCTTTAATAACGCCCAATACCTCCTCAAAAGTGTACAATTCATTTACCCTAACATCAACGGTAAACTTGCATTCGTTGGGTACCACGTTATGCTGACTGCCTGCATTAATGATGGTAACACTCATTTTCATGGGGCCGAGCAGGCTGCTTACTTTATCGTACCGGTAGGTACGGAACCATTCCATATCCTTCATGGCTTTGTAAATGGCATTGTCGCCCTCTTCCCTGGCCGCATGTCCTGCCCTGCCGTGGGCCGTGCAATCAAGTACCAACAAACCTTTTTCGGCAATGGCCATGTTTAACAGGGTAGGTTCGCCTACTATGCCAAAATCAATTTTTGGCAACCTGGGCAGCAATATTTCCACCCCGTTGTGCCCCGATATTTCCTCCTCTGCCGAAGCGGCAATAAGCAGGTTATAATTAAGGCTTGGTTGATTATAATAATATAAAAATGTGGAGATTAGTGAAACTAGGCAACCACCTGCGTCGTTGCTACCCAAGCCATACAGCTTACCCTCTTTCTCCATGGGCAAAAAAGGGTCCAGCGTATACCCTTTATTGGGCCTCACCGTGTCGTGGTGCGAGTTGAGCAGGATGGTGGGCTTGCTTTCGTCAAAATATTTGTTCCTGGCGTAAATATTATTCAGGTAACTATAAGTACTAACACCTTTGGCCTCCAAAAAATTTTCAATTATCTCGGCAGTATTGTCTTCTTCCTTGCTAAAGGAAGGTGTGGCAATCAATTTTTTTAACAGTCCGATGGCGTCATCGGTTAACCTCTGTAAACTGTCATTCATCAGTGTCAATAATTCGTTAAGTAAAGTCCCCGGACATTATGCCGGAAAACATTCTATAAAACTTACTCAGCCAGGTTGATGGACGTGCCTGCAACGCCTTCCACCAAGCCTTCCAACTCCTCGGCCTTGCCTATCACCACCCGGTGTACACCTTTGTGCAAAGCTGTAAAAGCATTGTCCAACTTAGGTATCATGCCCGCAAATATCAACTTCTTTTCCTTCAAATCAGTATATGATGTTGGGGTGATGGACGGTATTACCGTGGCATCGTCATTGGCATCAAACAAAACCCCTGCCTTTTCAAAGGAGTATATCAAATGCACTTCGTACAAATGGCTCATGGCCTGTGCAATTTCCTGCGCAATGGTATCTGCGTTTGTGTTTAACAACACCCCTTTTTTATCATGGGTTATGGGTGCCAGCACCACATTTACATTTTGGTCGAGTAAACTTTTTAATAAGGTGGCGTTTACCAAATCAACATCACCCACAAAACCGTAGTCGATACCCCCATCCCCTAAAGGAGGGCTTGTAAGCTTGTTGTCTTGTTTTTCATCTTGTTCTGCCGCACTCTTTTCATTGCTATGCCCTGGTAATTCTTCCTTAAAAGGCTTGGGGTAAACAGGCGGCCTCTTGTGTGCTTGTATAATATTGCCGTCGGCACCGCATAACCCGATGGCATTGCATCCATGTGCCTGTAACTGGGCCACAATATTTTTGTTAATGTAACCGGCGTACACCATGGTTACAATTTTGAGTGTTTCGGCATCTGTAATGCGCCTGCCGTCAATTAATTGTTGCTCAACACCCAACTGTGCTGCCAGCTTGGTGGCAAGTTTACCACCACCATGGATGAGGATGGCTTTTGCCCCCATGCCCTCCAAAGGAGTCCTTTCGGACTGATGGGGGGTGAAAAGACTGGCGAATAATTGCAGAAATGAACTAAGTTTTGCCTCGTCATCAATAATGTTCCCACCTATTTTTATAACATAAAGCCGCTGATTGCCCCTTATTGTAGAAGAGCTAAATTGATTGTTTAATATATCGTTTGTGGGTTCTAACATAATTTCTCTGCTCTTTATCCGGCACGAAGCCTTAACAAAATACACGTAGCTTTTAATTCCCCCTTTAACGGGCGGAGGGGGTTTGCTACGGTTTTAATATCTCACTTATCACCGCCTGTGCCGCCCACACCCTGTTGGCCGCTTGTTGGGTAACAATGCTGTTTGGGCCGTCTAGTACCTCATCGCTCAGCTCCACATTGCGCCGCACCGGCAGGCAATGCATAACCCTGGCATTATTGGTGGTGGCTAATTTATCCTCCGTAAGCATCCAACGCGGGTCGTTCTCATAAATTTTACCGTAATCGTTGTAGGTACTCCAGTTTTTTACATACACAAAATCCGCATCAGCCAAAGCTTCGTCTTGGTTGTGGGTAATGGTGGCACCGTTGGTAAACTCGGGGGCTAATTCATAGTCCTCGGGGTGGGTAATTACAAAATCAGCCTCCCCCCAGGCATTTACCCATTGGGCAAAACTATTGGCCACACATTGGGGAAGAGCTTTTACATGGGGGGCCCAGGTGAGAACGACTTTAGGCCGCCTCACCCCCTGCCCCCTCTCCTCGCGGAGAGGGGAAGATGCTTGAAGCACTTCCTGAATTGTTATGATATCGGTTAAACTTTGTAACGGGTGCAGTGTTGCACTTTCCAGGCTTATTACGGGTACGCCGCAATATTTTATAAACTGCGAAATGTATAACTCGCTGTAATCATCGGTGCGGTTTTGCAACGCGGGAAAGGTGCGTATGCAGAGTATGTCAAAATAACGGCCCAATACGGGGGCTGCATCCTTTATATGCTCCACTGTGTTGCCGCTCATAATGGCACCTTCCTCAAACTCCAAGGCCCAACCTTCTTTATCCACGTTAAAAACAATGGCATCCATGCCTAAGTTGGCGGCTGCCACTTGGGTGCTTAGGCGCGTGCGCAGGCTGGGGTTTAAAAACAATAAGCCTATGCGCTTGCCAGCGCCAAGTTGCTTATCTTTAAAAGGGTTTGCTTTATAGGCCAATGCTTTTGCAACCAGTGCATTAATATTGGCAACATCATTAACCGAAACAAAGTTTTTCATCTATCACAACCGGTTTTTAAACCTGTTAAATATTTTTATTAAGTAAAACATTATTACCGTGTAAAAAATATACCATGGTAAAAGCTGTAGGTATTTTGCAAAAAGATATGTTGAGATACCAAAGGCGGCACTTTTACCTACTACCAATGAAAGAATGGCATCCGCAAAAAAGGGTACAACCACAATGCATACCAGCACAACCGCCACCCCTTTGCCTGAAACTTTCATGTGGTTTTTTTAGCGTACCTTAGATAGCTATTCATTCATCTCGTTAATGGCTTCCTGCAAGGCTTCCAAAAACTCATCTACCTGCTTGCGCGAAATACCCAATGATGGCAGCAAGCGTATTACATGCGGCTTTGCCTCGCCGGTGAAAATATAAAAATCGTCCATTAGTTTTTTGCGCAGGCCTTTTAAGTTTTCAGGCACGTCAAACCCAATCATCAAGCCCCTGCCCCGTACGTTTTTAATGCCGTCAATGGCTTTTAACCTGTTTAACAGGTACATGCCGCGTTGTTTGGCTATATCAATCAATTTTTCTTCGTCTAAAACTTCCAATACGGCAATTGCTGCCGCACAGGCAAGGTGGTTGCCGCCAAACGTGGTACCCAGCATGCCATGCTTTGGTTTAATATGGGGGGCTATTAAAATACCGCCGATGGGAAAACCGTTGCCCATGCCTTTTGCCATGGTATAAATATCGGCATTTACGCCGGCATGGTCGTGCGCAAAAAACTGCCCGCTGCGGCCATAGCCGCATTGTACTGCATCAGCAATGTATACTGCGTTTGTTTGGTCGCACAGGCGGCGTATCAGTTGCAAAAATGCATCTGTGGCAATGTTAATGCCGCCAACGCCTTGTATGCCTTCAATAATAACCGCCGCAACATCGTTACCCTTGGTTTGGAAGTATGCTTTTAGTGCAGCTTCGTCGTTAAATGGTAAAAAGTCAACATTGTCGGTTTTGTTTACCGGTGCCACAATGGCCGGGTTGTCTGTGGCGGCCACCGCTAAAGAGGTACGCCCATGGAAACCTTTGGAAAAAGCGACGATCTTCTTTTTACCAGTGTGGAACGATGCCAGCTTTAAGGCATTTTCGTTGGCCTCTGCACCGCTGTTGCAAAGAAAAAGCTGGTAGTCGGTTTTGCCGCTTACCTGGGAAAGTTTATCCGCCAGTTGCTGTTGCAGGGGTATGCGTACAGAATTAGAATAGAATGCAATTTTTTCCAGTTGTTCCTCAATGCGCTTTACCCAATGCGGGTGGGTGTGGCCAATGCTTATTACAGCGTGGCCGCCATACATATCAAGGTACTGCACACCGTTCTCATCCCACACGTACGAACCCAATGCTTTGGTAATAGTAATGTCGTTAACCGGATAAACGTCAAATAATGTCATCGTTATAATGTTTAAGGTGGAAGGCATATGGTTTAAGGCCACCCACCATTATTTAGTAAGGTTTTAGGTTTTAGGCGTAAGGTTTAAGGCCATGTACCCTAATCTTATCGCCTAAAACTCTTTGGCCTTTATCGCGTAAAAATTTTATAAAGGCAATAATTATAGCCCTTACTTCATTCAATAATTTATTAGCCTTGTTATATTCCTCCTCTGAAACATACGTACACTCCAAAGCGGCGAAACAACAATAGTCAGCTTCGTTCGTGGAACCTAATGCATTATCAAGAAAATGTGCAAAATCTTTATCAGTGTATCTCCCACAACCCTCCACTATGTTAAGCGGAACTGACAGTGCCGCTCTCAATAATTGCGAAGTGAGTCCAAAACGTTCTTCTTTGGGAAATTTGACTGATATATTTTTCTTAATAAACATATACATTTCGTGCGATCGCTGCCAAACGTCAAGCTTTTTATAATCCCGCATTATTTTTGAGGTTAAGGTGAGTATGTAGGCATCAGTTTATCGGGCAAATCAACTCTGTCAAACATAATTCATCAGCCCTTGCAAATTTATCTCACCTAACATTCGCATGTCTTCCTTATACCTCACACCTTCTTATAACGTGCTGCCTTTCAGTTTCAGGCCTACTGTTTCATCCAACCCAAACATCAAATTCATATTTTGTACGGCCTGGCCAGAAGCACCTTTCAACAAGTTGTCAATGGCTGAATGAACCACCAGCGTATCGCCATCCTGCTCTAATTGAATCACACATTTATTGGTATTAACCACTTGTTTCAAAAAAATGGGGGCATCGCTAACAGTGGTAAAAGGATGGCCATTGTAATATTCCTTAAACAGTGTTGTTAACTCCTCTATTGGTTTTTCGCAGTGCAAGGTAGAACTTATAAAAATACCCCTTGTAAAATCTCCGCGCCAAGGCACAAATTTTAAGGCGCTGCCTCCCTCCCTGCCCCTGTCCCCTGAAGGGGGGATATGGAAACTATTCTGCAATTGATTTAATGATTGGTGAATCTCCCCTAAATGTTGGTGGGTGAGTGTTTTATACGCCTGTATATTGTTGGCACGCCAGCTAAAATGCGAGGTTGGGCTAAGGCTTTGGCCCGCGCCAGTTGAGCCGGTAATGCCGGTGGTATAAACATCTTTCAATAACCCAGCCTTTGCCAAGGGCAATAAGCCCAACTGGATAGCCGTTGCAAAACAGCCGGGGTTGGCAATGTTTTGGGCGGTTTTTATTTGGGCTTTGTTTAACTCGGGCAAGCCGTAAATAAAGTTTCTGGTTGCCGGTTGCTGGTTATCGTTTATTGGTACTTGATAGCCGGCGTTTTTGCTTAACCTGAAATCATTGGAAAGGTCAATAATTTTTGTGGCGGGGTTAATTTGCTGCGCGTTGGCATCTAAAAACTTTTTGGCTTCGCCATGGCCGGTACAAAGGAAAATAACATCCACGGAAGCCACTATCTCGGGCAAAACAGGACCGAAAACATTGCTGAATTTTAGGTCGGTTTCTCCCAATAAGTCTTGGTGTACTTGGTACACATAATTGCCTGCATTGCTTTTACTATCAATAAAGGCAATTTGGGCATTTGGGTGGTTGATTAACAAACGAATAAGTTCACCCCCGGTATATCCCGCCCCGCCCACAATACCGACGGAGACTGAAACATACCCCCCCGCCCCTCCAAAGGAGTCCTTGAGGACTAAAGGGGGGCTTGGAAACTCGTTTTGATTATCTGAATACGCTTCTGCCATAATTTTCTATTGATTTTATCTGCCATCCCGTTTTGAGTAAACATATGTTGTTTACGGTTCCCCCTTTAGGGGGCGGAGGGGGTTTGTGAGGGGTATCTATCATTATTAGTAGACGGCTGCGAACTAAGAACGAATTCCAAGTCCTCATCGCCCTCGTTTATAATCCTATGTGTTTCCCCGGCTTTAATATGAAATCCCTCTCCCGCAGCTATCTTAAAACTTTGCGAGTCCACTTCAAACGTCGCGGTGCCGTGTAAAATGAAAAAGAACTGCTGGGCATATTGGTGATAATGTACCGTTTCCGCTGTGTTGGGCGGCATCCGCTCCTGCTTTACAGACAGCGCCGCTGTATCAACCAACACCCACCCGTCGCAGCCATCACCCCATTGGTAATGGCGCATTGGGTTATTTTTGGAAACTAATTTCATCGGCTGTTACTTTATTGAAACTTCTTTATTTCCAAATTCTTTTAACACCATATGAATCAAATATTTCATCGGAACTAATAATCGGTGTGTCTTCAAAAACAGACTGGGCAATCAAAAGCCTATCAAACGGATCTCTGTGATATAACTCCAAATGGAACGTATGGTATATGTGACTTAATGTTATCGGGAACAATTGGAAACCATATTTCTGTACAGAGGAGTTGATGTAATCAGGCAGCTCAAGTTGTATTTCCAGCTTTTTCGTACGTACTTTTATGGCTATTTCCCAAACACAAACATAGCTTAATAGTATCTCATTTTCTGATTCCAAAATAGCTTTCGCTAAAGGTGGAATATTTTCTGGCTGTTGTGCCATCCATATCAAAACATGGGTATCTATAAGATATTTTTCCACTACAAATATTCTTTAAAATCTTCAGGCGTATCATTAAAATCGTCAGCTATCCATATTTTTCCCTTGGCCCAACCCATATTTTTCTTTCGCATTTCAGCCAAAGATTCGCTTTTTGCTATAGGCTTTCCATACTTGCTTATTAAATACTCAATAAAATCTTCCGCTTCTGCCTGCCTTTCGGGCGGAAGTGTATTTAATTTTTCAAATATTTCAAGTTTCATGTCGTATAATTTGAGGATGGTATTCAAAATTACTCAATAATCCTTAAGAATGGTTTAGCCTAAGCCGTTTCTCTCCGCATCCTCCTTTACCTGGTAAAACATGCTTGTTTGGTTGCCGAAAATTTTGCTGAAGCCACGAACGTCCTCGCCCGTCCAACCGTTGTTCATCTCGCCGTATTTGCCAAACTTGCTGCTCATCAAATCGTATTTGCTTTCAATACCAATAATTTGAAAGCGGTATGGTTGCAGCAGCACAAATACTTTGCCGGTTACGTTTTGTTGGCTGCTTTGTAAAAAGGCCTCTATGTCGCGCATAACAGGGTCTAATATCTGCCCTTCATGCAGCCAGTTGCCATAAAAATTGGCAATGGTATCTTTCCAGCTAAGCTGCCATTTTGTAAGTACATGTTTTTCCAATGCGTGGTGTGCCTTTAAAATAACCATAGGTGCTGCGGCTTCAAAGCCTACGCGGCCCTTAATGCCTATAATGGTATCGCCAACATGTATATCCCTGCCAAGGCCGTAAGCCCCTGCAATGGTTTGTAAATACTGTATGGCCTCCGACGGGTGCTGAAAAGTTTGGCCGTTTACGCCCACCAATTCACCTTTGTCAAATACCAGCTCAGCTTTTTCACTGGCTGTTTTGGTTACCTGGGTAGGCCATGCCTCCTCAGGCAGCAAACCTTTTGATGAAAGGGTTTCTTTGCCGCCCACGCTGGTACCCCATAACCCTTTGTTTATGGAGTATGCAGCTTTTGCAAAGTTCATGTCAACCCCTTTGCCCTTTAAATAATCAATCTCTTGCTCACGGCTTAATTTAAGGTCGCGTATGGGGGTAATTATTTCCACCCCGGGTATCATAATGTTAAACACCATGTCAAACCTAACCTGGTCGTTGCCGGCACCAGTGCTGCCATGTGCCACTGCATCGGCATGTAGGGCTTTGACATGGTCGGCAATATGCAATGCCTGCACCAGCCTTTCAGCACTTACGCTAAGCGGGTAGGTATTGTTTTTAAGCACATTGCCAAAAACTAGGTATTTTATTATGCGGTCGTAATAACCCTTTACCGCGTTAACGGTGGTATGCGTTGTTACGCCCAAAGTATAGGCATGCTGTTCAATTTTTTGTAATTCTTCTTGGCTAAAGCCACCTGTGTTTACAATTACACTGTGTACTTCAAAGCCCTCGTCTTCACCAAGGTGCTTTACGCAAAATGTGGTGTCAAGCCCGCCACTAAAGCCAAGTACAACACGGCGGCCTGCGCCTGGTTTTGTAGATTCTTGCATCTTAATTATTAAATATTTGTTTTAAATGGTGTACTATATGTACTTTATAATCGTTTGCCAAAAACGCTACCGTATAAAGCCTTGCTCCTTCTTTACCGGTATCGCACAAATGGGTGTATGTTTCAACAGCTATGTTGCCAAGAACAGCGCAATTATGTTTATTCAGCAACTGCCGTAACATGATCAATTCTGCTGAAGGGTAATTTTGATACCCCTGCGCAAGCACCCATGCCTCTTGGTTGCAAATAATATGCGGCCTATTTTCGTAGCTTGCCCTAACAAAGCGTTGGATATTATTTTGGGCTGAATCAACCAAAAGCCCGGGTATCTCCTTCTTGCTCCACTTTTCTGGGGAAATTTTTCGCGCAAAATCATCCTCCGAAACGATTTGCAACCTGCTGGTGTATTGTTTCAACAGGTTCTCAAGTTGTGCAATAACTGCTTGCATTTTTTCTAAAAGTTGAAGAAATAAAACAGGGCCGATTTAGCCCTTGCAGAAGCCGTTGTTTTATTGTTATCTTTTTCGTGCTTTTCGTGAAAAAGCCTTTGCTTCCAACGTAATAGCCTTTCGTACAACTTGGTGTTTTGTTCAAAATGTTCCTTTGTTTCCTCAGGCTTATAGTGGTCCTTAGGGTCGTACAGCATGGCCGTGCACATACAGTTCTTGCGGTCCTTGCTCATTAATATATCGTAGTTTACGCAGCTTTTGCAGCCCGCCCAAAAGGCTTCATCCTGTGTTAATTCGCTGTAGGTAACAGGCTCATAGCCCAGTTCGCTGTTAATTTTCATTACAGCCAGCCCTGTGGTTAAGCCGAATATTTTGGCTTCGGGGTATTTTTCCTTGCTCAGGTCAAAAACCCTTTGCTTAATACCTTTTGCCACCCCGCTTTTGCGAAAAGCGGGTGCCACTATTAAGCCGCTGTTGGCAACATACTCGCCATGGCTCCACGTTTCAATATAACAAAAGCCAACCCAGGTGCCGTTTTTCAATAAGGCAATAACCGCCTTGCCCTCATCCATTTTTTTGGCAATGTATTCGGGGCTGCGTTTGGCAATGCCAGTGCCACGGGCCTTGGCAGAGGATTCCATTTCCTCGGTAATGGTTTCTGCGTAATGCTTGTCGCCACTATTGGCCACACGTATGATTATATCGGTATTTTGTTCCACGTTTGTAAAATTGAGAATATGCAATAAAAAAAGGAGAGCGAACGGCACAGCTGGATTTATTACAATAAACCCTTAATTAATTGCTGGCTGCAAATAAAGGAATATCAGATACGAGGTCGTCGTTCCGGTCGGAAGCAGGTAGGGTTACACAAAGAAACAACACCCACCAGCGAAGGGTGGAAAGCGTTACAATTAATATGTGTTGTGTTCTGTTTCAACTTCAGTTCAAAATATGTGGGTGAACCAAAAATAGTTTTAAGGGCGTAAAGCTACACATGTTTGCAGAAAATATTGAAATTTTTTTTAAAATTTACGTTAACGTTCGGCTGGCGGTTTTTTTTGCACCAATTCGCTGATGTTGCCTTACTGCCGGTGATGCCGCGTGTTAATTACTAACGGGCTGCATTGGTAGCCGGCGTTAGGGGTTTCGATAAACGAAAAAATAGCCCCATTTAGCCAGCCATGCGGCTGGTAATCGCCAACATCAGCCGCCAGTTTGCTACTTTTGTCCCTGCAAACGTTACATTATGATTAAAACCGGTAATACCATTATAAGTATTTATACTGAAATGACGCCCAACCCTACCACAATGAAATTTGTGGCGAACAAATTATTGTACCCGGGCAAGAGTATTGATTTTCCGGATGAAAGTTCCGCAGGGCCTTCGCCCTTAGCCAAAGAGCTGTTCAGCTTCCCTTTTATAAAAAGTGTTTTTATAGCCAGCAATTTTGTTACGCTTACAAAAACACTAGACACGGAAGATTGGCAGGATGTTATACCTACCATTAAACAATTTTTGAAAGATTACTTGGAGGCTGGCGGCCCCGTTGTAAATGAGGATGAGGTAGCTAAGGTTAAACCAGAATCAACAAACATTGTGTTGGCGGATGATGATGATGTAGTAAAAAGGATAAAAGAACTGTTGGATAATTACGTAAAGCCCGCAGTTGAAATGGACGGCGGCGCCATACAGTTTAAAAGCTACGATGATGGCGTGGTAAATTTGATGCTGCAAGGTAGCTGTAGCGGTTGCCCTTCATCGATGATAACGCTGAAAGCAGGCATTGAAGGCATGATGAAGCGCATGATACCCGAGGTGAAGGAAGTGGTGGCAGAAGCAGAATAGTAATTGAAAACTATATTAGAATCCCCGCTTTAAGCGGGGTTTTTATTTAGCCGCCATAGCCAAACTCATCATCCTTAAGCCTTTTGGCAACGCTTTTTGCATAGGTAAAAACCGCCCACGCCATCCAACAAATAACGGCGGGCAGTGCATACAACATTATTGTGCCGTAGCCGCGCGTTTCGTCAATTGCTTGCAGCAGCAAACAGGCAAAAATATATACTCCGGTAACTAGCAGTGGTGTTGGTGTGTTGCGTATCATAAGTAGCATGTAAACAATTTGTAATTTGCAAATGTTGGGCCTATGGCCAATGTTTTTAAAAAATAATCGGTGTAAGCCCCTTTTTACAGGCCAAAATGGTAACCAAACGAATGGTAGTATAGTGGTATAAAAATGGTGCCAACAAATAGTTGCTTTGCATTGACACGGATTTTAACAATAAAACAAATTATGAGCGAAGATTTACATATTGCCAACGGTAGTAAGGACGACCAGTACAAAAGCTTACTACAACAGATAAAAGGCTTACTTGAGGGCGAAACAGATTTAATTGCCAACCTGGCCAATATTACAGCGGCTTTAAAGGAGCAGTTTGGTTGGCTATGGGTAGGTTTTTATTTGGTAAAAGGCGATGAATTGGTACTTGGCCCCTTTCAGGGGCCTATTGCTTGCACACGCATACGTAAAGGGCGTGGTGTTTGTGGCAGCAGTTGGGAAGAAGCAAAAACGCTGGTGGTACCTGATGTTGAAAAATTTCCCGGGCATATTGCCTGCAGCAGTTTATCAAGGTCGGAAATTGTGTTGCCGGTTATTCGCAACAACCAAGTGGTGGCAGTGCTGGATATTGACAGTGAGCAGCTTGCTGATTACGATGAAACTGACAAACAATGGTTGGAGCAGGTGATAACGTTGATTGACTGGGTATAGCAACAAAAGAAATTCGGCTGTAAAACATAGGGTAACCTGCGTCTTACAGCCGAAACGTATGCCAACAAGGGTATTAATTTTTTGCGGCAGGTGCAGCCGTGCTGTCTTTAGGTTCGGCAGCCATGCTTTTTTTGCTACAAGTTTTGCCCTCATGCTTATTGCAGGTTGTTTTAGCTTTCTTTTTAGTGCCGTCGGCAAAAGCAACACCGGTAAATAGCACCGCAGCGGCAAAAATCATCAATCCTCTTTTCATATAGTAAGTTTTAAACAGTTTTAATCTGTGGTGCAATTTTACTTAAAATTGTAATACATAGCTGTTAAATTTGTAGGGGTTAAAATACTGCAAGCTCGGTAACACCGCCTTTAACCACTTGGTTTAATTGAACGGTAATTTTTGCATTCAGGGGTAGCAGCACGTCAACCCGGCTGCCAAATTTTATAAAACCTAATTCTTCACCCTGTTTTATTGCTTGGCCAGGGGTAAGGTAGTTGCAAATACGTTTTGCCAAAGCCCCGGCAATTTGCTTAACCAAAATAATACCTTTTGCATTTTCAATAACCACGCTGTGGCGCTCATTTTCGGTGGACGATTTTGGGTGCCAGGCTACCAGGTACTTGCCTGTGTGGTATTTGCTATATTTTACCGTGCCACTAATGGGGTTGCGGTTTACATGTACATTGGCGGGGCTCATAAATATGCTTACCTGTATGCGCCTGTCGTTAAAATACTCAACGTCGGTAATTTCTTCAATTACTACCACCTTGCCATCGGCAGGGCAAATTATGGCGTTGGCACTCTGCGTTAGTTTGCGGGCAGGTATGCGGAAAAAAGAAATAATGAATAAGAACAACACAAGCGTAACTACGAAAATGATGGCTGCGAGCCAAGGCAGGGGGGCGCTTAAAAAAGTAAACGATACAATGTTTATTATACCAAAAATAAGTGCAGTTATGCCTATGCTTTTATATCCTTCTCTGTGTATGGTCATGGTAAGTTTTATTGGGGCTGCGAATATACGCCAATTAGTAATTGGGTACCCAAGGCACGTATAAACCGCCGCTGGCTACGCCAAGGGTACATTGCGGGTATGGCTTTAAAACTTACCGTGCCGTTCAAAGCACAAACTCCACATACAGCCATACAAAAGGTGTGGCAATTAACAGCGAATCAAAACGGTCTAAAAAGCCCCCATGGCCGGGCATGATGCTGCCACTGTCTTTTACGTTAGCCTTTCGTTTCAACCAACTTTCCAGCAAATCGCCTGCTGTGCCAAAAACCACCGCTATAAGCACCATTATCATCACCAACAAAATATCGGTACCCAAAATAAGCTTGCTCAACAGCGATACCGCCACAATGGCCAGCACGGCACCGCCCACGGTACCCTCCCAAGTTTTTTTGGGCGATACTTTTGAAAAAGGCGTTTTGCCAATAAAGCTGCCTACCAAATAGGCCATGGTGTCGTTTATCCAAATGGAGGCAATCAGCAACATTACCGGTATAAAACCAAAATCGGTATCGTAGTTTATGCCTTTGCTCCAAATTTGTACCAGCAGCCCGCAGGGCAGCGAAATATAGGCTAGGCCCAGCAATGAGTAGCCCAGCTGTTTTACATTCAATTTGCCTTTGGAAAAAAATATTTCAGACAACACCACAATCAGCGGCATTATATATAACAGCCTTTTGCCACTAACCGCTAAGTTAAGGTAACCAATTTTATAGGCACCGCTGGTCATTAACAGCATAAAGCCCCAGCCTGCCAGCATAATGGCATACTTATGCAAGGGGTTAATGCCTGCGTAAGCAGCATTTATTTTACCCAGTAGCTTTTGGTACTCCACCCAGCAGCCGAAATGTATAACAGAAAACAGCAGAAAAAATGTCCATTGGTTAACTTGCAACCCGGCCAGCATTACTGCCACAAATACCAACGATGTAAGTGCCCGGGTTTTAAATACGGCAGTATTAAATGCCATGTTAATAGTAGTTTTATGTGTGTATGTGTTACCAATAACGCTGCCAACCAAGTTGGCCCACAATAAAGGTAAGTGTAAAAACCAAGTTTTATGGTGGTGGTTTGGCAGGGCAAACGCATTATAATTGTTTGTACAAAAGTTTTTATTGTAAAAGGCAAGAAACCGTAATGCCTGCATAGGCAGGTATCTCCTAAAATTAAACCTGTGCTATAAAAGGCAACGCTTTACCCTTTAGCGAGCCGGCTTATTACTCAACCGGTGCGTAATGGCGTTCCAACAAGCTGAGCTTTGAGAGATGCCTGCCTACGCAGCCATGACGAACGCCAGCTTTTTTACAAGCTTCACCCTAAAAAAGCATCATGCGTTTGCCCTGGGCGGTTTGGTTGCTGCCGGGGCTGTAATAGCCAAGCATTTACCCGGCAATGTATTAATTGGGGTACAAAAAAACGCCATACTAACCTTATTAGGCATTGCATGGCGTTTTTTATTGTAAAGTGGCTGTTAATATTCGCTGTTTCGGCCAAAAATAGGCTTACGTGTTTGCCATTTGCCCACTGTAAAGTCGGGTATCTGCTGTAGCTTACCGCCTTCGGCAATAGACGTTTCGCTCAGCGGTGTAATAGCATACCATGTGGCTAAGTCGTACACATCCAACGGAAACTCTGCGTCGCGTTTAATACATTCAATAAAAGCATTGGCCACAAAAAAGTCCATGCCGCCGTGGCCAGCACCTTCGGCATCCTTCTCAAATTTTTTCCAAAGCGGGTGGTCATACTGTTCCATATAGGGCTTGGGGTTTTCCCAAGCATGTTTTTTGGGGCTTTTGTCTTCAAAATAAATAAGGCCCTCGTCAAAACCGCCCGCGTGGTTGTCAATCCACAAGCCGTTGGTGCCTTGTACCCTAAAACCTAAGTTGTATGGGCGTGGCGACAGTGTGTCGTGCGTTAGCACTATGGTTTCACCGTTGGCAGTTTGTATTTGGGTGGTAACAACATCGCCTTCCTTAAAGTTAACTTTTGCATTGGGGTGGTTTGGCCCGCCTTTGGGGTGGTTAACTATAAAGCGGTGCAGGCCGCGTGCTTTGGTGGCAACTGACGACAAAGCGGTTAGCCTGTTGCCCCGGTTAATGTCAATCATGGTGGCTACTGGGCCCAAGCCATGGGTGGGGTAAAGTTCACCGTTACGGTTCATGTTATGGATGGTTCTCCATTTGGCCTCACTAAAGCCTTTATCACCAAATTCAACGCCGGGGCCGGTGTTGGGGGTGCCGTCGTTAAACAACACTTCGCGCAGGTCGTGCTCATAGCCGCCTTGCAAGTGCAGCAGTTCGCCAAACAAGCCTTGCTGCACCATGTTTACCACCGCCATAATATCCCTGCGGTAGCATACATTCTCCAGCATCATCACTGGTACTTTTGTTTTTTCAACCGCTTTAACAACATCCCAGCAGTCCTGCAGTTTTATGGCACCGCACACTTCCACACCCGCAATTTTACCCGCGTGTACTGCAGCTATGGCCTGCTCAATATGCCATTCCCAAGGCGTGGCTATTATTACGGCGTCAATATCGTCTCTTTTTAACAGGTTTAAATAGTCGTGTGGGCCGTTGGTAAATTCAACCGGGGCTTTTTTATTGTTTTCGGCCACTATTTTTTGTGCCATGGCCATCATCACTTTATCGGGGTCGGCCATTGCAACAATCTGCGTGTCGTTGCGCTTTAGCATTTGCTCCAGGTGCGACTGCCCCCTAAAGCCAACGCCAATCATACCCAAGCGTACTATCGATTTTTTTTCTGCTGCCATTACTTTTAACGGCGTGTTTATGGCACTTACTGCTGCACCTGTTATGGCTGCATCGCGTAAAAATTGCCTGCGGCTATACGTACCCATGTTGGAGTTTTTTAGATGGTAAACTTAACCAATTGCGGAATAATAATGCCAACGAATTTACTTGATTGATTAGGGACGATGAATTTTGGATAAAATCGGCCATCTTTTGTCATTTGTTACTTAAAAAGATGCCATTTTTCTGTACAATTGGCCATGTTATGCTAACTGTAACACCCAACCTGCTTTTTTAAACGCTTTTAGATAAGCCTAAAAGAACCCTGGCAGTGTAAAAAAGCTGGAAGAATTTGGCAATTAAACTGGAACCGTTGTGGTTTTTATGAACACGCAAATATTTTTTTTGTAACTAAAATATTAATTTTTAGGAGGGCGTTGGTAAAAGCTATTAGTGTTTTAACCCTAACAGAGTGTGTATTGGTGCCTTGATAAGTTATTAAAAGAGAAGACGTTATAAAAAAGAGAACCCCGGCAAGACTACCGGGGTTTTTTCAACCCTAAACCCTTAAAGGCGCAAGATACAGTAAAAATAAATTTTCAAAAATGGTTTTAAGCTAAAATTAAACATTTTAAAAATTGCTATGTGTCCCGCTAAAGGGCGTTTAAAAAATGGGCCGTTTGGTTGTTATTGAAATTAAATAATGTACCTACCTTTATTTGGTTACCAATCGGTATTAAAATATTGCAACAATGCCATACATGCCCGCCGTTAAAAAAATAGTGGTTTGCCTTTGCCTGCTAAATTGCGTGTTTGCAAATTATGCCCAAAGCCAAGAGAATACAGTACGGCCACAAGGCATTTACAGCAGCAGCTTTGTTATTGACGGTATACCCCGTACCATTAATTTTTACATACCGCTGCATTACGGCGGCAGTGTCAACTACCCGATTGCTTTCTTTTTACATGCTGAACGGGAAACTGGCACATTGCTCATAAAAAAATATGGCGAAACCTTGCACCGGCTAGCGGATGAATCATCCTGTATTGTGGTATACCCGGATGCGGTGGGTGGGCATTGGAATACCAAGTTAGACAGCCATGCCCCCACAGACACCATAAATGATGCGGGCTTTATAAACATAATGACGGGGTATTTTATTCAGCAATACCAAGGCGACCCCGCACGCATATTTGCCGCCGGGTTTTACAATGGCGGCAGCATGGCCTGGCGTTTAAGTTGTACCGCCGCCAACAAAATAACTGCGGTTGCCCCATTTATACCAAACCCGCAGGCACTGCAAAAGGCTTGCACACCACGCGCCTATTTTAATGCAGAAAAGTTTATGCCGCCAGTGGGTAAAAAATTTACCACCGAAGGCATAGAGGCCGCCTGGAAATTTTTAATGGGGCAAAAAACGCCTTGAGTACACTTTCGGCTATTTGAGAATGCATTATTGCAAAAAGCTGCTTTAAGGGTAGTTGTTTTTCCATCCCAACTATTAATTTTTAAAATTGCTGCTGTCGCTTGTGTAATTTTTTCGTTTCTGGCATCCTCATAGCGCAATCAATCATCGGATATGAAAAAACTGCTTATTATACCAGCAATGGTACTGCCATTTATTTTGTGCGCACAGGCTAGCCTAAAAAACGTTGCCCAAAAAAGCACCCAATGTTTTGCTTACCACATTACAGCGGCGGCGGCCGAAAAATATATAAAACTAGACAGTATTGATGTTGATGCCTACCAAACCCAAACCCCGGCTGCCATTTTTGATGCAGACAGCGTTGATGAAACAAAACTTGCCAAAGGTTTGTATGTGGTTATATGGGTAAGCGGGGATGACGTAAGGGCTTACACAACGGGTGTAACCAACTTAATTGCCTACCCAATAAACAACAGGCACGGGCTACAACTGCTGGTGCGCGACAAGCAAGGTAATTTTATTAATGATGCACATGTTTGGGTGAATGATAAAGAGGCTGTGTTTAACAGCTTTGCGCAAAGCTATTGCGTACAACAAAAAAAGCCTGATGGGGCTATGGTTAAAATTTACGCACCCGGCGATACAACCTATATTACATTAACAGCAGACGACGAAGGCAATTATAAAACCATACTGCAGCAACGCTGGCAAAACTTTACACGCACAAAGCTTATAAGGATGATTAGCTGGCTGCCGCGAACCATAGGGCAGTTGTTTAAAGAGGGGCATGCATACAAGGCCAATAACATTGGTGCGGCCGGTACCATGGTATTTAACCAGCCTAAGTATAAGCAAACTGACACCGTAAAATTTAAAGCGTATATTTTTAGCAAGCGGTGGCGGCAGTATAACAAGGCCGTACATATCAGCCTTGAATATTATGCAAACGGACAACAACACAAGCAGCTGATAAATATTATTAAGCCATCTTCACCCGGCTCGTATATCGCACAATTCCCACTTTCTGATACTTTGCCCAACGATGTTAATTATACGGTAAACCTTACCACCAAAAACGGTAAGCGCATTATTGCAAAAAATTTTAAGTTAGAGGATTATGTGTTGGATGAGGTTGCCAATTATAATATACGCAGCGCACAAGAAACCTATTACCCTGCGGATACCATGCGTTTTTTTGGCAGTGCCAAAGATGCAGCAGGCCTGCCCCTGCTGGATGCATCCGCAAAACTTATATTAACCACTGATGACATCCATACTTTTTATAAAGACAGTATGTATGTACCCGATACGCTATTTGCGCAGAAGAAAACCCTGCTTGCGCAAGGGGAAACGGAATTTGATGTACCGGCAACCATATTGCCAGACGCGGGTGTAAGTATAAAGGCTACGCTAACCTTTACAAACAGTAATAACGAACTGCAGGACAAAAACCTAACCATACACTACAGCCCCGGCCACAGGGAACTTGTGGCAGAAATAAAAAATGACACGGTATATGCCGAATACAGGGTGAATGGCATAAGTGCGGAACAAATCGGAAAGGTTGTTATAGGTGGTAGGATAGATGAAAACACCCCAGTAAAATTTCCTTTTAAAGCAAAGATTGACCCACTTGCAGAGGAATATACTTTTTTGATAAACGAAAAAGACGGCGGGAAAGACTCAGCAGAAATACGGGTCGGTGCAAAAAGTGGTTTGGTAAGTTTGTTACGCATCAGCAAGGGTGATACCTTGGGGTTTGCACTGGAGAACCCATACAAAATACCAATTTCTTATACTGTGTTTGATGGCAATGCGATTAAAGCCCAGGGTAAATCATCCGACGCTGCAATAACATGGCAAACCAACAAGGCGACTGCCAGAAAAATGTACACCGTAAAATGGCAGTACTGGTGGGCTGGCGAGGAGGAGTTTGGCGAGCAAACTATCGGGGTACTGCATAAACTGCTTAATATAAATGTATCGGGCGCGGCTGCCGTTTTTCCCGGCCAGAAAGATACCTTATCCGTTGGGGTAACTGATTACCATAACAAGCCTGTAAAAAACGTTAACCTTACCGCGCTAAGTTATAACAGCCAGTTTAAAAAGGATATACGTGTGCCAGACCCACCTTATTTAGCCAAATACAGGCTAAAGCCCGTATTACAGCGCGATAAATTTGAGACCGATGATGCATATATGTCCAGTCATTATCCATTGGGTAAACACACAGGCTGGGTAAAGGCTTTTGGGTTGGACACTATGGCTTATTACCAGATGCTTTTTCCTACAAACGGTTATGTTGACAAGCCTACGCCGGTAACTGGCTTTTCTACGCAATTGAGTGTAAACGCAGTAAGCCACGGCCAAAAACAGCAAGTATATATGCTGTACATTAACCGGCAGCTTGTTTACTACAAAGGCGTTACCGAGGCAATGCCCTACGCGTTTGAAACCTTTGGCGGCTATGTACAAATAGGCATGCGGCTGTACAATAAATTTATTACCATTGACAGCATTTATACACAGCCCGGTTACAAGCATGACTTTGTGTTTGATATTGACAAACTTCCGCCAAACAGCAAGGTTGATATTGTAAACAATTATTTTTCGGAGGAAGAAATAAGCAAACTGGAATCCTCCATCATGCAGGTGGATAATAATGTTGAAACCAACTACAGTTATATATGGGAAGGGGCTAAAACTATTCATCTGGCAAGTGCCGCAAAGCACCTTATCGGCCCTTTTGCAACTGGCGATAGCCTGCACCTTTTTGCCCCGGGCAATTTTGACATCCATTTTAGGTTTGAGCCGGGGTATGAATACAATATTTCCAAACAAATACTGCGATTGGAGAAGAAAGCAATATTCCCCCTGCGAAAAGATAAATACTACCTGCCGGTTATTGCTAAGCCGGTATGGGTGTTGGGCGATACCATTGCGCCGCACCCTGTTATACAGTATCCGCCAAAAGCATACCCACAGCAATATTTTTTAAACTTCACCTACAACAATTACTACTATAACCAGGCAGGCAAGGGTAAGCTACAATTAACCGTGGCAAAAGATACCACCCTGCGGTACGTTGTTCTTTATGCAAACGGTCATTCGGCATCAACTAAAATACTCAATGGTAATATACGAACTGTAAATAATATTGACAGCGGTTTCTACACCCTGCTGTTGGTGGACGAACACAACAATGCTATGCAGATAGACAGCATAAACATACAGCCATCAGCTACTTTTTGCATCAAAACCAGCAAGGGCCATTATTACAACGGTAATTATTTACTGGCGAGGCTATTTAATGAGGCAGCTGAGGCAAGGCTAAACCCAACAAACGAAGCCGCTAAAAACAACGCGGCCACCAACAACGATACTTGGCAAAGCCTACCTACTTACAGCAAGGGCAAGGCAACAATAACCGGCAAGGTTGTTGACAAAAAAGGGGGGCTTGCCATAGCCTATGCAACAGTAATGATTAAGGGCACCAAAACTGCCACTGCTACGGACCGTGACGGTAATTTTGCTTTTTACAATATTAAAGAAGGCCGCTGTGTTTTGGTTATTTCGTCGGTGGGTTTTGAGACAAAAGAAATGATTATTGAGGTTCTTGAAATGGAACCTAAGATACTGAGGGTGCCGCTAAATCTTTCCAGCCAACACCTTGACGAGATTGTAGTTGTCGGCTATGGCTCGGCGAAAAAGATGGAGTTAACCGGGTCAGTTTCGGTGATAAGCGGCAAAGAGCTAACTAGCACTGTACGAAGTTTAAAGGGCAACGTCTTAGGGGTACAGGTTAGCGGAGAGCCGGGCAGCGGTGCAAGTACTGCCTTACGCGGCATTAGCAGCATGCATGGTGTTGGCACACCGCTTTTTGTGGTAGACGGCATTCTGTACCACGAAATGCCGGCAAATGTTACGGCCGATATGATAAGCAATATAACCGTTTTAAAAGGAATGGAAGCCGTTGCTTTATACGGTGCGGAGGCAGCCAATGGTGTTTTAGTGGTAACCACTAAAACCAACACCCTGCGGCAGCAGTTTCGTGATTATGCTTTTTGGCAGCCAGCGTTATTTACCGATGAACATGGGCAGGCAAAATTTGTGGTAACTTACCCAGACAATTCTACCGGCTGGCAAACATATGTGCTGGGCATGGATAAGCACCGGCACATGGGCAAGGCAGTTAGCTTTGTACAATCGTACAAGCCGTTGATGGCAGAATTGAGCATGCCGCAGTTTTTATTGGAAGGCGACAGTGCCCAGCCGGTTGGCAAAGCATTAAATTATACGGGTGATGTGTACAATGCCACCACGTCGTTTACCGTTAAGGGTATACAGGCAGGTCAAGATCTTATAACGCTGCGGCCCAAAGCATCTGTGGTTAAACAATATGCCATGGCTGCCCCGCCGGGTGATACATTAAAGGCGGCATTCAGCCTGCAAACAACCACCGGGTTTAAGGACGGGGAGGAGAGAAAAATACCCGTTTTTAAACGCGGTACCGAAGAAACCACCGGTAGTTTTTGGGTGCTAAAGAATGATACCAGCATTACCTTTTCGCCAAAAAATAATGGCTCACCGGTTGAATTGTACGCACAAAACAATACCCTGGATATACTGTTGGACGAGGTTGAGCACCTTAAAAACTATCCCTACTACTGTATGGAACAAACAGGCAGCAAGCTGCGCGGCCTGCTGATGAAAAAGAAAATTTACGAAACGCTGCACAAGCCTTTTACGGATGATAATACCATTAACTGGCTGGTGCAAAAACTACAGAAAGCGCAATTATACAGCGGTGGCTGGGGTTGGTGGGAAAATGGAAACGCAGACGTGAACATTACCGCTTATGTGGTTAAAGCACTGCTGCCCATGCGGGATAACCCAATGGTGGAAACCGGCATCCGCAACGGGCTGCTATACCTGCAGAATGAATTGACAACAATGGGCAGTGACCAGTTGCTTGCAAGCCTGCTTGCCATGGGCGAAGCACACCATGTTATTGATTACAAGCCTTGGTTGGAAAAAATTCATTTTGACTCCCTAAACCAGCAACAGCAATGGCAGTATGTGCGCATAAAACAACTGCTTAACCAAGAACATGCAAAGGAACTGGAATGGTTACTAAGCAAAGCCGTACCCGGTATGTTAGGCAGTTTGCACTGGGGTACCGATAACTACCGTTGGTACAGCGATGCCAACGCCACAACAACACTGGCTTTTGAAGTATTGCAGCAGGAAAAAGGCCACGATACCGAACTGGATGGCATCATCCAATATTTTCTTGCTGAGCGTAAACAGGGGCATTGGGTTAATACGGTTACCAGTGCTTCGGTTGTATCAGCAACGCTGCCTTACCTGCTGGCGCAAAACGGCCATTTTCAACAACCGGCTGTAGTAAGCTTTTCAGGCGACAGTGTATTTTCTATCTCGCAGTTCCCTTACAAAACTGTTATTAAAAACCCGGCCCGGCAACTTAGCCTAACCAAAGCCGGTGGCGGGTTAGTATACCTTACCGCCTACCAGCACTTTTTTAATGCACAGCCACAACCGGTAACCAGCAATTTTGATATACAAACCTGGTTTGAAAAAAACGGCAACAAAGTTGCTTACTTAACAGCGGGTGAAAAAGTTACCATGGTTGCACAGGTAAATGTTTTAAAAGAAGCGGAATATGTGATGATGGAAGTACCGATACCAGCAGGCTGCCTGTATGCCGACAAAAACCAAAGCGACTGGCAGGTGCATAAAGAGTTTATGAAAAACAAAGCGGTTTTATTTGCCGAACATCTTAGTGTGGGTATCCACACGTTTAGCATTGATTTGGAAAGCAGGTACAATGGTGCTTACACACTAAACCCGGCCAAGGCCTCATTGATGTATTACCCCAGTTTTTATGGCAGAAATGAAATTAGGGTGGTGCAGGTGAAGTAACATGCGGAGGGCTTTATGGTATGTTTGTCAGCCAAAGCAAAAAATAAAAAGCGGCGGGCATTACACCTGCCGCTTTCGCTTTTCTCGGGCTGCCGTTACCGGGCAAAGCATTTGAAAATGTATATTAAATGTTGATGGAGAGTTTGCCGTTTTTTACGCCCTTGGCTATTACGGTTCCGTCTTGCAGCTGCATCACGCTGCCTTTTGAATCGTAGGTAAGCGTATACAATACTTCCAGGTGTTCCCTATTGTCGGCCACGTTCGGTATCAGGATGTTTTGGCTGATAGCATTGGCCGCGCTGGGGTATTGGCTTAATAATTTTGCGTCGTAATTTTTTTGCCAAACAATACTGCGCCGGTTGCCGCGTACCTTAACAACGGTTACCTGTAACCTGGCCGATGCATCGGTATATACCGAGGAAGTGTATGCCTCGCCCTTGTATATTTCTACCTGTATATTTTTGCTGGTTGTTTTCTCAGGGGTTATCAGTGCCGCAATTGGGCTGTGCCATGCAACCAGTATAACCGCTACCGCTATAACCACCACCCGTATTATTTGCTTTTTCATAAAAGTCATTTGAAACATATAGTACAAACGGCATGGCAGGCTATGTTAATGGCTATATAAACGCCTGATAAATGGCAAAAATGGGTGATGGTAGGTAAAATAATGTGCTGAACGGATTTTATGAATACACGTTTGTTTTTGGAATCCAAGCAAAAGTGTTCGCATGTGATACAACCCCTGTAGCAAATTGGTACAATTTTAGGGTATTCGTGAAATTTTTAATGGGTATCCGCTATTTGGTTTACCTGCCTTTGTTGGGTGTTTGCAACATCAGAGTTTGCCATCGTATTGTCTGCCCGTATTATGGTTGTTGGTGAAAACACCCAACAACGGCAAAGGCCAATCGGTAGCCAAACCAAATAGCGGATAGCTATTTAATTTTTAAACGTCAGGGATTGAAGTTGTTTGTAGTTACCCCAAATAAAAAACGCGGAAGCTGTTGGTTCAACTTCCGCGTTTATGGTACCTTGTTTAGGCTATGTGGTAAAAGGCGGTTAATTAAGGGCTGCCACGCTTTTTTCAGTTTCAATACCTTCGGTATCCTTTACGGCGGCATAACCCCCGTTTATATTGCGTAGGTTGTGTATGCCCTCCCTTTTTAACAACGAGCAGGCAATTACGCTGCGGTAGCCACCGGCGCAATACACGTATAGGTTGTCGGTTTCCTCAATATTGGCCATGCTGGCAGGGTCAACCAACGTTTCCAGTGGTATGTTTACCGCATCTTTTATGTGGCCGTCTGCAAATTCAGGCTCCTTACGCACGTCAATAACCACCATCCGTTCGTCAAATGGTATATCCATGGCTACCTCGTCGGCATCCACGTCAATAATAATATCAATTTGCTCGCCCGCTTTTTGCCAAGCCTCAAAACCACCTTTTAAATAGCCTGCAAAGTTTTGAAAACCAACGCGGGCAAGCCTTATGGCCGTTTCTTTTTCCTGGCCATTGTCGGTAACCAGTGCCAATGTTTTATTAAAAGGCAGTAGTGTGCCGGCCCATTCGGCAAAGCGGCCTTCCAGGCCAATGCTAATGGCACCGGGCACAAAGCCATGCATAAATACATTGGCATTGCGGGTATCTAAAATAATGATGTCGTCACCGGTTACCAGCTTTTTAAACGCCGCAATGCTTAAAGGCAATAAAGCTTTTTGCAAAATGCCCTCCAGGCTTTCATAGCCCTCCTTATTAATTTTGGCATTTATGGGAAAATAGTTGGGCGGTGCTGTTATGCCGTCGGTAACGGCTTGTATAAATTCGTGTTTTGTGGCGGCTTTCAATGCGTAATTGTTTTGTTTCTCCTCACCAATGGTGCTTTGGGTTTGCGGGCCAAGGTTTTTACCGCAGCTGCTGCCCGGCCCGTGCGCAGGGTACACAATTACATCGTTGGGCAGCGGCACAATTTTAGCCTGCAGGCTGTCGTATAGCATGGCTGCAAGGTCGGCCACGGTTAAAGTATTGCCATCCTGTGCAAGGTCGGGCCTGCCTACATCGCCCACAAACAGGGTATCGCCGGTAAATACGGCGTTGGCCTTGCCTGTTTCATCATTTAATAAGTAACAGGTGCTTTCTAAGGTATGGCCTGGCGTGTGCAATACCTTAATTGTTACCTCGCCAAGGGCAAATATTTCACCGTCTGCCGCAATGTGCACCTCAAAATCGGCCTTGGTATCGGGCCCGTAAACAATGGGGGCTCCGGTGGCTTTGCTCAAATCAATATGCCCGCTTACAAAGTCGGCATGAAAATGGGTTTCAAAAATATATTTAATAACCGCGTTTCTCTCTTTGGCAAGCACAATGTATTCTTCGGTATCGCGCATCGGGTCAATAACCGCCGCTTCGCCGTTGCTTTCAATATAATAAGCTGCCTCACTTAAACACCCCGTGTATAACTGTTTAATAAACATGGTACCCAAATTTTTACAAAGATAGCAAACGGCAAAGCCGCTACAAAAAAGGGAGATGTTATAATTGGTTGCGGGGTACCGGTATTGGGGTGGTAAAATAAAAAGCAGCTAAATGTTATTCATTTAACTGGTGGCAAGCAAAAAGCCACCAGTAACTCAATTGGCAGGTAGTACAGGCAATTTACGCAACCGAATATGGCTTTTACACAAAACAATTTACCCTTAATGGGCCTTACTTTAAAAAGTATTCAACAAAATGGCTGATATCTTTTACACGGGGGTAATTAATGCCGTAATAAATAAACTTGCCTTCGCGTCGGGTACCTACAATGCCTGCCCTGCGTAATATGGCAAGGTGCTGTGAGGCCACCGATTGCTCAAGGCGCAGTTTTACATATATTTCTGTAACGGTCATTTTTTGGTGCTCATCCAATAATTTAATAATCTGCTGCCTTAACTTATGGTTAAGCGCCCTTAAAATCATCGAAGCTTTTTTCATGTGAAGGAAATCAATCCTTACAGTCTCGCTTGTGCCTGAATCGGTAATTACCGCAACCTGTGCATGGTTATTCATTCCTGTGTTTGATATTTATGGCCGGTGAATGGTTTGCGTTGTCTCAAATGTAAAAATATCGTAATAATGATTTAATAAAACGCGCCAACGCGCCAACACCTTAAACTTTAAAGGAGATTTAATTTTTTTTAAGCTTTTTTATAGAATTCCTTAAGGTATTGGGGTTCGCTGTAGGCAAGGTCGTTAAACTTTGAGGCGTTAAAGCGTACCAACGCCAAAGCAGCCAGATGCTTTGTATTGTATAATGTATTGGAAAATATGGCATCATGGTGCACGATAATTGCAGCTTTGGCACTGCCGCTGCCCGAAAAAACAAGTTTTTGTTGCGAAAGTTGCTCTTGGAAGCTGTTTTCGTCTAATATTACCGCCGATGGCGGGCAAACAACACCCAATGTTGCCGTATATACCGCCGTGAACACTTCCATTCTGCGGGCATCAATCATGGGGCAAAACAAAACGCCCTCGGTATTTTCGCCAAACGCTTCAATGCTGGCACGTGCCATAACCTCCAACGTGTTAACGAGAATTAATGATTTTTTAAGGCCATAACACAAACCTTTTGCGGTTGAAAGGCCCACCCGGAGGCCTGTATAGCTGCCCGGCCCTGCTGTTACGGCCACCCCGTCAACCGCCGAAAGCGGGTAACCTGCGCGGTGCATTACCCTTTGTATGGCAGGCTGAATAAATGAGGCATGGCTTTTTTGCCCCAAGGTTTCTTCAACGGCCAGTATATTGCCGCCCAAACTAAGGCAAACCCCGGCCGATTCTGTAGCTGTGTCTATGTTTAAAAGTAAGGCCATATTTATTTTTCTCCTACGCTGGCTTCATAATATGCCTGCTGCTTTTAGCTTGCGGCTTTTATTGAACTTAGGCACTGAGCAGCGGTTAATAATGCTTTGTAACGATACAACCAGCCTGCTTGTTTAATTTAATGCCATGCATAACGCGGTTATTTTGGTACCCGCATGGGGGGGGTGGTCCTTTAAAATTACTAACTTCTTTTTTAAGACTAATGTTTGCGCCTGCGCATAGTTGCGCACTGCCCCATTCCATACATGTTCACTTGCTTATTGCCTGTTGCAAAAATATGCCGTAAATGCCAAGCTCCGTTTACATAGTTGCCAGTAAAATATAGTTGCTTGCTAAAAAGCTTTTATGCTTTAGGGCAGGTAGTAAATTTAATACATGCAGTTACGAGCACACCAAAAAATTTTTTTAAAAGATAAAAAAAAGACTATTCCACCAATTTTTGGCATAAAAATTGTTTTATTAAATGTACTAACTTATCTAATTAGTTCTTTATTCAAGGCTGGTCTATGAAAAACACCTATTTTAAAATATCAGCCGTTTTTTTTCTTACCATACCCCTATTGGTTTTTGCCATGGCTAAAAATGGCACCATTGCAGGTAGAATAATACCCACGGCAGCATTGAAGGATGTTTGGGTGGTATCGGCCCGGGACACAGTGAGGGCATTGGTTATGGACGGCCGATTTCCATCATTAACCTTAAACCGGGTATCTATAAAGTTATCATCAACGCGGTGGAGCCTTACAAGGATGTTGTTAGGGAAGGTATAGCCATTACCGGCGGCTTACCAGTTGACATGGGGGAAATAAGGCTGGAAAAATAATGCGCGAGGCGGTTTTTAACCTGTTTTAATATGGGCGGTTGAGTATATCAACCGCTTTTTTTTGCCCAACCGCTAAACGTTTACCATTTTGCAAGCAAGTGTTTTTATAACGTAATGTCCACCTCGTTGTCTACGTTGGCTTTTATGGTCAGCTTTCGTGGTATAAGGTCAACTACTTCGGGCTGCAGCTTTTTGCTGTAATCCCCAGGGTTCCAAACACCGTTTTTGTTGTCGTCGTACAGTACGCGCAACTCATATTCGCCGGGGCCAAACAATTGCTGAAACCACTCGTTGCTTGTAAGCGGCACGGCCTTCATAATCTTGCCATCCTGTAACAACAGTATAACAGGGTTTTTGGCCAGTTTTACATTGGTAAAATGCAGCCTGATGCTGCCGTATTCCGATTCTCTTTTGGTTTTAAAAGTAATGGTGTCGTTAGCAGCAAGGGTGTTGCCCGCACTGTCTTTAAACGCGTCTTTCTGTACAATTATTTTAAAGAAGGTATTTTCAGGCCACTTGTACTGTAGGTCAAATTTGGTTAAAGCAGTGTCGGTTTCAAAGCTGTAACCCTTTATACGGTGAAAATTTGTGTCGAGCAACACAATTTTAGCGGTGTCAAACGAATCAACCCTTGCCGGAAAGCTAAACGAAAAAGGGGTTAGCAAATCCTGCGGCCCTGCCTTTGCCGTGGTGGCATACCGTAGCTTTTGGTTTTCGGTTTCCTTTTTGGGCTTCTTCTTATTGGTGGTCGCCGTATTGCCGCCTTTCTTTTTGTCGGTTGGCTTAAACTGTTGGTAAGCGTATAATAAAGCGGGCGGGGTAGACCCGCTGTCGGCTATCAACACCGAGTTGTTTAGAAAAGCGAACATTTTGGTGCTGTCGTCATACTTTTTTGAGTATTCGTTAGGCAGCACAAAAACATTGTACTGTGCGGGGGCAATGTTTCTGAAAACAAAATTGCCTTTACCATCCAGCCGTGTAAAATAATTAGGAGCGTTCTTTTTAATAGCGGTGTCGTTTAAGTTGCTGTGCAACATTACGAGCAAAGTTGAGTCAACCGCGCCTGTTTCGGCCAAAACTACCTTGCCTGCCAGTTTGCCCACGTCAAGCTTATCGCCGGTGGAAAAAAGGTAGGTAAAGTTTTTGGCTATGTTGCCTTCATTTACATCTTTAATGGCCTTGCCAAAATTAAAAGAGTACGTGGTATTGGGCTTTAGGGAGTCTTTTAGCACTATGGTAACCACCTTTAGGTTGCTTTGTATAATTGGCAGTATGCCAGGGGCAGGCGAAACAATAAGGTTGTCGCTTAGGTTATTGTCTAACTGCACATACTCATTAAAGGTGAGCGTTATTTTTTTGGCGTTAAAGTGTAGGGAGGAATCGCTGGGGAAAGACTTTACCAGCACCGGTGGCAAACTGTCCCTTGGCCCACCGCCCGGGGGGATGATGTTTGCGCAGGACGATAATACCACCGTTTTGGCTGCCAGCAGCATGGCTGCCAACACATAAAATGCAAAGCCAACTTTTTTGGGATGGATGTATTGTAAAAGGGGCGCACCTGTTTTTTTCATGCTATAGTTATATCAACGTACAAACTTACTGGCTTTGCGCGGCTTACCATGCTAACAATGTTATAAAGTTAGGCCGGCAATTTGTAGAAAGGACTCCTGTTGAAGGTGGATTTAAAAGATTTGGGAAAATGAAGAGGAAGGTATTTGCTTTTTTGCCCGGCAATAAAAGTAAAATTTTTTAGTAGGTAGCAAATTGAAGCCGTTCTTGCATGCCGCTGGCACCATCATAACAATCTACCATCCCGTATAGCTTGGTTCCATCGTTCTTCCTCCTCCACCTCGTGCAATGGTACGGCAAGGTTGTTGGGTTTTTTGCCCGGATTTGTGTCTTCACAAATCCAATAAACTGCAATTATGTTATGCCCCAAACCAATTGCGGATAGCCAATAAAATACATCCAACATCCATGCAATCGTGGCCCTGCCATTTTACGGCAATTCTTCCTCCTCCACTTCGTGCAACGCCACCGCCAGGTTGTTGGTTTTTACAAAATTGCACCAATGGCAGTCTGGCTTGCCGCAGCCGGTGTAAAAATCGCGTGCCTGTATTTTTTGCCAAACGTCTTTTATTTGGTGTTTAACGGTGGTAATATCTTCCGGCGTAATGGCCACCCTGGCCTTGCGGTACACCTTTTTTTTGTCTGGCTCAATAAAATCAAATTCTGTGCTGATGATGTTCCATTGCTTGGCCTCGTAATTGTCTACCAATATTTTATAAAAAACGGCCTGCCGCCAATAGTCGCCGCCCAGGGGTTGTTTTTCGCCGGGGGGCACCAGTTTGTCTTTCGCTTTGTCGGGGTCGCCGGTTTTGTAATCCACCACGTTTACGTTCTTACCGTCAAACTCCAACTTGTCAAGCTTGCCTTTTAGCGGTACGCCGTTTACCACAATGTTGCGTATGTTACGCTCAATGGCCACAATCTTGTTCCAAGTGTTGCTGTAAGTGGCGTAGTAGTTGGCCAGCACCTCCTGCCCATACTCCATGCGGCGGGCAAACTGCTCCTTGGTAAAGTTTTCGCGGTGGCGGTGCATGTACCAGCTAAAATCGGCCACCACCACATCCACCGGCGCAAACTGGTTGTTGTTGTCGCGCATTTTTTTAAACAACTGCTCCAAGGCATAGTGCACGGCCGAGCCAAACTCGGTGGCCTCGTTTTTGGGCGATGGTATGCGGATGATGTTTTTAAAATAAAACTCCAGCGGGCATTTTAGGTAGTTGTTCAGCGCGGTAACGTTCATGGTAAATTTCTCCAGCAGGCGGCCCACCAACTCTTCCTCCACCTTTGCTATCTCCGGTGCCAGCCCTTCCTCCAATTGCATCAGTTGGTGCGCGGCCAATACCTCCGCATCCAAATATACTTTTTCTACCGGCAGGTGGTGCTGCTCCTGAATTTCTGCAATAAACATGGAAGGCTCCATTTCCTTGGCATCGTTTTTAAACCGTGCCCATGAAATGTGCAGGTGCTGCTCGGCCCTGGTAAGTGCCACGTAAAACAAACGCCGCAGCTCCTCGGTGTCGCGCTGCCCGCCTTCTGAAAAATTGGATGAAAAAACGGTGTCGGGCAAGCGGTAACCGCCAGAGGGTTTGCGCTTTTTTTCCCAGAAGGATGCGTTGCAACCCGCAAAAAAAACATGCTCAAACTCTAGCCCCTTGCTGCCGTGTGCGGTTAGCAGGTTTACCCCTTTGTCGCTGCCACTTACCTGTACCAACGGCAGGGGCAGCCCCTCTTTTTCCATCAGGTCAATAATGTTCACCAGTTGCTGTAGCCGTAAAAACGGGTTGCGGTGGGTTTCTTCCTTAATAAAATCAAAAAAGCCGGTAAGCACCTGCAACAGCCAAAACTTATCGGGGCTTTGCATAATGGTGTTTAAAACGCCCGCCTTGCGTACAATGTTTTCGGCCAGCACGGGCATGGTTACGTTGGGCACATCGGTAACCAATTGCTCAATAACGGCACTGGCTTTTTTTAGGCCCGGGTGCACGGTGGGCGAAAAAAGGTCTTTGGGTGGCTGGTTGCATTTATCGAACAGCAACTTACGGATGGTTGTTTTTTCGTTGTTGTATTGCTTATCCGTTACCTCAATGCTCAGCTTGGCAATTTCAATGGGGGGTATGTTAAACCAGTCAAAATGCAGCAGCTCAAACAGCATTTCGTCGCCGCTAAAAGGTATGTCGTGCTCTGCCGCCAGGTAACGTAACACCTGTATAAGCTTTTGCACCAGTGTCAGTGCCAATATATTGGTGTTTCGTTTGCTGTAGGTAGGTAGGCCCGTTTGCTTAAGGTACTGCACCAGCTCTTCGCCATATTTGTTTTCCTTGTAAATAACGGCTATGCGGCCCGGCTCAACGTTTTGCTGCAACAGGGCTGTTATTTGTTGGGTAATGCCTATCATTTCCTGCCGCTGCGTTTCGTATTCCTGCAGCACCGGGCTGCTCAATATGGCCGAGCCGAAATATTTTGCAGACACAAGGTCCTTACTCAGGCCCTCAATTTGTTTTACCAGCCGCTCCTCATTGCGGTCAATCAATGTTTTTGACACGTCCAGTATCGGCTGTACCGACCGGTAGTTGTTGGTAAGCACCACCGTTAACAGGTGTTGTTTATAGTTGTTGGCAAAGGCCAGCATATTCTCCACGTTGGCACCCTGAAAACGGTAAACGCTCTGGTCGTCATCGCCCACCACAAACACGTTGGGCTTTTCCCAAAAGTTTATCAGTAGGTCAACCAGCCTGTTTTGCGTGCCGCTGGTATCTTGGTACTCATCCACCAAAAAATACAAAAACTGCTCCTGGTAATGGCTCAGCAAGGCGGGGTTTTCTTCAAAGGCTTGCAGTACCCAGTTAATCATATCATCAAAATCGTACCGGTTGGCCTGCTGCATCAACCGTTGAAAATTGTCAAACTCCTGCACGGCGGCACGCAGCTTGTCCATTTTCTCGGTTTCCTCGGCAATTTTATCGGTGCGAAGGTCGCCTTTTTTAAAGCTGCCAGTGGCACGTTTGGCAACAAAGCCGTCGCGCAGGGGCAGGCTGTTTAAATACTCCTCAATTTTTTGGTTAATAAAGGGTGCCCGCCAGCCTTCGCGCTTCATGGTGCTGAATAGCTGTTGCAGGTTGTTTATTTCATAATACACATCGCCACGGTAGCGCTTAAGGGGGTGGTTTTTGGGAAAGGCATCAATCAGTTTCCTAAACAAATCCACCCGTTCCAAGTCAGACACAGGGTCCAGGTTTTGTTTTTCAAACAGGTCCAGGTTATCCTGTATCACATCGTTGCAAAAAGCATGGAAGGTGTAAATATTAACCCGGTAAGCATCCGGGCCAATAAAGCCCAGCAGCCTTTTGCGCATGGCCACCACGCCCGCGTCGGTATAGGTAAGGCAGATGATGTTTTCTGGCTGCGCATCAGTTTCCAGCAGTATTTTGCCAATACGGGCAGAAAGTATTTGTGTTTTGCCTGTGCCGGGGCCTGCAATCACCATTACGGGGCCCTCAATATTATCCACGGCCAGGCGTTGCTGTTCGTTTAGGCTGTTGTAAATTTCCTTGTACTTTTCTACTTGGTATTGTTTTACGGGCATAGCTGCCAAAGGTAAATATTTTGCTTGGTTGAATGCGGGGGGGGGGGAGCAACTTGTAATGGCATAAATACTATGTTCACCTGTTATTTAAACCGACCTTATAAGCAGGGTGGCTACCCTATCCACAAGGCCAAGTTAAGCACACTTTGTAAAAGGGCATTGTTCGTCTCGTTTTGCCTTACTTTTGTATTTTTGGCTGCGCGAAATTGCAGGCTTTGGTGTTTGTTTGGGCTGAAGTACTAACAATGCCGCAACTTGCCTGCCAACATACAAGGCCATGATGAGGACACTCTTCGGAGAAAGAAAATCACAATAGGTAACTTTAGTTGAAAAAACATCATTAGAATGGGAAGTGTAATGAAAAATCTGGCATATTTTTACTTGCTTGACATGTTATAATGTTTGTAAATAACCAAAGTCAGTATTACAAACTGTTGAATCAACCCAAATAATTTTCATATGAAACTTAAAATGACCGTTAATAAGATAAAGTCAATCGACAATTTGACCATTGAATTACCAATAGACAAAGGCCTGTATGCACTAACAGGACAAAACGGAGCCGGGAAAAGTACTTTAGCAACATGTGCTTCTAGTGTTTTTTTTAGCATGACGATGAATGATTATTTTGGGCAAACAGCTAATGATGCGTCAATTAGTTTCGAATTTAACGGGTCGAGTAAGGTATACAAAAAGTACTTAGGAAAGTGGATAACTGAAAAACAAGGTTACATAGACTTAAAAGGGTTTTATGAAGGAAGTCTAATATTTGGAAACCGATTTCGAAACACTTCATACAATAATCTCCGAAACCTCGACCGAATAGACGAAGCTTTGCTTAAACCCGCTCCAGAATCAATTCGTGAAAATCTTGGTCTAATTCTTCACAATAACAGAAATTTCTATGAGAAATTGTTTAAAGTAAATCCAACCCAAATTCGCCATTTAGGCTCATTCTATGGCGATATTTTCTATTACGAGATAAAAGGAAAAAAGGTTAGTCAGTTTCATATGTCAACGGGTGAAAACCTACTTATTAGTATCTTGAATTCTTTAAATATTCGAATAGGAATTAGCACTTAGGTCGCACTTTAAAATTAGAAGATTTATATTTGCGACATGGATATGTTGGATAAATTCAAAGGCGTGAATTCTATAAATTTTCATAAGCGGTTTACGGATGACGATTCTTGCTTGGAATATC
>CAIRZB010000039.1 GCA_903882935.1 uncultured Parafilimonas sp. | reverse complement strand
TTATTATCCTACAAAAACAATTGTTCTTTACCTGCTTTTACAGGGGGGCAGTTTGAGCCGGTATCAGGGGGTCAATTTGAAATGGCCGAAGGGGACCTTATTCTTTTGGCCGAAGGGGGTTAGTTTACGTGGATTTTCCACTTAAGAGTTACGCAATACAAATAGAACGCTCGTCATACCTCCACCCCTATAACCTTAACCTAGTTTTTGTAGGTATCGATTATGATAACCGGCCTAGGGAAAACTTTGCGGCAGAACTGAGAAAGCTTTATGCCAAGTTAAATGACGATGCCAAGCAAAAAGCCGTAATATTTTTCCCAATACAGGCCATTGAGCATTGGTTGATTTTTTTGCAACGCAAGGTCGAAAACCCTGCATTAACCAAAACTATCACCGACGACACAGAAAACACGAAACGTGCCGATGCTAAACGCATGGTGTATGGGAAAAAATATGCTGATAGAAAAGAGATAGTAACCAAACTTGTACAAGAGTTTGACGTTGAATGGCTTTGTACCCAAAGTGTTAGCTTCCGGGCATTTTATAACAGGATTAGTGAGGTCTTAGCCAGCTAGTACATGCCTAGGACTTGATTTATGTTATTAATGCGAGTACCTCTTTTTTTATTATAAAGCGTATTTGGTTAGGCGTTTTATGCAAAATTTCGGGTAGAATTTAAGTACCCCAGAAGTTATTATGTAATGCCCCTCAAATTGTAACCCTTACAGTGCCCGCGGCAAAAGCAATTTAGCGGTAAAATTTTCCCCGTTGCCTGCTATAAACAGGCTGCCCCCCAAGGCTACTGCCCAACTTTGCAACAAATAAAGCCCCAGGCCGGCCCCTTGCCAGTTATCATCGGTGTTATCTTTCGCTAACCGTGTTATGTTCGCATTGGTAAATTGCGGCCCGTTGTATTGGTTTTCCACGGTTATGCAGGCCAGCTCGCCCTCGGTTTCAAAGCTAACTTTTACGGTTGTTTTTGGTAACGCAAATTTTACGGCATTCTCCATCAGCTCGCCGGCCATTAACGCAACATCGGTATGCTTGTAGTTAAAAAGGTCTATGCCTTTGGTCTCCATATTAAGCACTGCTGAGTACCCAGTACTTGCAATAACTTCAAATTGCTGTAAAAAAAGCTGCTGTATGTTTACATTGTCGTGGCCTTTGGGTTGCCAAGGGTGCTGGGCATTTTCAACCAGTGTTATGTACCAAAACAGCTTTCGCGTAACGCGGTATAGCTTTTTACCTGAGTACTCAATATGCTGTAACAGGTTTATTGACCTTTTGGGTAATACGCCCACATTTTCGGCCACCAATATTTCGGCAAAATTTATGATGCTGTTTAGCGGCGTAAGATATTCGTGGCTGCTGATGGTGCAAAAAATATTAAAGGCGTTTGCGCGGGTGGTAACCAATTGTACTTCATTGCGTTTTTCGGCCAGTGCAATTCGTTTCTGCACCGTTTCTAACAAATGGGTGGTATTAAACGGCTTTGTTATATAATCATCGGCACCAAGGTTCATGCCCTCCCGTTTATCTTTTTCATCGGCGCGGGCAGTAATAAAAACAAAAGGTACATTTATGCTGTCGGGCAGTTTGCGTACTTCGGCCAATAGCTCAAACCCATTCATGCGGGGCATCATCAAATCGCACAATACCAACGCTGGCTTAAATTGTTTTATCTTTTCCAACCCTTCAAAACCGTCTTCGGCCACCGCGCAATAATACCCGTTATGTTCCAGTATAAAGCGCAGATTGTTTCTGATAAGTTTTTCATCCTCAATGATCAATATTTTTTTCATATGGAAATTTTATATAAAACACCGAGCCTTTGTTTATGGTAGACCGTACAAAAAAACACGCGTTTAGCAGGCCGGCAAAATATTTTACAATGGTAAGCCCAAGGCCGGTGCCATTTGTTTCGCCTACGTTGGTACCCCTAAAAAACGACTGGCCTAAAGTTATCATGTCTTCTCGGGTTATACCAATGCCAAAATCTACTACCGTAATACTCCAGTAATGCTTAAAACCTTTAATACGGCATATAGGCGAAGGTTTATTGGCAGAGTATTTAAACGCATTTTGTAGTAGGTTGTTGATAATGTGTTCAACCATCATCTGGTCGGTATAAACGGGGCCGTTAAGTGCCAAAGTATAGTGTAGGCTTCGCCCGTCTGCCCAAGGTAAAAATGTTTTTGTTATCATTGAAACGCAAACACGGTATAGATCGGTTTTTTGGATACTTGTTTCAATTTTGCCTGCTTCAATTTTGCTAACCATCAATACTTCGGTTAGCAACTTCGTTATTCTGTCTACTTCGCCGGTAATATTGCCTAAGTATTCTTTCAAGCTTTCTTCATTGCCACGCGTGCCGCCGTTGGTTATCATTTCGCATATTTCTGCGCTGGACTGTATAATGGCAAGTGGGGTTCTAAGCTCATGCGATACCATGTTTACAAAACCAGATTTTATTTCATTTAGGTCTTTCTCCCGTAGAAATAATTTGGTTAGTTCTTCAACACTTTTTTCGATGGCGGTAATGTCAGTAAACAAACAAGAAAATTTGGTTATACCTTGGTGTGTAAAAGCAGTTATAAAACAGCTTAGTGTTTTTGTGGTTAAAAAGTTGTTGTTTATCTGCACTTTAATACGTTCATTTTGGGTAGATTGTTTAATGATGTTATTGAAAATTGCCGTTAACTGCCCTGCCGCTTCTGGGTTAAAAAAAAGTTGTACTTGTTTACCTACGGTATTGACGTTGGTAACGCCAAAAATTTTTTCCCAAGCAGGGTTAGCATATTCTATGGTGCTGGTTGGCCCCACAATAACCAAAGCCTCATCCAATGCATTAATCAAAGTATCCAGTTTCCTGTTGCTGTCTCTAAGCTCATTTTCCTTTTGCACCAGCTCGGTAATATTAAGCCCGTAGGATATCAACAAGTCTTCTTCATCTTGGTTACCCAACATGGGGTAAATGCTTCGTAAATAGTATTTGGGTTCATCCCCTATAGCACGTTCAATAAACTCTTGTTTTGCGCCTGTTACCAATGAACGCAAAAAGGCTTCGTTCCTTGATTTTTGAAGTTGAAAAAAATTTGGCCTGTCGTTGTACATGGTTGTACGTTTTTTACCCATTAGCCCTTGGCGCCTAACTGGGTCGGGTATGGCGGTTTGGTTGGCATATAAAAACGTTTGTGTTGTATCAAATACAGCAATTTCAATGGGTAGCTTATCTAGTATACGCTCGTAAAAAAGCTTTAGGCGTTTGTTTTCCTCTTCCAGTTTTTTTACTTCAGTCACCTCTTTGTACATCCAAAGGTGGCCGGTAAGCATGCCATCGTCATACAAGGGTATGTAGTCGCGCAAAAGGGTACGGCCGTCGGCCATCATCCATTCCTGGTTCAAAACTTTTTGGCCGTTTTGCACACAGGTATCTGTGGCATTTAAAAATTCGTATGGGTGGGTAAATAGAAAGGCTGCATACTGTAAGGCCGCCTTGCAGTCAGTACCTATTAAGGTTTCGGGTGTTGCGGTAATATTAAATGTTTCCAACAATAGCTTGTTGGCGTATTTAATATTACGGTCGCTACCTTCAAGCAAAATACCGTTGGAAACATTTTCAGCAATGGTATCGTATTGAATGTTTTTATTATTGGGGCCTTGCATAACTTATGCCTGTGTTATGCTGTTTAAAAATGCGTTAATTACATTGCCAAGCTCCGCCTCCGAAACCGGTTTTTCCAGGTAATCGTGTTGCATGCCAAATTGGGGCCGAAGTTTAAACTTTACCATGGGCGTTGCCGAAATTATAATGATGGTTACATTTTTATTAACCGTATTTTTTTCCAATTGCCATGCATCCAAAAAGGCGTAGCCATCCATAACGGGCATTTGTAAATCAAGCAGTAGCAATATGTTATTATAAGGGCTGCTTTTTATCATGTCTATTACAGGTAGGGCATTTTCTGCTTCGGTTATGTGCAATGTTGGCTGCCATCTGTCTAAGATCATCTCTAACAATAGCCTGTTTTGCGCATAATCGTCTATGATTATTACTTCGGCTTTAATGGTATTCATAATAATGGGTTATAAAAAAAGTGACACAAGCTCGGCTTTTGAATGAACGTTTGTTTTATGGTATATGCTTTTAATATAGTCGTTAACAGTACTTGTTGAAAGCCCCAACTGGGCCGCCACTTCTTTGTAGGTTAAGCCTTTCATCAAAAGGCCTATTACATCTTTTTCCCTCGGCGTCAACATCCCAACGTACTTATTGGTACCCAGTTTGCTGGCATGTATTTTTTGTACCAGTAATTGCGCAACTTCTGGCGACATAAGTGCACCGCCGTCAACAATGGTTTGCAATTGCTGCTTTATATTTTCCAGTTTAACCGGTTTTATTAAATACCCATTGGCACCTGCCGTAATTGCATTCCAAATAATTTGTTCATCGTTGTTGCCGCTTATTATAACAAGGTAGGTTTCTGGGAAAAAGCCCCTGATTAAACGTACCGCTTCAATACCCGAAATACCCGGCAGGCCAATGTCTAAAAAGAAAAGAAACGGCGAGTGCAAGCCTTTTTTGTTTGCGGTAAATTCCTCTACCGACGAAAAATCAAAAAGCACTTGTGCGTTGTTAAGCCGCAAGGTTTCTGTTAGTAGCATCCTTAGTTTGCTGTCGTCTTCAATTATGCCAACGGTTACCATGAAAAAGTGTAATTAATTTTGTGAAGCTTACTTTGATGTTGATTTTTTAAAAAATGTACGGTTGTTTTTTAACTACCCTGTAAACTTCCAATTTAAACTATCCCTGAAAAAAACCTTAAGCAGGTTTTATACAAAATTTAATTTAGCTGATTTATTTAATCGTATATTAAGTGTCATTTTTTTGAAATTATTTCTTGTTGTTTAATAAAAAATGTAAACCCTATCTAGCGCTTTATTTTTTACAAGGTGCTGGCATCATTGCCTAAACACTGTTGGTTGCTGTAAAACGCTTTTAGCTTTTTGCCTGCTGGTTATGTAGCCTTATTGTAAAAGTACTTCCCTTATTTACAGTACTTTGCACAGCAATGGTATAGCCAAACATTGCTAGCTTGGCTTGTACCATGTACAGGCCGAGGCCACGGCCTGTGCCAATGTTGGTAAAGCGTTGGTACAGGCCAAATACTTTGTTTTTAGCTTTTTCCATATCCAGGCCAAGGCCATTGTCGGCAACTGTTACAACAACAGTACCGCCTGTTGTTGTAACAGTTATGGTTATAACTGGCGGCCGCTGGCTGTGTGCAAATTGTATGGCATTGGTAATAAGCTCTGCAAAAATATCTTGCATATACGCCTTGCTAAACATTACCTGCGGTGCGTTGCTAAAATCGGCCGTTACCGTGGCTCCTGATGCTGCAATCGCATTCTTGGTCAGTTGCATTGCCACCGCTAAGGCTTGTTGCAGGTGTACGGTGTCCTTCACTTGTTTTGGGGCACTGTCTTTAACCAGCAATATTTTAATAATATCGTCTAATACCTCATTAATCTTTAAAGTAGATGTTTTAAAGGCATTTAGCAGCATTGGCACTTCATCCGGGGCAAGGCCATCGGCATCCAATAATGTGCAAATAGCACTAAGGTTGGTTAACGGTGCGCGCAGGTGGTGGCCGGCCAGGTACGAAAACTGGCGCAGGTCGGTATTTTTTCGCATCAACTCATACAACAATTCTCTGCGCTCCGTTTCTTTTTGGTTGCGGGCGGTAACATCACGGGTGGTTAAAACAATGCCCTTTATGGCAGGGTTGTGTAATTGGTTGTTGCCCTGTATTTCAATGTTAATGTAGTGGCCGTTTTTGTGCCGGTACCTCACCTCTACTACTTGGCCGTTGCCGGGGTGTTGCAGCAACGCCGCATGGTTTTGTTTTAAGGTGGCATAATCCTCGGGGTGTGCCAGCGCAAAAGTTTTTAGGCCCACCACTTCATTTGGTTCAAAGCCCGCCACTGTTTTTAGCGATGGGCTACTGTATAATACAATCCCCTTTTCGTCAATTATGTTAATAACATCGTTTACATTGTACACCATTTCGCGAAAGCGCAGTTCTTGAGCACGTTCTTTTTGCGCGTTTTGCACTTGCTCTGTTATGTCGCGTTTAGCGCCTACCATCCGTATGGCAGTTCCATGTTCATCCCGCACTATGATGGCACGGTCGGTAATATGGGCATACTCGCCGTTTTGTTTGCGCAGCCTGTATTGGTGCTGCCAAAAAATATCGTTGCCTTTTATGGCAATTTGTAACGAGGCTAATACGCCCGGTGCGTCATCGGGGTGTCTTTTTTCAAAAAAAGCTGGGGTTAGCGCAAAAGGGTGCCATCCCGCATCGTGGCCAAAATTAGACAGAAAAGCGTCGCTCAAAAATATTTGCCCTTTTGCAATATCCCAGTCCCAAATAACATCCATAGTGGCCTCTATAGCCAAGTTAAAACGTTGGTTGCTGGCTTGTAGGGCTTCTTCTGCCAGTTTTGTTTGTGTTATATCAGTGTCAATAACTAAAAATTGGTAAACCTTGCCATTGGTGTTTAAAAACGGCGTTATGGTGGTATCAACCCAATAATAGCTGCCGTTTTTTGCGCGGTTTTTTATTTGGGCCTTAAAAACTTTGCCCATCAGTATCGTTTGCCAAACATGGTTGTAATAGGCATCGCTGTGGTGCCAGGATTTTATGATGCTTATATGGCTGCCTATTAACTCCGCCTTTGTGTAGCCTGACATTTGGCGAAGGTTATTGTTGGCATATTTTATTATACCGTCAGCATCCGCAATAAAAACCATGTTGGCCTCATCTAAGGCTTGTTTATAATCTGTCAGCAACCTGTTGGTTTCTGTCAGTGCTTTTTCCGCGAGTGTTTGTACAGTTACATCCTGCATAGCACCCACCATGCGTACGGCCAAGCCCTGCTCATCCCGTATAATTAAGGCGCGGTCTATAATGGTGGCGTATTCACCGCCAAGGTTTTTTAGCTTATACTGGTGCTGCCAGTTCATACTGCCGTTGCTAAGGGCAAGTTGCATGCTTTTTATAACTGCGGTAACATCATCGGGGTGGGTTTGGGTAAAATACTTGGGTTGTAGGTCAAACGGGTGCATGCCGCCCCGGTAGCCCAACAACGTTTCGCAGGCATCGCTGTAGTACATTTCTTTTTTAGCTATGTCCCAGTCCCAAATAATATCCAAGGTGGCTTTTGCGGCTAGGTTAAACCGGTCGTTACTTAGTTGCAACGCTTCTTCCGCCAGTTTGGTTTGGGTAATATCCGTATCAAGGGCCAGTACCTGGTACACCTCACCCTCGGTGTTTACAAAAGGGGTAAGTATGGCATCAACCCAAAAATAGCTTCCGTCTTTGGCGGTTTTTTTCATACGGTCTCTAAATACATTGCCTGCCATCACAGTTTTCCAAAAATGCAGGCCATACTCTGGGGTTATTTGGTCGCTGGGTAACAGCATCATGTGGCTGCCCACCAGTTCTTCCTTGGTGTATTTGCTTAGTTGGCAAAAGCGGTCGTTGGCAAACGTTATAACGCCAGCCAAGTTAAATATTACCATGTTGGTACCTTTTTCAACAGCCTGGGTGTAGTTCTCGAGGTGTTTTAGGCTGTTTAAAAGTGCCTGTTCCGCATTTTTTTGGGCAGTAACATCCTTTTCAACCGATACCCAATGCGTAAACCAGCCTTTTTCGTTGGCCACCGGGTGTACGCTAAAGTTTACCCAAAATGGCTCGCCGCTTTTTTTATAGTTCAAGGTGGTTACTTCGCCGGGCTGCCATTTTTCCATGCAGGCACGCAAATTTTTTAGCTGCTGCCTGTCGGTACCCGGGCCTTGCAAAAAGCGGGGGCTTTTGCCAATAGCTTCCTCGGCTGTATAACCAGTAATAGCGGTAAAGGCGGGGTTAACATATTCAATAATGGGCCCAGGCTCACCAAATGGCTCGGCTTTGGTAATCATCACTATATCCTTGGTATGGGTAATTGCTGACTCTAGCAGCTTTAACCGTTCCATTTCTTTTTTTCGTGCTGTTATATCCCTGCTAAAGGCGGCTGCGGCCACCACTTTGCCTTGCTCTATAATTGGGCAAAACGATGTTTCCAGAAAAATTTCTACCCCCAATTGGTCGATAACCAACTGGTCTTCGGTAATAAATGTTTCGCCTGCCAGCACACGGCGGCAATTTTCCAGCAATCGGTTGGTGCCTTTGGGCAAAAAGTGTGCCGGGGGCAATACATCCATACCTATGGCAAACGTATGGCCGCCCAGTTTTTCAATAAGCAGTTGGTAGGGTTTGTTGGCCGAAATTAATTTTAGGTCATGCCCAAAGCTCCAAATATAATCGGTGGTGTTGTTAATTAACGCCAATGTATTGGCATGTTCAAACGCCAGATCGGCTTCCATTTTTTTAACGGCCGTTATGTTGGTCAAAATGGTATAGTAGCCAATAACTCCCCCGTTGCTTAGTTTGGGTATATACTGCACCCTAACCCAGCCGTTGTATTTTTGCTCAACCAAGCCCTGCCTTTCAAATTGAGTTTGCCTGCCTTGCAGTGCTTGTTGTATATAAGGCAGTATTTGCACAAATATGGCATCGCCTACCAATTGTTTGTGGTGTTTGCCTTGCGCGCTTAATATGCCCTTAGGTAGCCATAGGCTAAATTCATCATTCGCAAACTCGCATACCATGTCGGCATTAAAATATGCCAATGCGCTGGTTTCTCCGTTGTTTAAGGGCAACGGTAAAATATTGTCTACAGTTACTGTGGCGTTATAAAGTAGCCCATCGGTACTGGGGGTAAAATTGCGTGCAGTTGCCTGCTGCTGCTGCGCCAGTTGCTGCAGTTGCCGGTAGGCATTGCGCAACTCGTCAAGCGACATGGTGTTGATGTCGGCAGTACTATACACAGCGGGGCGCGGCGGCGTTACCTTAGTTGCATTGCGCACTTGCTGCTTTTGAAGTTTTTTAGTGTTGATAAAACTCATTGCGTTAAATAGTTACTGCTGACTGGCCAACTGTTACGCATGTTAACAGTGTTTGTACTTTGCAAACTTATGGCATAAGCACACTAAGAATTACCCTTAAATAGGGGGTGTTAAGTAAGTATTAAAGTGTTGTAGTTGGGTATGTGGTTGCCTATTAAGCAGTTAAGTGGCTGTTGCGTTTTCTAAAACATAGTTTTGTGTTACCATCGCCACCTTATTTAAGGGATATTTAATTGATTAACGGTTTGGTATTTTAGCAATCCTTTAATATGTTTAATGTTATTGCTTACTATGCCGGTATTCTTTAACGCTTTGTTTTTTAATAAGCCACCATGCCCCTGCGTTTGTAAGATATTACTGCCCATCGCAACTGAGTTGTTTTGCAAAAACATCCCCCCCTTGTTTATGGTGTTTTTCAAAATGGTATCAGCGTTACCTTTACCGAGCATATGAGAAAAATTGCAACGCTAACGATTGCCAGCCATTGCACCCTGCTTTTGCGGGGTGCAATTCTATTTTTATGACTGTTGAATAAGGTAGCATTACTTAAAACCAACTGTATGTTTTTTGTACAAAAAAAGGGCAGTAAAATAACCATTGAAATAAGTGATTTTCATTTTCACTTTAACCTGTTTTATTACAAAATTTTATCGGGCAAACAACAATTGGTTCGTAAGGGGTGTTTTCAAGGCCCCTCGGTGGAAATTGACTTGCGCCTTACAAACGATGCCCTTTTTGAGTTGCATTTATCCCAAAACGGCAACGAGTACGAGTGTTTTTCGTTGTAGGCTGTAAAGAAAATAAGACAAATAGGGGCGATGCTTCCTACGCTAAAATTCTTTAACCGCTCCTCCACATACGTAATTGGCTTTTGCACATTTTTTAAATAAAACCATACCCCCCTTTTGTTTATTTGATTTGTGATTGTTATAGCCCGTTTATAGCTTGCGAAACGATAACTGCAACCCTTACAATAACAATTAGCAGTTGGTGCCGTAATTTTGTTATTTTAGCAATATGAACATACGTCTAACATCCCCCGCATATTATAAACGCTTGCCGTTGCTTTTAGTGGTTTTGTTGGCCGCCTGCGCGGCAAAACCACCCAAAGAAACAGGCAGTTTTAAAAAGACTGACCTTGTTGAGCTGATAAAAGTAGACAGCACCCTTAAGCTAGACATACGGTATGCTACCAGCAACAACCTTGTGGGCAGGCCGGTTTATACCCAGGCAAGGGCTTTTTTACAACGCCCTGCCGCTGAAGCGGTGGCACGGGCCAATGCCAGCCTACAGCCATTGGGCTATGGCCTGCTGATATTTGACGGCTACCGCCCTTGGAGCGTTACCAAACTGTTTTGGGATGTTACACCGCCCGAAAACCACAAGTTTGTGGCCGACCCCAAAAAGGGCAGCCGGCATAACCGTGGGTGCGCGGTTGACTTAAGCCTGTACGACCTTAAAACTGGCAAGGAAATTGAAATGACCGGTGTGTATGATGAAATGAGCGACCGCAGCTACCCTCACTACGCCGGCGGCACTGACTTGCAACGCCAAATGCGCGACCTACTGCGCACCAAAATGGAAGCGCAGGGCTTTACAGTATACGAATACGAATGGTGGCATTTTGATTTTAACGACTGGAAAAGCTATGGCATTACCAATGTGCCTTTTGAGAAAATACAGTAGTGAGGATATTAGGCAGTTACTTATGCCAACAACCGCAACTATCGGGTTTTTCCCGCCTGTTATATGGTGCAATTTTGTTGCAACAAAAACAGGTATATGCAACAGTTTACCATCGTGCCGCTATCACCACAATACGCGGCTGAAATAAGAAGTACCCGCCAAGATGCGTTTGGCCATGCCGTTGTTGAGCAAACAGCCTCCGGTTACGGGCCATGCAGGGTATCGCTAAGGCCTTTTAAGCCCGGCGTTGACAGGCGCTTGCTGTTCAGCCATTCCCCTTTTGCCGTTGATAACGCTTTTAACCAGCCCGGCCCAGTATTTATACATGCAGCGGAGGTGGACGCCTATAGCGATGTTCACCGTTTTCCGCCAGCGATAAAGGCCGACAAGACCAACTGTCCATTAACGTTGGTAGGGTACAATAGCGACCAGCAAATGGTACACACCCAGCTGGTAGGGGATAGGGATGTTGACGAGCTGATTGTGGAGATATTCACCACCAGCCCCCAGGTAGCTTATCTGCATGCCCGCAACGCGGAAGCCTGCTGCTACATCTGCACAATTGAACGCTACCCCAACACCAACCAGTAAGCATGAACCCCACCATAACACAACGTATACAGCAGGCGGCATGGCCAACAGCCACCGAAAACTTGCACAACAAAGGGTTTGCCCTATTGCCCAACATACTAACCGGTAATGAATGTGCGGCTTTGGCGGCCAGCTATGGCGATGAAATCTTGTACCGCAAAACAATCACCATGCAACGGTACCGGTTTGGCTTGGGTGAGTATAAATATTTTACCTACCCACTGCCGGGCATTTTGCAAACCGTCAGGCAATCCGTGTACCCTTTTTTGGCCCCTGTTGCCAACACTTGGATGAAGGCCCTGGCCATACCGCAGGCCTACCCAGACAACTTTGCCGCGTTTCAGCAGGTTTGCCGTACCCATAACCAAACACAGCCTACCGTGCTGATATTGCAGTACGGCGTTGGCGGGCACAACACGCTGCACCAGGATTTGTATGGCGATGTGTTCTTCCCCATACAATTGGTGCTGTTTTTGAATGAGCCTGGCGTTGACTATACGGGCGGGGAGTTTGTATTAACGCAACAAACGCCAAGGGCGCAGAGCAAGGCCACAGTGCTGGCCCCCGGCAAGGGCGACATACTGTTGTTTACCACCAACTTCCGCCCGGTTAAAGGCACCAAAGGCTACTACCGCGCAAGCATGAAACACGGTGTAAGCGAGGTGCATACAGGACAACGGAATACAGTAGGCATTATTTTTCATGATGGGTTAGGGTAAACGCTGGTGTACCTAAAGATGTAGTATTGGGTTGTTTAACTTGCTGCAACTGGTGTACATAGGCTTGGGCCGAATATATATTCCACAGATGAAGTGCTTGCGACGCAAGGGACGATGCCATTTGTTGCACCGTTGGTATAGCCACAACAAACAAACAGCGTACAAATATGTTACTGCACAGTGCCACCGGCAGCCAAACGTTTAAAAGCCTTGTGCGCAACGGCGCCATTGTGCTGGCAGGCAATAGGCTGTTAAAAATTTATGGTAGTTTGCACTGCGCCACAGGCAAGCGCATGAAGGTGCGCAACCGCGTGTTTTTTGCAACCGAGGAGGAAGCATTGCGGTTAGGGTACCGGCCCTGCGGGCATTGTATGCGCACGGCCTATGCGCATTGGAAGCTACAAACTAAAAAGTAGTTATGCAACAAACACTATTTGCACAAACCGCCGATAAAGAAATACCGTTGCTGCCTTTTAACGGCGAGGTGGTGTATAACGAGCATTTTTTTACCCCAGCGGAAAGTGATGCCTACTTTACACACCTGGTTGATGACATTGCCTGGAAACAGGAGCCGATTAAAATGTTTGGCAGGTCGGTTTTGCAGCCGCGCCTTACCGCTTGGTATGGCAACAGTGGCAAAAGCTACAGCTACTCAGGCATTACCATGCAGCCCCTGCCATTTACGGATGCATTGTTGCAAATAAAACAGCATATTGAGCCGTTGGCGGGCGTGGTGTTTACCAGTGCCTTGCTAAACTATTACCGCAACGGGCAAGACAGCATGGGCTGGCACCGCGACAATGAAAAAGAACTCGGTAGAAACCCCGTGATAGGGTCAGTTAGTTTTGGTGCTGCCCGCAGCTTTCAACTGCGCAACTATGCCGACAAAAGTTTGGTAAAAACCATCAGCCTTACACATGGCAGCTTTTTGTTAATGCGCGGAGAAACGCAGCATTACTGGGAACACCGCATACCCAAAACCAGCCAACCCACCGGGCCGAGAATTAATATCACGTTTAGGGTTATTGTTTAGGGGGCGTACGCTCTGTGGAACGTCCAGTTGCGTTGGGATATTGTGTTGCCTTTGCTCTTCGCTCCGCGGTACTTCCAGTTCCGTGGTTGCATTCTGTTGCCTTTGGCAACTTTAATACAACGCGATTGCTCTTCGCTCCGCGGAACTTCCAGTCCCGTGGTTATATTCTGTTGCCTTTGGCAACTTTCATTACTATCCGTTGCTCTTCGGAACTTCCAGTTCCGTAGCGTTATTTTGTCGCCTTTGGCGGCTTTGCGATGTTAATCCTAGTACAGCATGTCAATATCAACCAGCCCTTTGCCTAGCATGTAATTTGAAGCACTGCTGTACAGGTAGTGTTGCGGTTCCGCCACCAAGCCAGCCCTTACCGGATTGTTATGTATGTAATCCAGCTTTGTGTTCATAAAGCTTTCAGTGTAAATTTCTTCGGGGTGGTTGTTGTTCGTCCATACTTTAAAATTGTTATTGGCGTTGGTTTGGTTGGCATAAAAGTTAAACATGTACAACAACCAGTCGCGCCTGCTCTCGGGTTCATTGCGTATGGCATCGGTGATTGCCCTGCTGGTATGTGTTTTAAAGTCGCGGATAATATCACTCAGGTTATGGTCGGTTTGCCAAATAACATGCAGGTGGTTGCTCATGATAACGTATGCGCCAATGCGTAAATTTTTGTGCTGCCTGCAGTAGTTGAAGCTTTTTACAACAATATCCCGGTACTGTTGCCTGGTAAAAATATCAATCCAGCCAACAACAGTGAATGTAAGAAAATGCAGGGCGTGCTGGTCGCGAATTTGGTAGCCTTCTTTAAACATTGGGTTGCTGGGTTTTTACGGAAAGATAAAATCATTTTTTTATAAAAAAGAACAGCGGATTTTATTTTACTGCTTTTTTTGATGTCGCCATAGGCGACAGAATAGTACTGCGGAACTGGAAGTTCGGTAGAGCGGAGACCGGAGCGCCATATTCGCTCCGCGGTACTTCCAGTTCCGTGGTTGTATTCTGTTGCCTTTGGCAACAAATTTCCCGTGGTAATTTTAATTGAAGATGTCGCGAGAATCAAAAACATAGCGGTACCCTTGTTCCTCAACCTTTAGGTAGAACATTTTGATGCCGCCACAGGCGACAGAATGGTACTGCGGAACTGGAAGTTCGGCAGAGCGGAGGATCGGCAGAGCGGGGCGGCATATTCGCTCCGCGGAACTTCCAGTTCCGTGGTTGTATTCTGTTGCCTTTGGCAACAAATTTCCCGTGGTAGTTTACAGTGAAGATGTGGCGGGGATCAAAAAACATAGCGGAGCCCTTGTGCCTCAGCCTTTAGGTAGAACATTTTAATGTCGCCATAGGCGACAGAATAGTACTGCGGAACTGGAAGTTCGGCAGAGCGGAGACCGGAGCGCCATATTCGCTCCGCGGAACTTCCAGTTCCGTGGTTGTATTCTGTTGCCTTTGGCAACAAATTTCCCGTGGTAGTTTACAGTGAAGATGTATCGAGCATCAAAAACATAGCGGAACCCTTGTGCCTCAGCCTTTAGGTAGAACAACTTATGCGGCATCCAACCCAAAAGCCTCCGCCAATAGTTCGAAGCTCCGCTTCCGGTCCTCGCTGTTACCCGCCATGGTAGACACGATAATTTCGTCCACGCCAAACGCTTCAGCCAGGTTTGTTAGCTGCCGCTTAACCGAAGCCTGTGTTCCGCTAACCAGCCTGCCGCTGTTGTGTTGCACACGTTCCAGCTCCTGCGGTGCAAACTGGTATTGCTGTATAGCTTCGTAGCTGCCAAAATTATCAAAACGGCCTTGTTCAAACTGCACCAAAATATAATCAACAAATTTGCGCATCTCCCGCGCTTTTTCTTCCGTGTCACCACACACCACCGATATGGCCAATACTGCCACCGGTTCGGGAAACTGCAGCGAAGGCTGAAAATGCTTTCGGTAGGTTTCCACCACATCAGGCTGGGCGAACCCGTTGATGAACCGGGCCACGGCGAGGCCCATACCGAACTGCGCAGCTATGCGGCTGCTGCCCCCGCTGGAGCTGAGTATCCACTGCTGGGGTATGGTGGTTGCCTGCGGCACGGCCAGCAACGGACCGTAGCTGGTGGCGGCACTGTCGGTAAAAAAATGCTGTAAGTGTTGCAGCTGTTGCAGGTAGCTTTCTTCGCTAAAATTGTTGCTGGGGTTTAATAGGGAGGAGGTGATGCGGTCGGTACCCGGTGCGCGGCCCATGCCAAGGTCGATACGGCCGGGAAAAAGTGCCTCCAGCAGCCTAAAGTTTTCGGCCACCTTCAATGCGCTGTGGTTGGGTAGCATAACTCCTCCCGAGCCGATGCGGATGCGTGTTGTTTCGTCGGCCAGCTTCACCATCAACAATTCAGGCGCGGACCCTGCGATAAAGGCGGAGTTGTGGTGTTCCGACACCCAAAACCGGTGGTAGCCCAACCGGTCGCCCAGTTTGGCTGTGGCAATGGTTTCTTGCAAGGCCTGCTGTGCCGTTTTGCCGTGTTGCACAATCGACTGGTCCAAAATACTGAGCTTGATGTTTGCCATATACACGATAATCTGCAAAGGTATGCTGTAACCAAGGCGTTCGGTTTTCGTTGTGCGGAACTTTGCCCCGCTGTGTTTGTCCCAAAAAAAGCACAAGTTACAGTGCAGTACTGCCGAAGGCTAGGCAACTGCTACACAAGGGGGTAAAGCTACCCTAATTGCAAAGCCATTGAACTACGCAGTTACGCTTTATCAATTTTTACTGACGTCATACTAAGCGAACCCGCCACCGCTTTATCGTTAAACAGGCTTATTTGTTCATCCTCCTGCTTTAGCGCAAGGGTGTACAGCAGCGGCAGGTAATGGTCTGGCGAGGGGATGGCCAGTTGAAAAGCCCTGCCCTGCTCGGCATAGTTAATCAGCGGCTTGTGGTTATTGCTTAAAATATACGCATTCATTTTAGCACGGGCTTCCAGTGCCCAGTCGTAGCCAAAGCCGGGTACATTAAGCTTATCCCAGGCCACCATGCGCAGGTTATGCACCAAGTTGCCGCTGCCAATAATAAGTACGCCTTTTTTGCGCAGGGCTGCCAGCTCCTTCGCCAGCTCGTAGTGGTATTGCGGGGCCTTGGTATAATCCAGGCTCATTTGTATAACGGGTACATCAGCCGCGGGGTACAGGTGCTTAATAACGCTCCATGCACCGTGGTCAAGCCCCCAGGTTTGGTCTAAGCCTGTAGTGGTGGTGGTAATCAATTCCGCCGTTTCCTTTGCCAGTGCCGGGCTGCCGGGTGCCGGGTACTGCACCTGGTACAACGCGGGGGGAAAGCCCCCAAAATCGTGTATCGTGCGCGGCTTTTCCATCGCTGTTACAAAAGTGCCTTTGGTTTCCCAGTGGGCCGAAATACAGATAATGGCATTGGGCTTCGGTATCTCCTTGCCCACCTGCCTGAAACCCTGCACAAATTCATTTTCCTCAATGGCGTTCATAGGGCTGCCGTGGCCCAAAAACAGCACGGGCATTTGCTGCGTGGTGGTGCTAAAAGGTTTTACCATACCTGCCAGTTCTTTCATGTTCATCATATATGCTCCTCCCGGCAATGCTGCCATTGCCTGTAAAAAACGTTTACGGTCCATTTGTATGTTTGCCTGGCGGGGTTGCCGTACGTAAGTGTTGGCGGCAAAGCGGCCGGGCATAATGCAAAGGTATTGAAGTTTGGAAGAATGGGGGAAGGGGGGATGTATGGGTTAGGGCGGCACGGCTTTGATGATTTTTGATAGTAGGAACAATATGGGTTGATGCTGGATGCATGGTGCTACAAAAACGTATGAAGATTTACTTAACTTGTGATTGGTCATTTATAAATACCACTTACCTTGATCAGATATGTTTTACGATTAACAATCTGTCTAAAATGAACATAAACTATATAGAAGTAACCAACAGCATTGCAAAAATTCTTGAAGAAAATAACCAACTCCATTTTGTAACGCAGCTAAATAACGCGAAACTAAAAGGTGCTACTGGTGGTGAAATATTGGCTATTATTTGCTCTTTGCTTAAAGCGTATGAAGAAAAATATCCATCCATTTTCAGGCTTATCAAAAATGAGGCGTACCGTTTATTTGGGTATTCTAAAGAATTAGGCATGAAGCCAATCGCAAACTATGACCTTTTAGATGAATTGGATAATTGACATATTACGACAGCTAGTTTAGTATCCAGAATGCTATATTAAAAGGCAACTACGAGTTAAAAGTTCAACATCCTTAATACCTCCCCCCTCAATTCAACACCCTGTATTCATTGGGGGTGTGGCCTACCCTTTGCTTAAACAAACGGTAAAAATGCTGTGGGTATTTAAAGCCAAGCTCGTTGGCTATCTGGCTAACAGATTTACTTTCGTCAAATATTCTTGTTTTGGCTACATCAATTACTTTCCACTGTATGTACTCCTGTGCGGTGTTGCCGGTTTCTCTTTTAATAAGGTCGCCAAAATAGCTGGGGGAAATGTGGAGTTCGCCCGCGCAGTACGCTACCGAAGGCAGGCCCAGCTGTTGCGGTTTAGGCCCCCGGTAATACTCGTTCAGCAAATGCTCAAAACGGGCCAGTATGCCTTTATGGGCATCGTTACGGGTAATAAACTGGCGGTCGTAAAAACGGGTGCAGTAGTTTAAAAACAGTTCTATGTTTGATACAATCAACTTTTTGCTGTGCTTGTCAATTGCCTGCTCCAGTTCGTATTCAATTTTTGCAAAACAATCCAGCACAATTTTCCGCTCCCGTTCCGATAAATGCAGCGCTTCGTTAGACTGGTAGCCGAAAAAAGTATAGTCGTGTATTTGCTGCCCTAAAGTGGTGCCATGTATAAAGTCTGGGTGAAAAGCCAGCGCGTAGCCTTTGGGCTGGTAGGTGTCGCCATTGCTGTTCATGCCCGCCACCTGCCCCGGTGCCAAAAACACCAGTGTGCCCTGCTGGTAATCGTACATATGCCGCCCGTAGGCAAGGTCGCCACACTTTACATCTTTTAAAATAACGGTATAAAACCCAAAATACATTCGCGAACCCTGGCGCGGGGCTGCTTTGGAAAAATCTATAACGGTTACCAGCGGGTGCCTGGTTTCGTTGTTGTTAAAGCTGTTGTAATCGTGTATTGTTTCAAACCGCCGCAGGCTATCCATAACGCTGTTGTTTTATCTATCCAAAAATACCGCTTTATATGCTTTGCGGCAGTGCCGAAAAGCCAGAACAGGAATAATGGTACATAAATCAGTAACCTGTATACCTTTTGCCTGCGCAAATGCCAACAACTTTGCAGTACAAAATAACAACAGGTATGCAAAAACGAATATTAGGCAAAAACGGGTTAGAGGTATCGGCCCTGGGGCTGGGTTGTATGGGGTTAAGTTTTGGTTATGGCCCTGCCACCAACAAGCAGGATGCCATAGCCCTTATACGCGCCGCGTACGATGAGGGGGTTACTTTTTTTGATTCGGCGGAAGCGTATGGCCCTTACGATAACGAGCTGCTGCTGGGCGAAGCGTTACAGCCTTTTCGCAAAAATGTGGTGATTGCCACAAAATTCGGGTTTAAAAACGGGGTGCCCACGCAGGGTACTGACAGCCGCCCCCAAACCATAAGGACGGTTACTGAAGCTGCCCTGGTGCGCCTTAACACAGATGTGATTGATTTGCTGTACCAGCACCGTGTAGACCCCGATGTACCCGTGGAAGATGTGGCCGGAACGGTGAAGGATTTGATTGCAGAGGGTAAGGTTAGGCATTTTGGCATGTCGGAAGCGGGAGTGCAATCCATACGCAGGGCACATGCGGTACAGCCGGTAACCGCCCTGCAAAGCGAATACTCATTATGGTGGAGGGAGCCTGAAAAAGAAATTATACCCACGCTGGAAGAACTGGGTATTGGCTTTGTGCCCTTCAGCCCATTGGGCAAGGGTTTTTTAACCGGCAAAATAGATGGCAACACTACCTTTGACAAAACTGATTTTCGGAATGTGGTGCCCCGCTTTTCGGAGGAAAACCGCATAGCCAACCAGGCCCTGGTGGAGGTGCTGGGCACCATAGCTGCACAACTGCGGGCCACCCCTGCCCAAATAGCCCTTGCATGGTTACTGGCACAAAAGCCCTGGATTGTACCCATACCGGGCACCACCAAGCTGCACCGCCTGCACGAGAACCTGGGTGGCGCCAGCATAACCCTTAGCACAAGCGACCTGGCTGCCATTAACGCGGCGTTGGCCACCATTGAGGTGCAGGGCGCACGCTATCCCGCCCAGTTGCAAAAAATGGTAGGGAGATAAAGGAGAATAATCTAATCAAAATAACCATTAACAGCAATGAAAAAAGCACGCTGCCTAATCCGGGTATTGTTTGCGGTGGTAAGCACCCGAGCAGTGGCGTAAAATGACAGCATTTTTGCCAAAGGGGAAATTGCGAAAGCGGATAACCACACCGGCACCGTATGGCTTACCGAGCTAAATGCCCCCGACCGCGTTTTTAGTTGCAGCATTGCTATGGCAACCTTTGCGCCAGGCGCTAAACTGGATTGGCACATACACCCGGCGGGCCAAATTTTGCTTATTACACAGGGTACCGGCTACTACCAGGAAAAAGGCAAGCCTATACAAACTGTGCATAAAGGCGAGGTGATAAAATGCCAGCCGGGTGTTGAACACTGGCATGGTGCAACGCCCGACAGCGGTTTTACTTACATAGCCACCACGCCAGCCCAAAAGGGTAAAACAATATGGCTGAAAAGGGTTACTGATGAGGAATACAGCAATAAAAATTAATTTTTAACAAAAAACCAACTGTAATGATTAAAGTAACTTTTGCCGCATTATTCCTGCTTTTTGCAGGCCTGCAACTATTACATGCCCAGGCTAAATTGCTAGGTGCAGCAGCAACAACCTTTACAAAAGATGAGCACGAACTTCTTGACCTTTCTAAAGCCAAATGGCAATGGATGGCAAATAAAAGTACAGATACCTTAAACGGGCTGTTTGCAGAAAACTGTGTATTTGTACACATGGGGGGAAGCTGGGGCAAAACACAGGAACTAAACACCATTAAAGGGGGTATGATATGGTATAAAAAAGCGGAGGTTTATGGTGCTTCAGTAAATATTTTTGGCAATACTGCCATCCTTTTAAATGATATTGATTTATTGGCTGTAGTTGGTGGAAACGAGGTAACACATGCTTTTATGGTTACTGAGGTTTATCTTAAAGAAGATGGTAAATGGAAGATGGGTTCTCTCACATTTTCAACGTTGCCCAGGCCCGTTAAAATGAATAGTAATAGCAACCCGCTGCACTAACACCACCCGTTATGAACCGGCGTGATCTTTTAGGGGCGGTGCGGAACAGTTGGTGCGTGGTTCCGCTTTTGTCGTGCAGTTCAATAGAAAAAATGCAGTTGGTTAGTCCAGATATTATTATTGCCCTGTACGCAATTAACCTATGCGTAGCAGGGCAATATTTTTATAGCCAGCTTTCTAGTGGTGTAGATTTCACTTGAAAAAGTTATGCCACCCTGTATTTAAGGCAGTACCTTAATTTTAATGTTTTTAAAAGCTACGCCTTTGTTCCAGTCTTGCAGGGCAATTTTGCCGCTGGTAAACTTGCCAAAGTTGGGAAATTTGCCCAGGTTGCTGCCTGCCACCAGTTGTTTCCACCGTGAGCTGGTAAGGTCTTCCTGTGCGCTTATAACACCGTTTAGCCAAAAGGTAACTTTGCCGTTTTGCTGCTGTATACGGGCCTGGTTCCATTGGCCGTAAGGCTTTGTTATGGCATTGTTTTTTAACGCTGTTAAGCTGTACAGGCAGCCCGCCTGGCGCGTGGTATCGTTGTGGTTATGGTCGGTTGAGTTTTCATTGTCCAGCAACTGGTATTCAGGGCCGGTAACCCAAGGGGTGCCGTAGGCCGTGTCTTCCTGCACATTTATAAACACACCGCTGTTGCCCCCAATGGATATTTTCCACTCAAACGAAAGGTCAAAATTGGTATAGCTGCTGTCGGTAACAAGGTCGTCGTGCGATGTTTTTACCAGGTGCGGGTTGCAAATAAGCTGGTTACTGTCGGCCACCCAGTTTGATGCGTGCTTGCCCTTGTTGTATAGGTGCCAGCCATCCGTGGTGGTGCCATTAAACAGTAGCACCCATCCTTCGGTCTTTTCCTGTGGGGTAAGTTTGTTGTCTGTACTGTTTTTTTGGCTGCAGCCCAGCAGAAGGGCGGATAGTATTACAGTAAGGCAGGTAAGCGGCAAGTTGCGTAGCGTCATGGTTGTTAAGTTTATGGCAAACAGATAGTTGCCGTTAAAGGTATGGGAAGCCTGCAAATAATGTTTAACCGGTATAAAATAAATAACGCTATAGGGTGTTTGTAAACCTTATAGCGTTATTCACGGTACGCACTGCGCTGTAGCAGCTATATCTTCCGGCAATGGGTAACACCTATCTCAATATGACGATGGCTGTTCCCCTCCCTCATCCTACCAAATCTTTATCCTTTTATCTTCCGGCAGGTAGTTTTTATCGCCGGGTTGTACATTAAATGCTTTGTAAAAAGGGGCGGCACCCATCAGCGGGCCGTTAACGCGCCACATAGCGGGCGAGTGCGGGTTGGTGTTAACGTACATGCGCAAAAACGCATCCCTTGTTTTAACACGCCATATCCTGGCGATGGACAGGTAAAAGCGCTGGTCGGGCGTAAAGCCGTCTATTTTGGTGGTGTCGTGGCCCTCCGGGGTCATTTTAAAGGCATCGTAAGCTATGGCAATGCCACCGTTGTCGGCAGCGTTTTCACCCACGGTAAGGGCCCCTTTAACGTGTACGGTATCCAGCACGGTAAACGAACTGTACAAATCAATCACCCGCTGGGTTTTGGCCTTGAATTTTTCGTAATCCTCTTTCGTCCACCAGTTTTTAACGTTGCCCTCCTTGTCGTATTGCGCGCCTTGGTCGTCAAACGCATGCGTCATCTCATGGCCAATCACCATGCCTATGCCGCCGTAGTTAATGGCATCATCGGCCGCAAAATCAAAATAAGGGAACTGCAAAATGCCCGCCGGAAAAACAATTTCGTTAAACGACGGGTTGTAGTACGCCGTAACGGTAGACGGGGTTGCACCCCATTCGCTTTTATCCACCGGCTTGTTCAGTTTGGCCAATTTAAAACGGTAATCGTTCTGGTTGAGTGATTGCAGGTTTTCAAAGTATTTGGTGCGGACAATCTCCACCTTGCCATAATCCCGCCATTTATCGGGGTAGCCAATTTTTTTGGTGATGGCGTATAGTTTTTCCTTGGCTTTTTGTTTGGTGCTGTCGCTCATCCAGTCAACGTGGTTAATCCTGTTCTCGAATGCTTTTTGCAGGTTGTTCACCAGGTCCAGCACGCGTTTTTTGGCATCTTCGTTAAAATATCTTTTCACATACAATTGGCCCAGTGCCTCGCCGAGGTAGGCATCCACATTCTCCGTCATTTCTTGCATGCGGGTTTTTTGCACCGCTTGGCCCGACAGTACCTTGTTAAACGCAAACAAGGCATCAGCAAAAGGTTTGCTAAGCGCGTAGGCGTAGGTTTGCACGGTGCTTACCTTAAGGTAGGTTTTCCAGTCTGCAAGGGGTATGGTGGTGAGCAGCGTGTTTAACTTTTCGTAGTAGGCAGGCTGTGCCACATCAATACTGTCTGTAGTAGCCCCCATCGTTGCCAGGATGGTTTGCCAGCCAATGTTCGGCTGGCTTTTATCAATGGCAGCAACAGCCAGTTTATGGTAGTTGGCATTAATATCCCTTTGCTCAATATTTGTTTTGTGGGCTGCGGCCAATTGTTTTTCAATGCCGTACGCCACGCCAGCCAGCTTATTGGCGGTGGCCGTATCGCTGCCGGTTAACACAAAAATGGTGCTTAGGTATTGCTTGTACGCCTGCTGAATGGCCAGCGTGGGCGCATCGGTTTTAAAGTAATAATCACGGTCAGGCAAGCCTAGGCCCGCCTGGTAAACATGGGCAATGTTAATGCTGCTGTTTTTATTGTCGGGCGATATGCCAAAGCTAATAATGCTGTGGTCGTTGGCCGTGTTTTCCTGCGCCACAAACTTGGTGAGCGCTGCCACGTTGTTAATAGCATCCACACGTGCCAGTAAGGGCTGTATGGGTTGGTAGCCGCGTTGGTTAATAGTAACGGTATCCATGCCAGAGGCGTAGAAATCGCCCACTTTTTGGTCGATGCTGCCCGTTGTATGGGTGGTTTTTGACACACTGTCTAATATATTCTGCAGCAGCTTTTTTTGCGGAATGTTTAAAAACATGTACGAGCCCACGCCTGTTTGGTCACCGGCAATCTGGGCCGAATCGTACCAGCGGCCGTTTACAAACCTAAAAAAGTTGTCGCCGGCTTTTATGGAGGAATCAAGCCCCGTTATCTCCACAAAGCTTTTGGTGTTGGTTACAGGGGTATTGCAGGCACTAAAAAATAATGCTGCCATACCAAGGCAAAGCAATTTTTGCATATAAAAAGGATTTGGGATGGAAGATAAGAATATTGGGGGGATTGTTGGGGGAATTTCGGTTTGGGGGGTACCAGCGGTGGTTTTTCATGGCATCGGCTGTTGTGTCACAAACCATTCATCGGTTGGGGCAATGGGGAGCCAGCAATAATATCAGCAGCAATCCTAAGGGTTGTCCGTCGATCTATAATTGTCGTAAAAAAACCAGACTCGTCTGGAATATTGTGCAGCAGGCCGACATCCCCACATCGGTACACAGCTTGGCTCTTTGCTGGTTATTTGGCTTTAGAACCTTGCCTTCCAAACTCATCTGGCTTTTACATGCTTAAAGAAGTGCTTTCGCAGCCACTGTCAAAGCGCTTACGTTTGAATGGCTCACAGCACGAACAAATAGGCTTATAAACCTCAAACCAAAAAATAAATACCGTTGAAATTTTGAAAAAATCAACGGTATTTACTGGGGGTAATTTAGTTACAGTTGGTCAACTTCAAGTGTTACTGAACCCGTATAGGTATCTGGCTTTATGCCCCCCCAAAAGTTCTGCGTATGAACATCGTCAATATACCATTTGTATGGGTATGTATCAACGCCATTAACACTGCTGATAAGTGCTCTCTCCGCGTACAGTGCGTGCTTGTTGTTTATTGTCCATTGGTTCTGTCCCCAGCCAGCATTTCCAACTCTGAAGGTAACCGAGCCACCATCAATATAACTGCTTTTGTCGCTGTTGTAAAGATTAACGTCATTAAAGTAAAAATACAGGCTATATTGTCCGTTGGTCGTCACATAAAACTGCCCGGCAGCCATCACGTGGTAACCATACATACCCTGGTCGGTAGGTCCGGGGTTTGTGGGATTGTAACTTTGCTGTGCCTGGTCAAAACTTACGCTTAATGAAGACGGTACAGTAATTGACAATGATTGAATGGCTGTTGCTTGCAGCTTTGGTTGTGCGTTTGCCGATACTGCAAACAAAAGGGTTGCAGCTAACATTGGATAAATTAACTTCATAACTTTTTTTTGTTTGAGGGCAAATTTGATGTTGAAATACGGTGCAGACACAATTTAGCTTGTAAAAATATTCATTACCTTGATAATCAATATTTTAATAGGTAAAAAAATAAATTAGGGGGCTTGTATTACTGCTTCTGATTGCTATAATTCGGCCATTCATTCTCCGCCGAACGTCTTTCGCAAAAGCCTTCCTTGTGGGCCGGCCCAAACGGCAAGCGGTTCGCAGTGTTCGCGCAGAATTGTTTACAGCCAATTCGAACAACCCGGCGGAGAAGAAATTTGTTAGCGCGTGCGACCACACCCTACCTCCCCAATAAAAACACCAACGGTATATCCAGCCTGTTAGCCCATGATTTTTCGGAGTGGTCGTCGCCGGTAAATTCGCGGGTGAGCCAGTTGTTTTTGCTGTAACCAGCCTGACTAAGTATGTCATCGGCCTGCAATTGGTAGGGTTTATACAGGCTGTCCAGCGTTTTGCTGCCATAATCGAAATAGAGTTTATGGTTGTTGGGCGATGGCAGGTGCGTGGCCAAATACTGCAAAAACGCGGCGGGGATGGGGTTGTTTTGGGTGGTAAATATGCCCGGCCAATGGGTGGAGAGGCAGGCCGCGCCGCCAAAAACATCCGGGTATTCACAAAGGGCATACATGGATATGAGGCCGCCCATGCTGGAGCCTGCGATAAAAGTATGCTTCCGGTCAGGTTTTGTGCTGTAATGGCTGTCAACATAAGGCTTCAACTCAAGAACTAGGAACTTAAGGTAATTGTCCGATACCGGCCCGTTGCCTAGGAGTGGCGCGCCTTTGTCTGCCCCGATGGCCAGGATCCGCTGCTGGTCGTCGTTGGCCATGGCATAAAATGGCTTCTGTGGAAAATACTCGGGGTGCCGCAGTGTGGTATTCCATACCGCCACCACTATACAGTTGTTGATTTTTTTGGCGGCCAATAGTTTACACATGGTTTCGTCAACACCCCATTCCTGGTGGTTCCAGGTGGTGGTGCTGTCAAAAAGCATCTGGCCGTCGTGCATGTACAGCACTGCATATTTTTTGGTGGGGCTGTACCCTTCCGGCAGCCAAACGTCCACGGTGCGCGGTTTCGCATAGGCTGACGGAAAATTTTCTATGCGTGTAACCGACCCGCATGCTACGGTAGGGATGGCTTGGGCCATAAGCATAGTATTGATTAAAACAAGAGTAAAAACGGCTGTTAGCCGACGAACAGTGGCATTGCATGCAGGCGAATTTTTCATCATTGGTGTAATCGTTACACAAATTTATCAATTTACGTTGTATGTGACAGAGGGGTTATCATAAAAGATGGTTTTCAGCGGGTTAACTTTTTTGCCGACGTTTTTTTGCAAAAGCATTTTTCGCAGTTCCGTATACTTATTTCCAAGCAACAAGCAGCCCTTGGCTTAACACGTTTCAAAGAAATTCACCCACTCGCCTTGGTACAACCCAACCCCGCCACACCCATTTTTAAGGGTATTGTTTTTACCGGCAAAAGGTTTGTTTTGCCGGCGCAGCGTTCTAATTGTGGGTAAAAAAATTTATAATATGTTGAAAATGAAGCGATAGCACGGTTTTTACAAACTCCATTCGAGCAAAGAAATAATGCGTTATACATTTATCGGATACCAAATATTTTCAGTGATTTTTTTAAAACAATATCCTTGGGGTTGAAATGTAAGTTGCTTAGTTCTTGTTGCTGTAAAGCCAGCCACAAAGCACTCTTTAAGTATCATCCTTGGCGGTTAATTGTGCTCTCCGCGGTAATCAATTATGCATGCAACCGTAAACCTGAAAACATTAAGACTTTTAGCAACGTACATGCGAGCAAGCCCATAAAGCAGGTGGCAGCAGCTACTGTACATAGGCCAACAAAAAACAACACGGCCAGTTTACCCGACACTGCCTTGGCTAAGGCGTTTAACCGTAAACATAGTTTAGCCGCTCCACAAACTAAAAAAACAACAGGTAGCTTATCAACATCTGTTACCAGGGTGCAAAAAAAGCGCAACCCAGTTTCCCCAAAAGTTACAGCTACTGCAAAGCCGTTGCAAAAAGGCGGTAATATTATACCACACCCAGCCAGCGATACTTACCCAAAGCCTGCCGCAGGCCCACGACAAAAAACGGGCGGCGGCCAGTTAAAAGCGCCGGCAATGCCCAAGGCGGCTGCCAAATTAACCAAACGTGCAACGCAAAACCAGCCATTAACGCTAGCAGATAAGCCCAAAGCTGAAATAGAAAATGGCTCGGCTGGGCTGCCTAAAAAAAATATGCCGGCGGGTTTTAAAGGCGGGTTGGTTGGGTCATACACAAAAAGCACAAAAAGGGCTGGCAAGGTTGCAGATTTACAAGCACGGGCCTTAAAAAAATCAGTCCCCCCTTCAAACCCCCGGCCAATTACTAACCCAGTTGAACGAACAATAGGCGCGGCCCAGTTTACCCCTTCAGACAGTATTGCTAACCGCCGCGCAGTTTTACCGGTTGTAACACCACAAAATGATACCCGTAAGTTAAATGCAGTGGGTGCCGGCCAAATTGCATCCAAAAGTAAAAATAGCCATTGGTGGCAAAACCCGCCGCCGCCCGCACTTGCCAATGCTGTTGTTGCGGATGCACCTGCCAACGAAAAACCGGTGCAACAGTTGAACGGCGAAAAGGGCGCAACCAAAATTGTGATTGTTGGCGCCCTTGGTAATAAAGTTACCAGCGAAAGCATGGCTGCATGTAAAGATAAAATGCCCCCAAGGGAAAACGCAGTGGATTTACCAGCACAGGTATTGAAAAAATCAGCCCCCCCATCAAGCACCCGGCCAGTTACTGACCAACTTGAACCAACATTGGGCTTGGCCAAGGTTTCCTTTGCAGACAGTACAGCCAACCAAGGTACACGTACACCGCTTGAAACAGCCCAACATGATACCAGTAAGGTAAATGCAACGGGCGCGGGCCAAATTGAATCACAAGTAAAAAACAACGATGGGCAGCAAAGCCCGCTGCGAGCCCCATTGCCGCAGCAGGCACTGGGCAATGTTGTTGCTGCCAATGCACCTGCAAATAAAAACCCAGCACAACAGTGGCAAGGCGCAAAGGACTCAGCCAATACGATAATCCAGCCGCCAAAAGGCACAGATATTGCCTGCGATAGCCTGGCCGAAGTACAGGGCGGAAAGCAAGCCGTACCCACCCCAAATGCAACAGAAAAGAAACTTATTGTTCCCAAGCTGCCTGGTGGCCAAGACTTGCCTGCGGTAATTAAAGAGCCGCCACCCGCGTTGGATGAAGCTTTAACGCCATTTGACAGCCTTGTGGTGCGCAATATTGCCGATACCGAACAAGTAAAACCAACACAAACCTTTTTACATAGGGTTACCCTGCAAAATAAATCAGCCAGTACTGTGCGGTTTACAATAGAAGCCCCGCCAGACAGGCGCTTTAAGCCGTTTGCAAAAAATGCCATGGTGTACAGCCTATCCCCTGGCGACAGTTTGGTAACAGGCGTAAAATATTTAAATGCCGGTGCCAGGGTTAACGGCGCTTACCAAGCGGTTTTAAACATAGTTAACGCCGGTACCATACATGCTGTAAAACCAGCCCATTTTATTGTACAGGTGGTTGATGGTACTAACCAACAAATAATGGCGCATGCCCTTAACAACGAGGTTGTGTTGCAGCAAAGCAGCAAACATTTTACCATACCGGTTTCATTTAAAAATAACTTAGGCGACAGCAAAAGAGTTTTTTTGGAACTGCAGCGCAGCAATAGGCTGCCGGTGGCAATAACCAAAACAAAAACCAAATGGGTGAATTTGCCTGGGCAGGATACCGTTATAAACCTGGATTTTACCGTTTTGCCGGGTGTTGATGGATTGAAAAGTTATGACGGTGTTGTAGCGGTTACCATTGACGATGAGGCTGGGAAGCAGGCCGCAGCTTTTTCGTTTAGTATACGCTGGCTGTTTAGCAAGGGCTTTATAACAAAAAAGGGTGCACCGCCACCTACCCAACGGGTGCTTACCGTAGGCACTATGTTAAGCACCGGTGGGCAGTATATTGGTTACGCTTTAACAGCCGCAAGCACACTGCCCGCTAATGCCAATGGTGTTGGTTTTAATGTTGCCTACCAACCGGGTGTAACAAAAAATGGCACATTTTTTAGCGGCGGCCTGCAATGGCGCCATGGGCCTTTTTTTATGCAATTAGGCAACACCCAACTTACCGATTTTGGCCTGCCTGTTGCAGGCTTTGGGGTTTACTTTAAGGCAGGCGAGGCCAATGCAAATAAAATTGTTGAAGCCTGGGCAATAAGCAGGCAAAATGTGCTCTCTGCACTGTCAACAAGCGTTGGTATTCGTAACGAAGGTGCCGCGGTTAAAATTACCCTACGCGGCGCAGGGTTGCTGAACGAGTTTGCTTATGGCAGCAGTTATTTTAATAGGTTTGATGACAACACCCGTGGGCAGTTGCATTTTGCATCATTCAAACGTAAAATTAGCACCAACAGCAGCTTTTCGGTGTTATTGGGTACAAGCATTGCCAAGCTGCGGCGGCCGGGCCATGCCGACAGCAGTTTAAACGGTGCGGAGGCTAAATTTGGGTATAATAACCAGCGTAAAAAATGGCAGCAGGGGCTAGAGGTTACCCTTGGCAGCGCCAATTTTGCTGGCAACGTACAAGGCCGTACAGGCATAGTTGGCTTTGTAAATTTTTTGGCCACTAAAAAAACTGCCTTAAACTTAAACATCAATAAAAACATTTCGGAAATACCGGTGTATAACGATACGCTGCAGCACAGCAATAACTTTACCGCCAATTTATTGGCGCAGCTAAGGTTAAATAACCAAAATAAAGCGCTGCCTTTTGCCTTGGCAACCTATTTGTTTAACCAGCAACTGTTAAATGCCGGCACGCCGGTAAATATGTCGTCGGTGCATGCGGCAATAGAAATTAGCAAAACATGGCCCCGGTTTGGTTTTACGGCGGTGGCCGACGCCGGCAGTTACCACTACAGCCTTGTGCCTGGTGTTTTTAACAAAACCATAGCGCTTAAAATAAGCCTCGGGGTGTTTTTTAATAAGTTTCACCTTGATGTTATTGACCAAAACGGCCCTTATTATATTTACGACCTGCTTAACCAGCTTGGCGTAAAAGATAAATTGCCGCTACATACCCAACATGCAAGCTTTACCTACAAAGTAAATTTATTAAACAATTTAAAATTTGCAACTGGTGTTAACTTTTACCGCAACCCCAGTGGTATTGTTAATTTGGGGGTAAACGAGCATGCCGAGCTAAATGTTGGCAATGGTTGGATGATAAATTTTTTGGGTAGCTTCTTAAAATCGGGTACAGCAATGGCTAACAACCAATTTCAATTGCAGGTTCAAAAGCAATTTAACTGGCAACAGGCCAACCCGGGCACGGTTAATCTTAGTTTAACTGTTTTTGAGGATAATAACAATGATGGCATAAAACAACCCACTGAAAAAAATGTAGCGCAATTGCCGTTAACATTAGATAACCTGGGGCTTATTACAGATGGGCGGGGTACGGTTTTTATTAAAAACCTTGCCAAAGGCCTGCATACCGTAAAAATTAATTACGGCGATGCAAGACAACAAAATTTTATTGAAAAAAGAGTAACCACCCTTAAAAACAGCAGCCAGCAGTTGGGCATACCCCCGCAATTTGCTGTTACCGGCAAACTTGATATTGCCCTTAGCAAATTTGACTTAACCCATATTGACTTAGAAGGCGTACGCTTGGCCTTTATAGACGATGCTGGTAACCAATTTAGTACATTTACCGGCGCTGATGGGGTGTTTACCCTTAAACTGCCAGCCGCCAATTACCGTTGTTTTTTGCCCGACCGAAAAACTGCTGGTAATGCGGCAGTCGCCAATTTTACTGTTGACGCTGTAACGGGCTATGCCCAACTATTGCAAATAAGGGTTACCGGTGCGGGTGGCCGCCAGGTGGAAATAAAAACCTTTAACCAACGGCATTAAGAAATGTGCCAGCTGGGGAGCAATACGCCGTGTAATGGGTATTTTGATGTTAACTGGCAGAAATCTTACTTAAAATAGGCTATACAATGCGCCGCCCGATACATACAACCTTGGGATCACCGTTGAAGTAGAGCTGTACAGTCTTTAAAGTACCGTTGTGTGTTGTGCCCCGAAGCAATAATAGGCATTGAAAATAATGCGTAATTGTACCCGGTGTTTTAAACATTTTAAGTTATTAACCATTAATATGTTAAAAAATGTAATTCTTTTTAACTTGATAATCAAACGAAAGTAGCGGTTTTACACATAGGTTTTTTGGCGCTTATCCCTAGCAACTATTTTCGTCAGAATAAATTTTAATTATGAACAACAAAAAACTTCTAAGAAGTGTGCTTGTTGCAACAAGTGTAGTAGTTGCATCGGTAACGGTTAATGCGCAAACGGTAAAGTCTGCCACCCAAACGCTACAGTTAAGTGTAAACCCAACCATGAATATATGGTTTGACAATGGAACCTCATCACAATCGCTTGATGGTGTTACTGTTACCACTGCCGATGCGTCCACTAACCACAGGGATGCCTATATTGTTCAAACCGGTGGCTTGTACGTAAGGTCAAACGTGCCGTATCACATGTTTGCAACCGCAAACCAAACCAGCATAACTGGTAGCAATAACAGTAACAATACTATTGATATGAACGGGGTGCAACTGTATTGCCATTTTGGCGGCCCAATTTCACAATGGTCATTTGCACCTTATTCTGCCGCTAAATCAATATTTCTTTATAGTGGCACAGATGAGTGGAGAGCTCAATCTAACAACTATAATTTTGGCTGGCTGTTTGACCAAAATACTGTGGCCAATACCAACAGCGACAGCTATACTATGGGCGTTACGATAGAAATTGATGGTCTTTAATTAGTAGTAGTAGGCCATGTGGGTTTACAAAAGCAGTGTTTTGTAAACCCACATATTTATTTGTACCGGCGTTTTTTAATATTGTTAACTGGGGTATTTTATATACGTAAAGGCCTTTTTTGTATGGTGTACAGTTTTGTTAAATGTTGGCGGTGTTGCATTACCTTGTTGGCATTGCTGCTGCTTAGCGCAATTGGTGTAAGCCAGCGGCGCGCTAGTGCCAGTCAAACGCTGGTGTTGGCCGTACCGCCGGTATTGATAATAACAGCGCCACCAACAGACCAAAGTACTACTGTTTATACGCCCCCGCCCGCAGGCAGCAATACCAACCCGTTTTACGAGGTGGATAATATGCTGATGGTATCGTTTGCTGTACCTTTTAGTATAAGCGTAAAAGCCTTGGGTGATATGGAGAGCCCCACAACAACCAGTAAAATACCCATAAGCGCAATATTGCTTTCGTTAGGGTTGCCCAACGGAAATATGTCGGATAAGATAGTGATGAGTACTGATTTTCAGGTAGTTGTGCCTACGTATAGTGCCGGTGTTGGTATGCGTTTTACCACCGCCTATTATTTACCGGTGGCCCTGTTAAATGCCACTGCCGCTAGTGATTATACAACCACGTTGGTGTACCAGTTTGACCAATTGTAGCTTTTCTGGAATGAATTAGGTTGCGCTTTTGGTAAATGCGCTTTAACATGGTTTTACGACCGACACCGGAGATATTGGCTGGCGTAAAATCAGTTTGGGTTACAGCTGGGTATTTGTTCAGCATCGATGCTTACCGCGATAAGGTATATTCACCGGTGGCGGATGCCTGTATTGTACAGGTTACAGTTGCGGTTGACGAGATATAATGCGATAAACCTGTAAAAATTAAATGAGGTTATACCCAACATAGGGCAGGTAAAAGTAAACGGCTTTGCTACCCCAAAATTATTTGACTTATTGTAACAGCGTTAAGGTTCATCAGTTGCAACAAGTAGCAGTATAGGCCCTTTACCTAATAATTTTTGGTTACTTAATATTTCGTTTTTTAAAAATGGCACTACATAAAAAAGTTTTTACCAGTATTTTATTAATAAATATTTGTGGGTGTGCGCTGGCCCAAACAGGTTTTGGTGTTAGCCCCACTAAGCTGTTTTTTAAACAACCAGGAGGCCAAACCGAAACCCAAACCATAACCATTAGCAATAATACCAGCGGTAATTTTGTATTGGTTTGCAGCTTTAACGATTGGCGGCGCGACACTACTGGCCAAAAGAAATTTGCCGCCCCGGGTGAGGTTTTTGCCAATGGCATAAGTAAATACCTAAAAGTGGTGCCCGACCAATTAGCCCTGGGCGCCGGCGAAACAAAAACCATTGACGTTACGCTACAGTTGCCACCGGGCGATGACAGCGTAACTACTGCAGCCATGCTTTATTTAGTGCAGCGAAACACCAATACGTTAGAACAGGTTGACAAAAATAAAGTACAAACAAATTTTAAATACAGCCTTAAGGTAAATGTACAGGTGTATAACGAGCCACCCCAGCTACAAAACAAAAATATTGAATTGTTAGATGCTTATTTAACTTCCGTAATGGTTTACCCGCCGCAGGATAGTACAAAAAAAGGAAAACCGGCTGATACAATTAAGGTAAAACAATATGTGTTAAACGCAGTAATAAAAAACACCGGCGATTTGGTTACCGAAGGGCAAGTGCGTTTTGAGTTAAGCAATACCAAAACTATGTACGAGTGGAAGGCTAAACCGGTTGATTTTAATAGCATGCCCAACGACCGGTTTGTATTACCACAGGTACTGCCTGCCGGGATACCCAAAGGCATTTACACGCTGGATACCATTGTTGATTTTGGCAGCGATCAGGCGCTTAAAGTAGCAGAAACAGAGATTGAAATTTTATAATGCTGGGTTTACGTATTAAATAAACAGTAGCACCCTGCAAATGCGCACGTGCTACTGTTTAGGTATTAACCAGCGCAACAAAATCGGATGGGGAGCATCCTTCAAATTTTTTAAAGGCATTATACATGCTTTGCCTGCTGCCAAACCCTGCCATATCAGCCAATGCTTCTAACGTGTATTGTTTGTACCCGCCATTAATGATCAGTTGTTTAAAATAAATTACCCGATGTTTGTTTAAAAGATCGGAAAAACTAAGTGTATATTTTTGAATTACATACAGATTTAGGTCTTCTGTAGAGGTACCTATAATTTCTGAAAAATCAGTAGGTGATGCCTGTTTTTTGGTGTAATAGGTATGTAAAAAAAAGTTTTCCCCAAATTTTTGTTCGTTAACCTGTTTTTTATTTTGGTCGGTAAAAACTGCCCAGCCCGCTATTTTTTCGGGGATGGCGTTGTTTAAAAACTGTGGCCTAAAGATTAACGCTAAAACCATGGCAAATTCCACTATGCCAATACAGCAGGTGGTAAAAAAAGAAAGGCCCGGAAAAAGCAGTTTTATGGTGAGAAGTGCTACCAGCAACCAAACTGCGATAAAACAATTAAATACCCAATTACGTAAGCTAGTTAAGTATACATTATTTGCCGGAAATTTTTTGATATGCTTATATAGAAAGTGCCCTATCACCAAAGTGAAAGCAATTCTTACAACAAACAATAAATAAATGGTTGCCGGATGTTGCGTTAAAACTTTTTTAGTAAGCAATATGGCCACAAACGGTATGCTTAGCGCTAGCAAAGCCAATGCAAAATATGAAAGGCTTTTCTTGGTGGCTTTGTCGTTGCTGATAATGCCTAAAAAGAGCATTAGGCAAACATTGCAAAACAATATCGAAAGCTGGTAGAACTGATAAAAATCATGGGTTGTTATGTATAAAATTTGTGCTGTACTCCGGGTTATAAAACTCCCTGCCATGCATAACACAAAAATTTTGGCAGCCAATTGGCCTTTATAATTGCAAGCTATTTCCACCACCGCAATAAAGGCTAACACTAAAATGGTCCAATATGCCAATAGAATGGCTAGATTTTCCGTAGTTAAGCTCTTTATAATCCCCATAGTAAAATTAGGTGTAGCAATTTAGGTAACCAGCTAAATCCTGCTGTTGGTTTTTTTCAATATGCAAATTAGCAGGAAAAGTATCCCAAAAAAGCCCATATTTAAGGGGTATAGCCTTGGCTACATTGATTTTTATGATCAATAATCACCAATGATTTGTATTTTACCCACACCGCAAATCGTTCGGCTTCAGGTTTTCGCTACGGTTTAGTATATTCGTGGTTATCCGCAGCGAGGCTACCCTTCAATAGCTGTGGACCCATTGCGTATGAAAAAACTCATCCAGCGGCTGTTACAAAAAACACTGGGCCAGCAAACCTACCTGTACTATTTTGCCCGGTTTAGAATTTTTTTCGGCAAGGTGTATGGTATTAATGATGATTTCCCCAAGTTTATACCGCTGATACCCGATGGGGCCATATTGGATATTGGTGCCAACATTGGCATGACCGCCGTGCCGCTGGCGAAAAAATTTCCCCATGCGGTGATACACGCTTTTGAGCCGGTGCCCGTTAATTGTGCGGTTTTTAAGCGTATTGTTAAACATTACCGCCTTAAAAACGTAGTGCTGCACGAAAATGCGCTGGGCCACGAAACAGGCACCATGCGGATAGTGGTACCCGAAATAAACAACGTGCGCATGTTTGGCCTTAGCCATGTGGAAGTAAACGGGCGGTACGACGACTGGAACAGCGGCGAAGTGTACAAAGTGCGGGTTGCCAAGCTGGACGATATAGCCGCACTTAAACAGGAAGCAAAAATTGCAGCCTTAAAAATTGACGTGGAAAATTTTGAGTTTTTTGTGTTGCAAGGCGGCATGCAGTTGTTGAAGCAGCACAAACCCATCATATATTGTGAACTGTGGGACAACGAAATGCTTGACCCCGTGGTTGACCTGATGCGGGGCCTTGAATACGATGTAATGGTTTTTAAAGGGCAGCAGCTTGAAGTGTTTACCAGCCAACCCGCTACCAATTATGTTTTTGTGCATAAGGAAACGGTTTTGCCGGCATAGCCTTCCGCAAAACCTAATGTATTGGGCTCTTAGTGTAAACCTATAAGGTTTTTGAAACCTTATAGGTTTACACTAAGCCTTCCCCCCCTTTAATCATCCCCATCTTTACCCTGGCTGCCTAATTTCAAGCCCAGTGCCTTTAGGTTTTTGGGCTGCACGGCAAAATATTTTGTAGGAAAGGGCCGCTCCCCATAAATGGTAGACCATATATACTTGCTAAACAACAGCGCATCGCTGTCAATCATGTCGGGTTTGGAAAAGTCCATCCGTTGGGTAAGCGGGGCCAGCATAGCGGTTGTTTTGCCCAGCTTGTTTTTTGGCGGGTTCATTTCGTTTACTGCCACGGCAGGTGTTAGGGCAGTATAACCCGTAAAATCGGGGGTTTTTAAAAAACAGTCGGTCATTAGGGGTGCCATGGCCACCAGCTGGTTCATGGGTTGCACGCCAAATATTTGGCAAATGGTATGCAGCACGCTGGATTGGTTGTAAAACTTGCTCAGCAGCGTGTGCCGTTTGGCGTAGGGGCTGGCAACATAACACACACTCCGGTGGGCATCCACATGGTCGGTGCCGCTTTGCGGGTCGTCTTCGTTTACAAATATGGCCATATCTTTCCAAAACGGGCTTTTGGTAAGCGCTTCTATCACCCTGCCTGTGGCCAGGTCGTTATCGGCAACATAAGCGCGCGGGGTGGGTATGCCGTCGCCAAAACCGCTGGTATGGTCGTTGGGTAAATAGATTATTGTAAACTCGGGCAGGCTACCCTTGGCCTCATATTCGTGCAGGGCCTCAATAAACCTGTCGGCCCTTACTTGGTCGGTAATGGTCAGGTTCCAGCCGGGAAAACGCAGATCGCTGTATTTTTCCAGGCCGCCCAGTTGGTAGGCGCATTTATACCACACGGAGTCGCTATTGGTTTTCCAGGCATCATAAATGTTGGTCCAAGTTTTGCCTGGGGTAACATCGGCAAGGTCGGTTTCACCAAAATTCCTGAACGAGATTCCCTTACGCATCAGGTGGTCCCAAATAAAGCCGCAGCCCGCATAACACAGTGGGTCGGTGCCAAAATCGTAGGAGCAACGCCCTGCCGAAAAATCTTTCTCGTGGTACGGCGTGGTAATGCCCTGTATGGCCCATTGGTGGCCGTCGCTGGAGTTTACGCCGTTGCAGTAGTAGTTGTCAAGCAGCAAAAACTGCTTGGCCAGGCTGTGCGCGTTGGGTGTTACGGTGTCGCCAAACTGCACCAGCTTAGGGTCGCAGTTGCCCATGCCAATGTCGCCCAACTCCTGGTCAAATTTTTTGTTTTCCCGTATAATGTACACCACGTGTTTTATGGCAGAGGGTTCGCCTGCGTTGGCCGGTACAGGTGTGGGTGCGGCGTGCAAGTTGGCCCGCGCCTGTGCCCTTAGCATGTCAATAAAATGGAAGCCTTTTTTTGCAGTAACCGAATAGGCATCCAGCTGGGCTTTGGTTTGCGGCACGGCCACTTTTTGCAAGGCACCCTGTTTAAGCGGGGTAACATTGCCAATGTATACATTGCGCCCATCTGTGCAAACGGACCCCGGAAAACCACCGGCGGCCAAAAAGCCATAGGGTCCTTTTTCGGGGCGCTTCGGGTCAATCAGCGCAATGGCGTTGTTGCCCGCATTGGCTGCATACAGCACGTTGCCGTTTGGGCTAAAGGCCAGTGCCGTGGTAAGGCTGCCGTAGGGCAGGGATGCATCTGGCTTTGTGCCAAATTGCTGTGCCACTGTAAAGGTTTTGGTATCAATTACACTTATGCCGTCACCACTTTCGTCGCTAACATACAACAAACCGCCGTCGGGCGACAGCACCATCGCTTCCGGGTGTATACGGGTGGTTATTTCTGCAACCGTTTTTCTTGCCTTAATATCAATGACAGTTACGGAGCCGCGCAATGCCACGGAGCGGTCATCCACGGCAACATCCGTACCCGCCGATTTTTCTGTCCTGTCGCCTTTTTTGGCGTGCGGGCCGCCAAAATTGCTTATAAAAGCAAACCTTTTGTTTTTGCTGATGATGATGGCATAGGGGCAAACACCTACGGGTATATGGCCAATAACTTTGCCTGCGGCAACATCTACCACGGCCACCTCGTTGCTTATGGCCAAGGCCACTAACGCAATATTGTTGCTGTACAGCCCAATACCCAAGGGGGTGGTTGTTTTGTCACCCACCGACACATCAATTTTTTTGGTGAGTGTTAATGCGCCTGTGTTGCTTATGTTGGCGATGTATAGGTTTTTTTTGGCCCCGGTAAAATACACGGTGGAGTCGTCGCCGGCCACCGTGAGGCCGTACATGCTGCCGCTTTCGTTTTTCTCGTACCCCAGCTGGCTTGCCAAGGTAAAACCGTTGGCGTCAACAACCGCCAAGCCGTTGTTTTTTTTAACCACCAAAAACTTGCCTTGCTGGGCCAGGCCAATGTTCAACACCCTGGTGCCTTTTGCCAAATCCAGGGTTTGCCCAGCGGGGTTGAACAACTCGCTGTTGGAGAACATTTTATCCCCCGCAGTAAGTTCGCCCCAGGTGCTGTCAACCGGGGCGCGTTGGTCTTTTCTGGGTGCTGGGGTTATTGTTGTGGTATGCTGTGCTGCTGCGGATAATACGAGCAGGCAACAAACCCATGTAGCTATACGTTTTTGCGCTTTCACTGGTGGTGTGTTTAAATGCTTTTTGGGAAACAACAAATGTGGCGAAATTCTTGCTTTTGTGCGCCAGACGGATATTAACGTTAGGCTAATAATTTGCCAATGGCGTACAACGCTGAAGGTTTGGATATGGTTTGGCGGAATTTTTGCCAGTTGCTGTATGCGGGGTAGTTTGCGTTGGGTATTGCTCAGATATTGGAAACAACGCTCTAAAACCGTGGCAATATAACCATCCGAATAGCAGCACTAAATAGTTCTTATAATAACTTATTAAGAAATGCTTAAAATATCCAAAGTCCCTTATTTATGGGGTTTTGTGCCTTTAGTAACAAAGTTAGTTTTGTACTCCTGACAAATAACCAAGTATTCTTTGTGGGAACCCAATTTTTTTAGAAAACATTTTTTACAGTGAAAATTCTTAAAAGTAATAAAATAAACTTGGTTGTAGGCCTTTGGCTTTTGGTATCGGGTTTGGTGTATATGGTTTTTGCAGTGTTTGGTGATCCTTTGTTTTTTACCAACTTTTTTCCAAAATATCACAATACTAAATTTAATACTGCTATAAGTTTAGCTTTTTGGGGCATGCTTTTCCTATTGCGTTTGTTTAGAAAAAGCAGAGGCTTGGAGATAGCTAAAATTTTGCTGAGCCTTCTGCTGATATTGTTGGGTAGTTTAACGCTTTCCGAATATGCTTTTAATGTAGACCTTGGCATTGACCAGTTTTTTGCACCCGACTTGGTATTCCAAGCCCACGGCTTGCCATATCCTGGGCGGCCCCAGCTAGGTAGTGCTATAATGTTTGTTTTTGCAGGCCTAGCATTTCTTTTGCTTGGCACAAAAAGTAGACAATGGCAGGGGGGAGGGCAGTATTGTAACCATTTTTTGACTGCCGGATCTGGGCTTTTAATCATCAGTATTATATCCAACGATGGGTTTATTGATAAACTGCACGACTACGGCCCCAATTTTTTATATTGTTCCATTATAACCTTTGTTGCCTCAATCGTTGGGGCCGCATATCATCCTTCTTTAGGTATTGTAAAGCTTATAAATGGACCCCTTTTGGGCCAAAGAATGGCTCGGAAATTTTTAGCGTTTATACCGTTTATTTTTTTGGTGGCTGCCATTATAAAAATAAAGTACCTAGGCTTTAAAATATGGCAATTTGATTCTAAATATTCGCTATTTATCTTCGTTGTTATTTGTATAATATTAATTGCGTTATGGTATGTAGGCCGATGGCTTAACAAAATTGACTCAGCGCGCCTTAAGGCGGAGTTGGCGTTACAAACATGGAATGGTAAGCTTGAAACCAAAGTTGCCGAACGGACACATGAACTAGAAAAATTATTGAGACTTTATAAAGAAAGTGAAAATAAATTTAGGTCAATTACCGAACAATCGTTGGTTGGCACATTTGTAATACAAAATCACAAATTTGTTTACGTAAATCCGTGTTTTGCCGAAATTTTCGGTTATAAGCCTGATGAACTAATACACAATAGCGAAAGTGCAGTTAACTTAATTATAGCGGAGCAGTACCGGATTATTGCCGAGGAAATTTTATTAAAAAAATATTCGGGCGAACTTGGCAACGAGCGCATTTTTTTTGTAGGTAGGAAAAAAGATGGAAGTGCTAATTATGTGGAGTTTTATTGCAACGTAGTGCAAATTGATGGTGCATCTGCCATAATGGGTACTTTATTGGATGTAACCGCACGGAAACGGGCTGAAGAACAATTACAGCTATCTGAACAAAAGTACCAATTGCTTTTTTACCATAGCCCTCAGCCCATGATTATGGTCGCAAAAGACGACCTGTCAATCATTGAGGTGAATAAGGCCGCCACTAACCTTTTTGGCTACGAAAAAGAGGAATTGTTAGATACTACCATTGCTATTTTAAGGCCAAATGAACACATACAAAGGCAAAAGGAGGTGTTTGAAAAGCAGATAGAAAGCCCTATGGCCATGGGAATAAAAAGATATTTTAAGAAGGACAAAACCCACGTAGTTGCAGAGATTAATGCAAACGATATTGTTTTTAATGGAAAAAGTGTACGCCTATTGTTGTTTAAGGATGTTACAAAAATACTTGCGGCCGAAACGAGCCTGGTGAAAACGGATGCCAACCTGAAAGCGATATTGGCAACAACCAAAATTGCGTACTTTTTGCTGGACAGGGAACAGATTATTCTTGAGCTAAACCGAACGGCTGTCGAATTTGTACGCCTTGTTTTTAATACAGAAATAGATAAGGGAGGCAACTTTGTCGATTGTTTGCCTGTGGAAAGAGTAGTAGTTTTTGAAAATTATATTAAATTGGTGTTGCAGGGGCGGGTGGTAAGTTATGAAGTTGCCTACCAACAAACAAATGGTGCTGAATTAGTTTTTAACATCAGAATCTTTCCGGTAATAGACAATGAAGAGGAAATACTGGGTATGATGTTAGAAATGGAAGAAATTACAGAAACAAAAAAATATACCACCGCTATTGAAACGCAAAACAAAAAACTGCGGGAGATAGCCTGGTTTAATTCGCATGTATTACGGGCTCCGGTATCGAGAATGATTGGGATTATGAATTTGCTTTCAGGGGTTGGTTTATCAGCGGAGGAAAAGGAAGAATGTTTAATGCATTTATCAACGTCTGTTAATGAAATTGATGTGATTGTAAAAGATATCAGCAGCCGCACAAGCACGATAGCTTTATAGTGCGATAGCTGTCAGTCATTAATTCAATGTTATGTTGACCTTGGTATTAATTGTTAATCGCTGATTATAGTTAAAGGGTAAAAAACCTCTTATTCCTTCAAATGTCGGACGCAGGCAGCTTAGATGTTGTCAGTGTGCAGTTTAAATGAGGCAGGAAAAACCGAAGGGGCATTTCGAGGTAGCACGTGGATGACTTTCTTTTGGCTGGCAATTCCGGTGTTTTTTTGACAATTAGCTGCGTGACAGAGTTTGGGAAACCTGAGCCAGTTCCGACTCGTAAGACCCCTAATACAAGGGGTCTTACAACTGTGTTTTGTGCATACCTTTGGTGAAAATTAATAGGCAAAAATTCCACATGGGAGCAACAAAAATATTGTGTGATGATACTTATTTTTAAATTACTGTTATTGTTAAACGGTGGGGCTGTCATTGCGTTGATTATTTATAAGTCATTTAGGTTGCCAAAAGCAACAAAGCAATATTATATCAAGCGTTGGTTTTATTTTGATATATATGAGATACACGCAAGGGCAAGTTTAAGCGAAGAAAGAATGTTTCAAAACAGGCTTTCTTAAGCATTGATTTATTTAGTTGTTTGTGCAATTGTATTATTTTTATTGGTACTATATTTTGATATAACTTTATTGTAAGCATCAAAGTGGGATAGTAGTTATGCAAAAATGAATCAAGATTATTTTGTAATGATGGTTTTCCGATAGTTTGTTTATATCTGCCTTTTTTTAGGGTAGATATTTTTATACGAATTGGCGTTTTTATATTGGAGCGAAACAACACTGAATTTTTAATTGAATTATGGCGTAAAATGGATGGGTGTTTTTTCAATTAAAACAGCAGTATCTACTCAATATAATTTGATTCGCCAATGCATAATTGTGAAAAATGTTTAACTGTATGATTGATCAAATGCGTTGTTTGAAAGCCGTGCAAAAAAGCGATAGGCGTTTAGCGTGTGGCAATCACACAATGTTGTTAAGTGTCACCGTTAGTATGCAAGGGTTTTTAATCGTTACTGTCAATACTGAGCCAATTATTTTTTTTTTAGGTTTTGTTATTATGGATTCAATTAAAGTACGGATTAAGCGCTTTGTTTCTACATCGTGCTTTCTAAAAAACTATTATTCTGCACTCGGCCTTCTTATTGTTCAAGGCCTGTAAATTGGTTCTTGGCACCGCCACTCTCTATAATGTCAATTGAATTAAGTCATCGTTTCAAATAGTGATGTTGAATAAGAAGCATGTACATTTTAAAAAATGTTAAGTTCGTGGCATCAAATAAACATGAAAAGGTGACATAAAATAAACAATATGTGCGAATAAACAATCGTGTGTAGTGGGAAATAGTGGAATGCATCAAAAAACGCTGGGTAGAAACCCAGCGACGCAATTCCAATATCCTATGAAGTGGCGAAGGTACGCGTAGTAGCATAAAAAAAATCCCCTTAAATAGGGTAGGTTAAACGGGATAAATTATGCCGATTATATTTTGGAACTTAGTTAACATTTTTTTGCTTGTGCTTTCCTTCTCCTCAGAGTGTCCTTGGCAAAGGCCTTGTGTGTTGGTAGGCACTCTGCGGCATGATTAGCACCAAAGCCCAATAAAGGTCGGCTGCAGGCAATTTCGCGTAGGCAGCATGCAAACTGGCGGAGGTCTCCCGACCTGTGCCCAGCCATTACTTGTTGCCCTTATGCAAAAGGCTATCACCAAGTATAGCCGCTGCCGAGTGTAGGCAACTTAAATGTTATCAGCGCGCTGTTTAACTCTGGCAAACTAAACGAAGGGGCATTTCAAGTTGGCGCAATGCGGGCTTTCTTTGGGCTGGCAATTCCGGTGTTTTTATAAAACAAGTAACGGTGCGGCACAGGTCAGGAGGCCTGCGCCAGACTTACGCTCTCACGCCCGCACATAATGCAAGCCCACCACACCGTTACCCAATGGGGTGGCTTTTACCAGCGTAAGATTGGTTTTGTTTTTTATATGCTCAAAGGCGGGTATACCACTGCCCAACAGTACTGGGTTAAGCGTAAGCTGGTATTCATCAATTAAATCCAGCGCCATAAACGAATGTGCCAGGGTGGGGCTGCCAAATATTACCAAGTCTTTACCCGGTTGTTGCTTCAGCTTATTTATTTCTTCGGCAATGTTGTCGTTTATAACGACCGTGTTGTTCCATTCTGCTTTTTTCATGGTTTTGCTAAACACATATTTGGTTGCATTATTTACCCATTGTGCATGTGCCTTACTGCGTTCGCTTTCATTGGGGTCATTGAGTACCCCAGGCCAGTAGCCTGCCATCAACGCATAGGTTCCCCGGCCATATACAGGCGAGCCGACAGTGGCCACTATGCCATCAGCATATTGCTGCAATTCACTGTTGTAACCAATCCAACCCAGGCCGCTGTTGGCATCTGCTGCAAAACCATCCAGCGATATATGCATAAATAAAACCAGCTTTCTCATAGTACTTTTTTTTTGTTGTTATTTGTGTTGATTAGTGCATCCGCCACATGGCACTATGCTCGTCCGCAGCGAGTGCGTTCGCGTAACCGCATGCGCTAAATTAGGTACTATTTTGCCGCGCCAAGTCTTAAAATTGGCCAGTTTTTGTTTAGGTATTTCCCTTCTCCGAAGCGTGATCTTGGCAATGCCTCGTGTGTTCCCAGGCACTGTGCGGCATCATTAGCACTAACGTTTAAAAAACGCCCGTTAATCCAGCTTTTCGGCACGGCTTCGGGATTAACGCCGGGATTTGTGGAGACACACATCCCGGTGCGGGCCCCGGTTGTGACCCCACTCCAACGGAGTCCTTTTGGACAACCGAGTATATGGGCTTAACCAAACGGCATTGACTGGACTATCCCCACTCTCGCCAACCCCTATTTCGTTCATATAACCATGCTCCATCAGCCCAAAAAGGTAAACTGCGCCCACCAGCGGCAGCGCGGTATCGCAAACCATGTTATTCCTTCAAATCATCTTCCAGTTGGTTAATCAGCACATCGCGCTGTATGGGGTAGGCGGTTTTTGATAACTCGATGGTGCCGTCTTTTTTAATAATAAACACCGTGGGGAAGCCGTCGCCTTTTACCTTAGCCATTATATCTTCGGTCAGCTGTTGGTTGGCAAGCAGGTGCATGCCTTGCATGTTAAAATAGGCAATCAGTTTTTTCCATTTGTCTTCATTTTCCAAATCGTTGTTGGCAATGTATAGGTAATCAAGCTTGCTGCCGGTAAAGTGGTCGCGTATGGCCTTGCTGTTTTTTTCAATCTCTTCGCGGCAGGGCCCGCACCAGGTACCCCACATATCCACCAGCACCGTTTTACCCTTCATGGCGGCCACCACATCGCCCAGGGTATTGAATGTTTTGCCGTTACTGGGTAAAAACACCATGTTGCTGTTCAGGGTGCGTTGTTCTTTTTCAGCAATATCGGCCACTGCTTGGTTAAACTGCCCAATATAGGGGCTGGTGGGGTATTTGGTTTTAAACCGTGCAAATATGGCGGGAATATTTTGTGGGTTGCTGCTGGTGATGGCATCGTTAAACAATACGGCGTACAGGTATTCCGCCGTTTTGCCGGTAAAGTACCGGTTGATGATTTTTTCCTGCACGGCATTTTTGGGGTCGGCGTCAAATAGCTTTCTGCCCTCTGCGATGCCCGTTTTATACCATTGCTTGAAAAATGCTGCCGGGTGTTGCCAGGATGCGGTTTCGAAATGTTCTTTTTCGCGGCTTAAAAATGACCGTATAAATTGTTGGTAGCGGAAGGCTGCCAATGCCCCATCGTTGTTTAGTTTCAATTGGGTAAGCAGGCTGTCCATTGGTTTTTGCCAGGCTGCATAATTCCGTTCGTAAGCACCGCCAATGCCGTACTTATTGTTTTCTTTAAAAGCATAATACGCGTCGCAGGCGTAATAGGCCAAACTTTTTGTCCAATTGGATATATACGTGTCAGTAGGCTTGTACATTTTAACATACTCCGCCAGTTTGTTCTGCCTGTATGTTTGCGCCTTGTTAATCACGGTTAGCACACGGTAGGGTAATGTATCGCCCCTATATTCATCCAACGCAACCTGTTCAATGGCCGCTAAAAACGATTGGTTGTTGCTGGCGCCTTTGCCTGTTACCGTACACACAAAACTGGCAGCCTTGGTATCGGCGTTAAATTGAAGGTCATCCCCGGGGGAGAGGTAGAACAAATAGTAGAGGTGGGGGGAGGAGTAGTTTTTTGGGTTATAGCAAAACAGTTGCACAAACGAGGGTTGGGTTAACTGAAAGGCTTGCGTGGCGGTATTACTGCTGTTAAACACCAAAGCTTGTGTGGTTTGCGCCGGCTGGCTGGGCATGAACAGCGAACCATTTAGTGATTGGCCATTTGCAACATGCAGGTGTAAAACAGCAGGCTGGCCTATAGCAGTAAAACATAGCTGAAATAGCAAAGGCAGTAGGGTTAAATACTTTTTCATATGGTTGAGGTTGTTTTTATGGCAAAGCAATTTAAATAAATCTCAGCAATGCAATGTTCTTATTTTGTTATTGCAACTGGCACAGGTCGGGAGACCTGCGCCAGAACTATAATGCCCACTTGGGTAGCATTCAGCCACCTTTTACCCAACCGGCTGGTATTCCAGCATCAGAACGCCTTTCTCTGTGGCCTGCGAGCGCATAAGGTTAAAATTGCGTAAGGCTAGGTTGTCATCAAACAATCTTAGGCCGCCACCAACCGCCACGGGAAACACCATCAGCCGCAACTCGTCTACAAGGTTGTGGTGAAGCAGTGCCTTTACCAGGGTGGCGCTGCCGTACACGAGTATGTTACCGCCCGGCGTGTGCTTGAGGGCCGCCACATCGGTGGCAACGTTACGCAGTAGGTGGCAGTTGGTCCACCCAGCCTGTTGCAGGGTGGTGGATACAACATATTTGGGCATAGTATTAATCGGGTCGGCAAAAGCGGGGCCTGTTTGGCCGGGCCAATAGGCGGCAAAGTTTTCGTAGGTGTTTTTGCCCAGCAGCAAGGCATCCACACTTGCAAGCTCATCAACCTTATACTGGCCTGTTTCTGGGCTGCCGTACTTGACCATCCACCCGCCGTGGGGGTGCGGGGTTTCGTTACCGCCGGGTGCTTCCACCACACCATCAAGCGTAATAAATTCGGTTACGATAATTTTTCGCATACGGTATTATTATTTTACGTTGGTTAATACTTCGCTTTAGTTGTTAAGTGTGATGGTGAAACCCAACCTGAAGCCCATTTTTATGTATTGTTCCAGGAAAGCAAGAGTCTTGTGATTTATGGCGATGTTTATGCTCGTTATCAATTTAGCTTTATATAACCCGAGCTTGTATTTGCTATCCGCCTAAATAAAAGCCACCTGTTAGTCTTTAAGCTCAATCCAAACCGGCCCATGGTCGCTGCTTTTTTCCCAGCCGCGCACGTTGCGGTCAACATTTGCGCTTACCAAAAGTTTGGCAGCCTGTGGGCTCAACAAAAAATGGTCAATACGCAGGCCTGCATTGCGCTCATAGGCATTGCGAAAATAATCCCAAAAAGTATAAATGGTTTCGGTGGGGTACAGGGTGCGTATGGCATCCGTCCAGCCCTGTGCGGTAAGGTTGGCAAAAGCCTGCCGCGTTTCGGGCCTAAACAGCGCATCATCTACCCAGCGCTCCGGCTTATATGCGTCTATGTCGGTGGGTATTACGTTATAGTCACCCGCTAGCACTACCGGCACTTGTTGGTTAAGCAATGTTTGGGCATGGGTTGCCAGCCGTGCAAACCAGCCGAGTTTGTAATCAAATTTAGGCCCCGGCGCAGGGTTGCCGTTGGGCAGGTACAGGCAGCCCACGGTTATACCCTGTATGTTCGCCTCTATGTAACGGCTCTGTTCATCTTCCGTGTCGCCGGGCAACACTTGCCTTATTTCTGCTGGTTTGCCAATCCGGCTTAGTATGGCTACGCCGTTCCAGCTTTTTTGCCCATGCCAAATGGCTTGGTAACCGGCATCGTTTATCGCCGCTTCGGGAAATTTTTCCTGCGGTGCCTTCAGCTCTTGCAAGCACGCAACATCTGGCTTTGTTTCGTTTAGCCAGCGCAACAGCACCGGCAACCGGCCGTTTACGCCGTTTACGTTATAGGTGGCAATCTTCATACAATAAAGTTAAGTATAAAGGCTAATGTTTGTTATTGCTTTCAACCTTGCATGGGTTTAAAATAATAACTGTTGCCGCTATCCGGTAACCTGCAAAGCATTTGCCTTATTTGCACCAGAAAATCTTCTATCAATACCGCCACCTTACGCTCCCCGTTACTCCCTTTTATACAATGCCTTCCACGCCCCCTCCAAGGGGTCTCCATTGGCCCAGCGCGGCGCCTGTGGTGCATTGGCAATATTGCTGGCGGCCAGTATATAGGCGCGTATAAACCGGCAAACATAGGCCATGTGCATATTGCCCGGCTCGTCGCTTAGGCGGTGGTACCGGTTGGTAATGGTGGAGTCAAAGGTTTTCATGCCTAGGCTAAACGTAGGGGCGGGCACACCTTGCATGGCCAAGGGGTAGTTGTCGCTGCCGGTAAACAAACGGCCGCCTGTAGGGTCGTTACCCAGGCGCAGCCCGTAGGCTGCCACGCCTTGGCTTATCAGGCTGTCGGCGGTGGTGCGGCCAAGCGCAACAAGCGTAATTAGTGAGGTATCGTTATAGCTGGCATTGTCAATATTTAGGTTGTACACGGTGCTTTTAAGCGGCACCAATGGATGAATGGAGTAATACCGGCTGCCGATAAGCCCCTGCTCCTCGGCGGTGTAGGTTGCAAAAATAACACTGCGTTTAGGTGGGTGTTTGGCAAAGTACCGGGCTGCGGCTATAACGGCCGTGGTGCCGGTGGCATTGTCGCGTGCGCCGTTGTAAATACTGTCCAGCTTGCCTTCCTCCATTTGCGGTTTGCCGGTGCCAAGGTGGTCGTAGTGGCTGCTGAGCATGATGTATTCGTTCTTCAGCAAAGGGTCAGTACCTTCAACAACCCCCAGCACATTTTTTATGCGGGCTGTTTTAACCACTGTGCCTGTTATGCTGGCGCGGAAACGGGTGGCGGTTTCGGCCTGTTTTGCTGATTCTGCGGGCAATTGCACCAATAGCACCGGCAGTTGGCTGGTATGCAAAGGGTTTTGTACATGCTGCCGTGTGGCTTGGCTTTTAAGGCGCGGCCAGGCCGTATTGCCGGCGGGTAATATGGCCACCAGCGCGGCAGCCTCTTTTTCGGCAAGTTGCTCTTGTAAGGTATACAGGTCTGTAATAAGCTTTTGTAATGGCACATCGTTGCCAAACGTTACGGCCACCGCTTTGCCCTTAACAGCTAATGTAGCACGCGATAACACAGCGGCCTCACCTGCGTATAGGAACGGTACATCTAGGTGCACATCTGTATAGTTAAGTTGTAGCGCGTTTTCGCCTGTGGTTAAGGTAATGGTGTCAATGGCTGCATGCGCCCCTGCAACGGGCGTTTGGGTTACCCCGTTAAAAGGCTGGTAGTACCCATTAGCCCCGGCCACAGGCTTTACACCGGCTTTTTTAAAACAGGCGGCAATGTAGGCTGCGGCCGTGTCAAGTTCCGGGGTGTTGTAGCCTCGGCCTCTGAGCGCATCGCTGGCAAGGTACCACAGCGGTGCCACCAGGCTGTCGGCAGTGGCAAAGGCCCTAATATGGTTGGCAGTTGTGTTTTGGGCAAATAAACCTGCCGTGGCGGCCACCAGGGCAAAGCAGGTAGATAATAGGTATTTCATGGTTTAAAGATAATGGCTTTGGTGCAGCTAACCATATGGTGAGCTGTGCTATTGCGTTCGGTTTTTTGTTGGGGATGGGGGACATACGGTATTGGATTTTCCCAACTACCGGTAGGGTATAAGTAACATTAAAATGTATTGTAGAACCGTTTATGGTAGGGAGTACTTGAAAATGAAAATGTACGGGCTGTGTATAGCTTGGCGTACAGAGTTGCAATATAAAGCTGTGTTTTGCTGGGTATTGCTAAAGCAAAAGGAAAATAAAAGTTTCAATGCCAACTTTAAAAAAACGGCAATGCTGCTATTTGCGATACGCGTGGCTATTATTGCATTTAGTATTTGTTTTAAACGATACCCCTTATATGAGGGGTTTTTTAGTTGTTATCAGTTATTAATTTTGTTTTTATTCTGACACTTGAATGAATTAACAGCAACATATAGTTATGGAGGTTATTATTAAATTACTCTTTTGGGCTAATGCAGCATTTTTTATAATGCTTATAACCTATAAAACAATTAAGTTGCCGAAAGCAACAAGCCGTCATTTTATTCGCCGATGGTTTTACTTTAACAGGAACGAATTGTTTTCTAGGCAATCTTTGACCATCGAAAGGAGGAATCAAAATAGGCTTTCTATTATATTGTTTTTTCTATTTGGTTCTTTAATAGCACTTGTTGCTACAATTTAATATTGCAACGGTGCGCTGCTTTAAAAAATTCCTTTTCCAACATTAGATAAATAAAAGGTATTCAATGCTAATAATTTAATGGAAGAACAAAGCTATTTATAATAATTGTTAGAAAGGATGAAATGCATTAAATATTTTATTTTGATAAAATTAAACTGAACGTTTTAAAGGGTACGGATAAAGCGCTTTGTTTCTACATCGTGCTTCTTTTAAAATGCCTAATTTTGTAAACGGTTTGAATATTTATGCGTGCTGGGTAAATTGGGTAAGCTTTAAAAATGTGTTCTCCGCGCTAGATATGTGATAGCAATAGCGGCGCTACGGATGTTGTTTTATGTGAGCCTGATCTTAAACAAAGTGGTTCAGGAGCATTGGCGGCGATAATAGCTAGCCGGAGGTATCCAATGCGGTAACAATTATGCAGCCGCGTTTTCAGGGTTGTAAAACGCTTGTACATTCTGCAAATTATTTACAAAAAAACAGGCTGGGTTTTACACTCAACCGCTACGCTAAAACACTTTATTTCCCAAATTATAATAACTAGTACATACCCATTCTAAAAAAACTATTAAATGCGCAATAGTAGATGGACAGTTATACCATTAGCAAAACCGAGTGGGTGCGAAAGGTTTTTTTTTGGTTTTTATTTGTGTAGCTTTTTGAGTGTTTATTTGGTTTTAATTAAACAGAAATAATTATTGTGTTTTAATGACATTTTTTTAAGAAAATTTTAAACAATGGTGAAAATCATTTGTTCTTTTAGTCACATAAAACCTTCCATATGAACATGTATCTTCTAGACACTTTCAAAGTGATCGACAGCACAAACTATGTCGCATTCACATTTTTTGTAGGCACAATGGCCATGATGGCTGCTGCCGTTTTCTTTTTTCTTGAGTTGAACAATACCAGTAAGGAATGGCGTACATCCGTTTTGGTATCGGGGCTCATTACTTTTATTGCAGCCGTGCATTATTATTATATGCGTGGCTACAACTTGGAAACGAACAGTTCACCAGTTTTCTTCCGGTACGTTGACTGGTTGCTGACTGTTCCATTGATGTGTGTTGAATTCTATTTAATTACCAAAAAATCAGGCGCCAAAATTGCGTTGTTATGGAAGCTGATTTTTGCCTCTGTTGTAATGTTGGTTACTGGTTACATAGGCGAGGCAATTTCGCCCGCAAGCAGCGTATTGTGGGGCGTGGTTTCAGGCGCAGCTTATTTTTACATTGTTTACCTTATTTGGTTTGGTGATGTGGCTAAGCTTGCGAAAGCTGGGTCTCCTGCCGTTGCTGCTGCAAACAAAACCCTTGCTTGGTTTGTATTGGTTGGCTGGGCTATTTATCCCCTTGGATATATCGTAGGCACCCCAGGTGGGCTGTTTGGCATGAAGCTAGACCTTGGGTTAAACATGGATATCATTTACAACATAGGTGATGCCATCAATAAAATTGGCTTTGGCTTGGTAATTTATTCTTTAAGCAGAAAAGAAGCGTAATTCTACTTTAACCATTTTTTTTTGACGGGTGCCTCGGCACCCGTTTTTTATATGCACAATAACTTTCAATACGTAATCATCGGGGCGGGCTCGGCAGGCCTTCAATTGGCAAGTTTACTATTGAAGGCCCCCAAAAATTTGGTCGGCTCAATTTTATTGTTAGAAAAATCACCCGTGCATGAAAATAAAACATGGTGTTTTTGGGACAGCATTGAACATAAGTATACAGGCTTGGTAAAAAAAACTTGGGGTTCCACTCAATTTAGTGCAGCGGGTTTCAGTAAGTCCGAAAATACTGGGCCAGTTGTTTACCAGTATGTTGAAAGTGGTGATTTCTATGATTTTTATATGGAATCATTTAAGTCTCAGGAGCGCATTACGGTTAGATATGGCGTGGCAGACCGTGTAAGTTGCGAAGGGGAGCAATGCTTTGTGATGCTGGGTGATGAAACTATTTGCTGCGAGTATATTTTTTGTACCGACCCTACCTTGCTTAACAGGAATGATGAAGTTAGCGACGGTGTTTTGCAGAGTTTTTTAGGGTGGCAGGTTACATTTGAATCGCCAGTTTTTAATGCAGATTGTGCAACCATGATGGATTTTGAACATAGCATTGCCGGGGAAACTAATTTTATGTATGTGCTGCCTTTTTCACCATACGAGGCCTTGGTTGAATGTACCTTTTTTGCAGAATCGGTGAAAGATGAAGCTATATATAAACGGCAGATAGAAACGTATATTACCAAGAAATACGGGCAGGATTATCAGCTAGTACGGGAAGAAAGAGGTCTTATTCCCATGCGCCTGCTCCGCGATAATCAATTGCCGGTAAACAGAATAATACCAATAGGCTTGGCCGCAGGTTGCATCAAGGCATCTACCGGGTATTCGTTTACCCGCAACAGAAGGTATGCCAAGCATATTTATCAACAAGTATTGGAAGAAAAAGAAATAACTGCCCCAAAATGGAAAAAGCGGTTCCTGTTTTATGACAGTTTGTTCATTTCGATTCTAAAACACCAGCCGGGGGTTATGCAAAAGATTTTGGTTCAATTATTCAGGAAAAATAAGATTTCCCTGGTGTTGAAATTTTTGGACGAAGACACGAACATATTCGAAGAAGCTATTATATTTAGCACTTTGCCTAAATGGCCATTCTTGAAATCATTGCTTTTCCGATGAAAAAATATTATTACATATATAGACTCCGGCTGATCTTAGTCCTATCGGGTTTGGCGCTGCTGCTTGCGTTTAATATAATAGCCTTTTCCCTACAATTTCAATGTTGGTTTTTTGTGGTGGTGATTTCCGTTACTGGTATTCCGCACGGTTCGATGGATTTTTATTTGGATAAGAAAGTGAAAGAGATTGACAATGTTCGGTTTAATATTTTTAAGTTTTACGCGGCCTACCTACTAAAAATTGCTGCCTATGTTGTTTGCTGGATATATTTACCAATACCGTCATTATTGTTTTTTTTGGTGATAACAGGGCTACATTTTGGTGAGATAGACTGGATGAAGCATAAAAAATCGGGGCTTAATAGCGTGTTGTACTTTACCTACGGAAGCCTTATGATTATTAGTTTAATCACTGCCCATTTTAACGAGACGGCGCCGATATTGTTTGAAATAGTTAAACAAGCAAATCATCAGGCGCAGGCAGTTTGGTTTTCAAATATTCTATCAAAATATGCTTTGCTGATATGGTCGTCCTATTTCATACTGTTGTTTTTTCTGAGAAAAAAAATAGACTGGACCAGCAAGGAGTATATTTTATTTGCTTTGCAAACGGTAGTGTTAATGTTTTTAATTTATGTACTGCCGTTTTACCTAGGTTTTACCTTCTACTTTGGTTTTTGGCATTCCATTTTGTCTCTTGACATAATAAAATCGGTAGTGCAGTTAAATGACAAACGTTTTAATTGGTTTATGATGGTAAAAAAGGCATTCCCTTTTATACTGGTAGCACTATTGTTTGTCGCGGTGGTTATTTTTAGCAGGTTGCCGGTAGATAGCGGCCAAATAGTTCCAGGCCTCTTTATAGGCATCTCTGCGTTAACACTACCCCATCTGCATGTATTTTCTGCTGCTGTAAAAAGGTATAGTTGATTATCGGTGGTGCCGGAGTGCGGGCTGTAGTTTTTCTTAATGTCAAATCGTTGTTTGTTCGGTGCATCATTTAACAACAACAACCACTGTGCTTTATTAGCCAATCGCAGTGCATCTTTTCTAAGCTTTCCTAATTAATATGCTCCCTTAGCTAAAAGTCTGTTGCATATAATTCAAGATGCGCAAGTTAACAACTTGTGCAACGGGCTTTACAATAACACTTGTATTTGGCAATAGCCAAGTAGTAGCACACATAAATCAGGAAATTCAACATAGAATTGGCTCTTGCATTTAAAAAGGGAAAACCGAAGTATTGTCGATACCTTTACTGTGTTCTGTTAAAACAGGATACTAAAAAGTTTATGTATGAAAGGAAAATTTTCACCTTTTGAAATTATTATCGGGCTATTAGCCATCGTGATAATATTTATTTCTGAATATTACTATACAGTTTTGAAAGATCATGACCGTGCAATTTTTATCGGTTTATGGCCACCTACTATGCTGGTTTTGTTGGTATACTTAAATTCTAAAAAGAAATAGTCATGGAAAATTTGGACTTTATTATACTTACTGTATTGGTTTGCGGAGCATTTTTTTTCTTTTGCTTTGGGCTGCTTAAAGGGATTGGATCAGAGCGGAAGCCTTAAACCTATTTCAGAATTTTTTTTTAAAGGCTAGCCCCTCTGCTTTAACACAGGGCGGTGGGCATTGCCTACCCGAATAACCATCCACCTCTAACGTACCTTAAGCACTTTGTATGCCAAAAATAAAAGTGCCGGGTGGAAACCCGGCACAAAAAACAAAATCTTAAAAGAATACGGCAAAGGTACAATTGGTCTTTATTGCAAATACCCCGTATTATAGGGGGATCGGCCAGCATTATAACAACAACTAAGGAATGTTTAAGCAAATCAGCTGTATAATAGGTCGACTTTTAAAGCACCAATGAATAGCAATATGTAGGTGCTTTTTTTGGGTACTATGCTATTCGGCAAATAATGGTGATAACCAATCAATTTTTAAACCCATGCGCCGCCAACGTAAATAGTCATTAGCACCAATTGCTTTCACCTCATAATGTACGGTTGGTTAATTGTATTGTCTTGGATTGTATGGAGGCAGCCCAATTATTCGCTACTTGCAATTGCGTAAATAAGCCTGATTAATAAGAGTTATGCCTATTGCTGGTAGCCTATTGGCATTATATTTTAAAAACAATCAGTAACTGTTACAGGCACATTGGCACAATGTTAAATGAGCGTAAACGCTTATAATAAGCAACTATATGTTTGGCAAGTATGGCACTAAAAACCATAACGTAAGTAATACCAACAAAAGTAGTGAAGCATAGTTCTGCATGATCCTGAACTTTTTGGGGCCTTCGTCTGCCGTCATTATTTCAAAATGCTCAAAGTAAAAAAATCTCCGTAGCATGCGGCGTTTGGTGCCCTTTAATAGCAAATACAGTTTTAAACAGCAGATTATAAAAATAACCGCCGCAAAATAAATTGTTGTCATGGGGTATGCGAATTTTAATGCGCCATTACCGTAATATGCTCTTATGTTTTACCAACAAATGCCCCAAAAAGCTATCCGCTTAAGGTAAAGATTGGTTGATTGCAAGCACGGTTACATTGTAAAGAGCTTCTAAAAAACCTTTATCAGTTGGTGCAAAGTTACAATCGTGTTTTTATTGTTTTATCCCTCATATAAGGGGGGTGACCATATGGCTGCGGATGGCCTTTTTAATAGGGTAATGTTGGCAGCAAAATAGTTGAAACGCAATAATCTCTTGGCGGTATAGATAGCACCGGGCTGTTCATGTTTGCCTACAGCATGTTGGCAATATGATAGGCAAGGGTGATGCGTTGTTTGGGCAATAAAAAATCCTAGCACTGTTTTTGGACCAATCCCAGGATGTTGGGTTAGTGGTTTTATTGGTCAGCTACATGGGTTGTTTTTATTGTTATTGAAGGTTTTGGCAGTAGAATACGAAACTGAATGTTGAAGGGCTATATAAGCCCTTTTTGCTGATGCCGAAAAGCGCTGGAGAAAGTAGTGGGTTTCTGATAAAGCCAGTTAAGTGAAATTGTCTTGAGGGTTAAAAGTGTTTGTAGCGAGTGGCGGTTATTAATACACCACCGTCAATGAAATAGTAGCAAAAGAAAGTTATTTGTTTTTAGTAATACACTTATTTTTTAATAACATTTTTTAGTGGTCAACCTGCTTGCGCATAACGGTATTAGTTTTGTTCGGTTTTGTTGTTTAGCTCAGTTTGAAGATTTAGTATTTTTTTATGGCACCTAAGCATCTCGTTTTCTAACTGCAATACCTGTTTTTTGTACTTTTTATTGGGAATTTTACCTATCAAAAAGCCGGTAGAAAAGCCAATTAGTATAGCAAATAACAATAGCAAAATCAGATAATTATCTGATATATCCGAAAAAAAATAGTCGGCCATGGCATGTAGTTTAAACGTAATATTTATAGTATAATCATTTAAAACGCATATCGCGCACATAGAGGTTATCTTTATAATTGCCCTCTCATTTTTTTTTATTACCGAGAAGTACAATTGTGCAAATATCCCTATTGGTAAGCTGGTAAAGTAAAAAGTGCTGTTATTTACGCTTTAACTTTCTTGTTAAAAGCTTTGCAAAAAATACAGGGCCGCCAATTAGGTATCTATTTGCCATTCTGTAGGGTTCTCGCCATAGGCGAACTAGCCACTCAAGCCCTAAATAGATTAATATTTTGTTTGGTCGGTTATAATTTGCAAAAAAGTCAATGGCTGCCCCTATGCAGCAAATAGTTTGGGTATTTAGTCGGTGCTCGTTTATAAAAACCCACTTCTCCTGCTTTGGGGCACCAAGTGCTACAAATAATACGTCGGGCTTAAATGAATTAATCTTATTGATGATCAACTCATTGGTGGCTAGGTCTAGTGTGTCACAATATGGGGGGCAAATAAAACCTACATGCTTTATGGCAGGGTATTCCCATGTTATTCGTTCGCTTACTTTCAACATAGTTTCCGTTGTAGATCCAACGTACAATACGGTTCCCTTTTTTTCTTCAACTTGTTTTAGACAATGGGCATGGATGTCTGCACCAGTTATTTTTTTAAGTCTGTTTCTGGTTAAAAGGCGTGCAGCAAAAGTAATTCCTATACCATCAGGCAGCAGTATGTCAGAATTAGCCAATGCCTCTTTGAAAATTACATCATTTTCGGCTAGCAAAAATGAATATTGGTTTATAGTATTGATCAAAAAACGCGATTCTAAATCAATTTTTCTGATATCATCTGAGAATATGTAATAGGGAGATAGTCCACTTAGTTGTTTGTGCATAATCAAACTGTTTAATACTGGCTTATTAGTAGAACGCAATCGTTAAGCGAATATAGTTTGAGAAACAATCAAAAACCTCCCGTATATAAGGGGGTTTATTTACTATCGAAACCGTTATAAATATATAAGGGGTAAATTTTTGTAAGAATAACTAGCCGAAATCTGAATACAGACGTTTTGAATACATAAAATGCAATCCGCTTTTTTGTATTACAGCGGTATTCCTAAAAAAAATTTGTAATAGGGCCTGTTTGGTTTTAATTAACAATCGTATCCAGGTAGTCATATAGCCTTTTAATCAGAAGGGGTTTTGCCATTTTGCTGAGTGGTGTTTCAGGGTATTTCTGTGCGGTTGTCGCAGTTTTAGCTGTAATAGTCGCCCCAAGGTATTATCTTCATGGGTACAATTACCAACGGTTAAAACATTGCAATAGGAATTAGCACTTAGGTCGCACTTCGTTTTTGAATATTTTCTAAACGTATAGGCGGGGCTTGCATCATACGTTCAATTAGTGCATTAAAAGTACCCGCCATTGCATTTCTCCTGTTGAACCTGAAGTGGTATTCGT
>CAIRZB010000038.1 GCA_903882935.1 uncultured Parafilimonas sp. | reverse complement strand
GCCTCTTTATGCTAAAACACTTGAATTTACAAACATGCTTAACTTTGGACGCTGTAAACCTTTTACAGGACTAACATTTTGTCATGTAAACCAAAAACAGGATTATCTAACAAACCTGTAAACCTATTTCAGGACGAGACACACCCCCTCAACACACCCGCCCAAAACCCAACATCCTTGCAAAACCCCTTTTTACAAAAGACTTTTCACCCACCCTACGCAGGCTAATGATTTTAATAATACTGCAACGATTTGGACTACACCCCACCATAAAAAAACAGCCGCACGGCTCTTACTCCATGCGGCTGTGCCTATACATTTACCTTTTGTTTTTTAACCACCTTTTACCAACGGCCTGCGGCGCCATGTTCCAGTCGGAGACTGGCCTTTACAAGAACATCCATAGGGCCGCAAAGCTAACCCTACCGGATAGCAGCACGCTTTTATTTTACCATGCTACCGAGAGCAGGGGTTTCGGAATGAAATGGAGGAACCAATCATGGGATGGGTGGCGGAGCCACATAAAATGTATCAGAACCAAAAAAAACAACCGAGGGCTTTTACACCCAACGGCTGTTATAATACATAAAACTTTTACCCACTGCCATCCTGCACAGCAGGGCTTTTTATTTATACCCTGCAACTGTACCTGTTCCGCCTCAATGGGGAAAGAAACGCAGAGCGGCAGCACCCTCCGAAGAACGTGGGGTGGGGGCATTATTTCCCGTAGCCAATCCTTTTATACACTTTTCCTCTCCAGCGTATCTCACCCCCGTCAACAAGTATAAAGTCATTATCTACGTCCATTCTTTCAACAAAACATTCATCAAAATTGTAAAGGGTTATTGTAAAAAAATTTGATACACGGTCAAATTCAAACTTATTGAACACTTTAAAATAAATCCTTTGGAAACATTTATGACCAGCCCAGCAGGTTGCTGGATATGCATCCTTTATTATGAGGGAGAAATCATAGGTTGCTGACAGTGATACTTTTTTCTTGGGGAGCGCAAATATATCTTTGGTTATGTTATAACTCCCCATCCCATATAAAAAAAACAATTCGTACTCAAATCTCCCGTCAAAAAATGCGTTATCATGCGGTAACAATATTTGAATATAGATACTGTCTTCGGAAAGTTTTTTTTGTTGTTTAATATCAAAATAAATCTTCTCAAAATCACTGTCATTTGCCAATTTTAAAACTCCCTCCTTTGCCAAGACCCAATTGCCTTTGGCAATTGTATCATAACATATTGGCAAGACAACATCATTCTGGTATTTCGGTGCAATTCTTTTAAGATAAAATGTATTGTCACTCATTACATTAAGCAGCTCATCCCCCGATTGATAAACGCCGGTAATGATTTTTGATCCTGAAAGATATGTCGAATCAGAGCAATAGCCATTGTTGAATGCAATTAGAAATATTATACTTAAAAGGTGTTTATGCATTTTATTCACTGAATTATATTTTAGTGGAAATCGTATGGGTGGCTGCCATCTCCAGGGTCAAACCCCCTAATTGCTGCTTCATTAATATCTGACACATTTCTGGGATAAGTTCCCGGAAGGGTGGTTCCATTAAATGAATACTGAATTTGATATGAATTTACCTCATTTGCAACTCTTTCATTTCCGTTTCGACCCGGGTTAATCATTAAGTGTCCTGGAGTAAATCTGAGGCCACCCGCATCAAAGGCTTGTCCAACATGCCTTATTTCGTGTATATAAAGACCATCGTTACTTCCTTCAATTTCAACTACCCTCCCTTCTCCTCCAGTCACATGGTGAGTACCATCATCATAAGCTGGGGCGACAAAACGAAAATCATGGTCTGGGTCAGCTCTCAATCTGTCAATGTCATTTGAAGACGTGGTAAGAAGGGCATTTTGAGTGTTTAAATCTGCAATTTTCGCATTGTCCTTATCTATGCCTTTTTGTTCAGAAGATATTTCGTTATTTAACCTTTTAACTTCTTTGGCTTCCAAATGGCCGGCCGCTATCTGCGCACTCATCCCCGCAATCTTATCCTGCCGTGCAGTTATGTCTGCGTTTTTGGTATTTATTGTTTCGTTGTTACTTTGTTGCTTTGCCGCAATACCCGCTTGAAGCTCATGGGCCTTTCTGTCATTGGCAGCGTCAAATAACATCCCGTCCGGGTCTATGAAACGTATAGGATTGTCTGCTGCATATGTATAAGGCGACCATCTCCGGGTTATATCGGCCTTGGGGTCTATCTGCCAAAACCTTCCTAATTGCGGGTCTTGCATTCTTGCCCTGTAGTCATAGGCTTCCAGCCCGCTGCCATCGCTGAATTCTTTGTGCTGTAGTTCCTTGCCGTTGTACTTCAGTTTGTTCTCCATCTTCCCTGCAGCCTGGCTGCTTATCCCCGCCATGGAAAGCCCAAACGGATAGTAGTTATCCGTCTGCAGAAGCGGCCCCCGGGTATAAACCAACTGCAAGTTATCAAAGAACACATCAAAATTGCTCTCGTTGCTGCAATATACGTACAAATAACCTCCAGTGGGAATATTTACACTGATGTTGTGCGGTTTTACATTATCGGCAGTTGAACTCACTGCGTCAAAACTGCTGCCAGATTTTACGGGGTTAAACTGCTCATCAAACAATATCCAATTTATATAAGCCCTTGGCACGCTTCCGGTGCTGCCCTTGGCAGTATCTAACAGGTATTTTAGGTTGCCCACATCGGCACTGCTGTTATTAATTGCACTGGCAATTGTTGTGCTGCTGCCCTTGCCTGCGGCCACAACCCCGCCCGTGCCGCTGAATGCACTGATGAAGCTTGTAAGCAGGGTAGTTATGGGGTATCCGTTGTTTACCGTGCCGTTATTATGCCAAAAGCTTTTGCCTAAAATATTCACCGCGTCGCCCGCCATTACTTTCAGCGTAATGCCAAGCCCAGTTTTATCGCCGGTGGCGCCATTAAGCCTGTAAACAACCCTGCTGGTATCAGTGGTGTTCAGGTAAGGGTTGTTGTTGTACGGTGGGTTGCCATTATTGTTGGGGTAGTACTTGCCTGCCGTACTGCCCCAGCTCGCTATCCTACTGGTGCTGATGGTATCGGCCAAATTGATGGCATAATAACTTTGCTCCAGTGGTATAACATTTGCTGTTTTTTCCAGTGTGGCGGCTGGGTATACATCGTATTGCTTTTCATCGGTAAGCACCACCCGCGTGTTGCCCAAGTGGTCTTTTTCTAGGTAATCATAATACATGGTGTCGCTGTAATTGGCGCGTTTCGGCCTCGCGCGGCCTTCCTCCGTGCCAATATATTGCAGCGTGTCGTTTTGGTATATAAAAGGCCCCGCGTAATCAGTCCTTGTTGTTTTTGTGGGGCTTGCGGTATTGTCAGTGGTTATTTTTTGCAGCTTGGCGCCTGATGCCCCGTATACATATTTTATGGTGCCTTTGCCCGTTACTGTAATGCTGTCTGGCAGGTTCAGGTAATTGTAATGGATGTTGGCAATGTTCTTGTTATTGTCTTTGGTAAGGTTCCCGTTGCCATCGTACCAATAATCCTGTGTAAGGCCGCTGGTTATTTCAGTAAAATCACCCAAATGTGCAGTGGTGTCGTTTACCTTGTCGGCCACATAATTTAGGCGGTTGCTGCTGGTGTTGTAGCTGTACAAAAGGCTGTCAATAAGCTGGGATGTGTTTACCTTCAGCCCCATCTGGTTCATGGTTAGTATGTTGCCGTTTGCATCGTAACTTATGCTGTGTACGCTAAAATCAACACCTTGGCTCAGGTTCCAGGTGTTACTGCCGGCATTTTGCGTGAAGTCGGCCTTGGCCAACCGGTTAACCGCATCGTAGGTAAAACCGTATGCCCGTTGCTGTCCGTCGTTGGCATTGCGCCATTTGGTGCCGGCAATATTGCCGTTTAGGTACGTCTGGGTAAAACCGTAATCGTAAATAATATACAATATCGTCCTTGCTAAAAAGGCACTTTTATGTATTTTTTTTGAAGTATTTGCTGAAAATAATGAAGTTCATTACCGGGAAAGGTTTCTTAAGTATGCCGACTTCGTAGCAAATGCCGACATCGTGTTAAACAAAATAGACAAACTCTCCATAAAATTTATTCCTTTTGAAAAGGTTTCAATCTTAAGCGATGCACCCGACAGCCGTTTTCTTGAATTAGGCATTGCCGCCCATGCAGATTTTTTGATAACAGGCAATCACAGTTACTTCAAATTAACCGAATATGGTACAATGAAAATTGTAAGCCCAAATGACTATATAACGAAATACTTCGCATAAAAACACAAGCCAATCTTTAATTTACAATCGTCTCAAATTTAGACGTAATCATACCTCCCCCACCAAAAACACACTGCCGCATACCAATATCAAATCATCCTTGTGGGCGTGTTGTTTGGCGGTGTTTAAAGCGGCGTGTACATCTACGTAGGCATGGCCTTGCAGGCCGTGTGGGCTGGCGATAGCGGCCAGTTCGCCTTCGGGCAGGGCCCTGGGTATTTGTGCCTTGGTAAAGTAATAGGTGGCATATTTGGGCATAAGGGTAAGCACTTTGGTAACATCTTTGTCCTTTACCATACCCATGATGATGTGCAGTTGGTTGTAAGTGGTCAGCTCCAGTTGTTCCACCAACTGTTTTATGCCTTCTGCATTGTGGGCAACATCCAATATTACGGTGGGGTGTTGTTCAATCAACTCCCAACGGCCATGCAGGCCGGTTGTTTTTTTGGTATGTGCCAAGCCCTTGGCAATATGCTCTTCTGTAATGTGCCAGCCTTGTTTTTGTAGCTGGCGTACGGCTTCTAAAACGGTAATGATGTTTTTGGTTTGGTAAATGCCGGTAAGGTCCATCTCGTAGGTGCGGCGTTCGTCTGTATGTTTATCGGCCACGGTAACAAGTAGGTGGTGGTGGTTATAATCCCATTCTGTTACGTATCGTTGTTCTTCCGCAAATACCAGCCCGGCAGCCTGCACCGTTGCTGCTTTGCCTTCAAACACGGGCCTTGTTTCTGGCAAGGCTTCGCCAATTACGGCCGGTATGCCCTGTTTAATAATGCCTGCTTTTTCAAATGCAATTTTATCCAGCGTATCGCCCAGTATGTTCACATGGTCAAGCCCTATGTTGGTAATAACCGATAGCTCAGGGGTTATAATATTGGTGCTGTCAAAACGGCCGCCGAGGCCCACCTCAATTACCGCTACATCCACTTGCTGTTGGGCAAAGTAATCGAAAGCCATGGCAACGGTTATCTCAAAAAAAGAGGGTTCTATACTTTCTATCTGTGGGGCTATGCGCTGGGTGAAATCAACCACGAACCCTTCCTCGCACATGGCTCCGTTTATTTTAATGCGCTCCCTAAAATCTTTTAAATGGGGGGATGTATACAAACCTGTTTTGTACCCGGCCTGTTGCAGGATGGATGCCAGCATGTGCGATGTGGAACCCTTGCCGTTGGTACCTGCTATATGTATTGTTTTAAACTTGTTTTGTGGGTTGCCCAAGGCATGGCAAAGGGTAATGGTATTGGTAAGGTCGGCCTTAAAGGCGGCCGCGCCAATGCGGCTGAACATGGGCAACCTGCTTAACAGGTAGTTGAGTGTTTCTGCGTAATCCATGTGCAAAAATACCTAGGAATTTTTGATTTTGGGATGTAGTGATTTTTTGGGGCTAATGCTGATTTTTAGGTACTATCGCATGTAACCTGCCAAAGCCTTTTTTCTCTAAGCAGTAATCCTTTCACCGTCATTTTCTGCCTTTTGTCTTGTACCTTTCTTTTCTTTGAAAAAAGAAAAGTACCAAAAGAAATTCAAGGTCGGCGCGAAAGCTCTGCGCGCGCGACCCAGCCTCGCCTCCCCAATTTGTAACGGCGTGCATTTTTATAGGCTGGTTGCGTGATACCTTGTTTGCATGTACGTTTGGCTTTTGGGCTGGTGAGCTTGCGCAGTTTATTTCGGCATACCGCTGAGAGATTTGATCTTCATAACAAATGGATTGCTTTTATACAGCTATGCAGCGTTGAAACGTTGCACCCCTACAGTAGAAATAAACGGTTTCGGGAATGTGTGAATACTTGGTTGGCCCGAACTTGGTTAGTTTTGGATGGTGAGTTTGAACATTGCTGTACCCCGTTTTGATGAAATAACCTTCCACAGTAAGCAACGCCCACCTACCCCTTGGGTGCTTCAAATTTAATTTTGATGGTACCGCTTTGTACATCGGAGCCCTTGGTAAAAGTAACTTGGTACGCCCGGCGTATGGCAATTTTATTAATGTCGGCAAATGGGCTGCCCAGCTGTATAGTGGCATTGGTTACCTTACCGTTGGCATCTACCGTAACATTTACCACCACGGTGCCGCCGTACTGGTAAGCGTCTTCAAAACGCACATTTGCGGCCAGCCTGCGCCCGTCTAGCCCGCCCGTTATGGCAATGCCCCCGTTACCCGTGCCGCCGTTGCCGGTATAGCTGTCGGAATTGGGGTTGCCATTCTGCTTGCCTTGGTCGCCTTTGCCGCCCGCTATGCCTTGGTTATGCACATTGTTGTAACTATCTGCATTGTTGCCGCCACTGCTGGTGCTTTTACCCCCGGCATATACGGCCTTAGCCTTTTGCGGTTTTGGTGCAGGGGCTTCAACCGCTTTAGGTTTGGCCGGTTTGCTAACTACGTTGTTAGTATGTTTGGGTGTTTTCTTCTCTGGTTTGGGCGATGTGTTTACCGGTGTGGCATCGGGGTCGTTATTGGGTATCACCTCTTTCTCGGTTTCGGCCGTGGCGCGTGCCGTTGGCGGCGGTGCCGGGGTGGTTTCAGGCGCGGCTGACGGCTCGCCGGGGCTTTGGGGTGCCACATTGCCCGAACCAAAATCGCTGTTGCCCAAGTTTACCTCAACGCCGGTTTCAGCCAAAGGCGGGGTTTGTAACGGTATTGTCCAGCTAATGAGGAAAAAAATAAGAAACAAACCACCTATCACAGCAGTGGTGATACCCAATGCCTTTAGGTTTTTATTTGTTTCAAACTGTTGTTCCGCTTGTTGGTTCATCATTTGTACAAATATAACGGCAGATTCTTTTTTTTAGTGTTATAAAGATGCTAACAAGCATATAAATACCTGAAAACAGCGTGGAATTGACCGAACAGGCCACCTAGAATTTGTACTTTTTAAACAACGGTTTTAAACCCATATCATACATTTCAAGCATCATGTCTTTTACAATTGGCTGGGTGTTGGTTATACTACCCCCTAAAATAGGCGGGTGGGGGTTATACTCAAGGTTTAGCATTACGCCTTGCGCGTATTTTTCACCCATCAATTCGTTAATTATAGCAAGGCTCATGTCAATGCCTGCGGTCACCCCCGCACTCGTCCAGTATTTACCATCGCGAACCCATCTTTCATTTTTAAAATTGGCGCCATACTTTTTCATAATCTCGTTGCCCCTGTACCAGTTGGTGGTAACATTTTTTCCGTTCAAAAGGCCGGTTGCCCCCAATATCCATGCTCCGGTGCAAACACTAGTGGTGTAAAAAGATGTTTTGTCAATTTTGCGTATCCAGTTAAGGGTGGCGGTATCCTGTGTTTGTAAAAATGTTTCAGCAGCGCCGCCGGGTATCACCAGTATATCCAGGTGCGTTACTTCCTCCAGGGTTGTATCAACTTTCAATTTCATGCCACGCTGGTTGCTTACTAAGCCTTTTTGTTTTGCAACAAAAAATACTTGTACCCCGCTAAGGTTGGCCAGGGTTTCGTAAGGCCCCATTACATCCAGCGTTTGATAGCCGTTGTACACCAATATGCCAATTGTTTTTATGGGTGTTTTGGGTTTGGCCATAATAATATCCATCATTTGCTGGTGCCTTTTTGCAAGGCTGTCCTCCGTGGCTTTCTGGCAAAAGCAGATGCCGCAAATAAGCAGGCTGATGAAGGTAGCATATAGTTTACGATTGTTCATAACGTGTTTTTTTATGGTGTGTAATTGTTTTTTCGTTTGCCTTTTCTTCTCCACCATAACATAAAGCCCGAGATGGAGAGAAATGCCGGTGTAAAGCCAATAAAAATGTACAATATGCGCGAGAAATTACCGGCAAAGCTGCCCACATGAAAGCTGTAAACCACGGCATTAAACTGCTGCCACAGGTTCATTTTTTTAAGGTCTTCATTAACATTTTGCTTGCCGGTTATAGCCCCGGTGGTAACATCAAACGAAATACTGCTGCTGCTTTGCGGTATAATGGATGGTGTGCCCGGTATGTTGCCCATGGCCTGTGCGGTTTCCCCGTTTTCGTTATAGCGCATTTTTTTGGTAAAGGGTATGTAGAAATACTTTATGTCAAAACCAGGGTAAATATGTTGTACATCGTTAATCATTTTATCAATGCTGGCAAAGCGCATATCGTTCCTGGGGTAGGTTTCAGGCGGCACCCAGGTGCTTTTATCAAAAGCATTCCAGTTCATTTGCAGGCCGCTGTAAAAAATTAGTATGTTAAATACAAGGCTCCAAACGCCAATATACCGGTGCAGGCCCGATGTGCCGGTGCGCCAGTTGCTCCACTTAACGGGGGCCTTAAACAGCAGGGCTTTAAAAAAATATTTACGGTAAATGATGATGCCCGTTATAATATTTGCAAACAACAGCAGGCCCGCTATGGCCACTATCAGCAAGCCTACGGGCCCGGCATTAAGGCTCCAGTGAAAGTTGAGCAGCCAGTGCATGAACGAGCTGCTGATGTTTCTGTAATAGCCTTCCCTTAATACAGCGCCGTTATAGGGGTTGATGTCAATGTTATAGGTATCCCACCAATGGGTGATGGGTTTGCTGCCATCGCTTATGTACACCCTGAAGCTGTAGCAGTCTGTTTCGTTTTGGGGGAAGTGTACAATATTGGTACCACTGGCAAGCGGGCATTTTGCCCATACAATTTTGTACAGCGAGTCTACCGGAAGCCTTTGTTGCTGTGGCGTTACCGTTAAGGTGCTTTTGTTTATAAAGCGGTCAATTTCGTGGTAGTACACCAGCAGCGCACCGCTGATGCCTAAAATAACCATCCACGCGCCGTTAAACAAACCAAGCCAGCTATGCAGCTTAAATGTTTTTTGGTTTAGTGTAGCCATGTGCAATGTTTTAAAGCCGGGGCATAGCCCCGGCTGTGTTTATTATTTAATGGTATAGCTTATGCTTACCTTAAAGTTTGCAGGCGTGCCTATGGGCACCTGCAAATCGGATGAGTAATAGCCTAAAACATATTTGGTATTAAGCAGGTTAAACGCGTTTAATGCAATGCCAATGTTTTTGTAGTTGTAGCTGGCAGCGGCATCAAGCACCAGGTAGCCGGGCATTAAAAAATGCTGGTTAAGCCCGCTGCCAACGCGGTTGCCAATATATTTGCCCCCTGCGGAAAAGCGGAAGCCTTTAAGCGCAAAGCGGGCTGGCACGGCATACTGCAGCCACAGGTTGGCTATGTGCTGCGGGGCATTATCGTAACGGCCGCCTTTTTTGCCAAGCGGGCTGTTATCGGCAAACACCACGTTGTTATAGGCGTACCCTGCAATAACATTTACAGCGCCTGTATGGCCCTGCACGGTAAACTCTGCACCGCTGCTGGTTAAGCCCGGTATGGCTATTTGCCTTTTGCCGGTAACATCGGCGGGGTCGGTTGCCAGTATGTTTACAAAATCAATATTATACAATGCAATGGTGGTAAGCAGCTTATTGCCTAAAAACAACGCCTTGTAGCCCACCTCGTACTGCTTGCCTTTTTGTGGCGGAAACGGGCCGCCTGCCCCCCGGTTGTTGGAGTTTTGCGGGTTAAAAGATTCGCAATAGCTGCCGTACACGCTGCTGTTGCTGCCTATGGTGTACACCAGGCCCACCCGTGGCAAAAACACATGCGCTGTTGAGCTGTCGTTGGCCTGCGTGTAGTTTTGGGCACTGGCCGGGCTTGACACATAAAAATAATTATCAAAGCGCCCTGCCAGCAGTAATTTAAAGTGGTGGCCCAGGCTTATGAGGTCCTGCACGTAAGCGCCAAACTGGCGTGTACGCTGTTTATCGTCCTCCACAAAAGTGTTAGCGGTTATTTGGTATGTTGAAAAATCATCCCTGCTGTAATCGGGGTGGGTGATAGAAATGGTTGGCGCATCGCCGCTGATATACCTGTTTTGCGATGCACCGTACACCTGGTAATCCATACCGGCCACAATGGTTTGCTGAATGTTTTTGCCGCCTGTACTGATGGTGGCGAACACGCTGTTTTGTATGTTGTAAGGCTTATACTGCCAAGTATCGTATTGCCTGGGCAGCGAATCCAGGTGCGTAAAATAATGGTCGCCATAGTAAATGCCAAAATGCTCGCCCATATCAAAACGGGTGCGTATTACCCGCGACATAAAGGACAGCTTTACATTATCAGAAAAGCGGTGGTTAACGCGCAGCGTAATACTGGCGGCGTTAATGGTGCTGTAATCTTTAGGGCTGTTGTGTACAAACGTGCTTAATGCGCCTTTAAAATTGTAGGTACTGTCGGCATTCATAAATACAAGGCCGCCCCTGTCGTATGCAAAGCGGCCGTTGTTGTAAGCATTCACAAAGTCGAGGTTGATGTTTGTTCTATTACTTATGTTATAGGTTAGCGATGGCGCTATAACAATGTTTTGGTTAAACTGCCTGGGCCTGAAGCTGTTGGCATTGTTGTAGCCTATGTTAAGCCTGTATAACAGTTTTTTGTTTTTGGTTAACGGGCCGGTAAGGTCTGCTTCGGCATCTATAAGCCCCCACGAGCCCGTAGTAACGTTAAACGAATATCGTTTTTCGTCCAGCGGCCTTTTGGTAACCATATTTATAACGCCACCGGGCTGGCCGGTACTGTACAAGGCCGATGCGGGCCCAGCAATCATTTCAACCCTGTCAATATTATACAACTGCACCATTTGGCTCCACTGGTACATATTGCCCGTAAAGCCATCAAAGGTGATGAACGAGTTGGGGTAATAATTGGTAAACCCGCGCATGGTGTACGATGTGTACATGTTGTTGTTTATTACACCCGTCATGTTTTTGGTAACATCGTTCAGGTTTTGCGCCTGCTGGTCTTTTAACACCTGGCTGGTGATAACCTGTATGGTTTGCGGTGTTTCGATAAGCTTCAGCGGCAGACGAGTGCCGGATTCCGATACGTTTTTTACATAGTTTTTCTGCTGAAGCGTTTTAACTGTTGCCGGCTCAAGTTCCTTAGTGGCCTCATTGAGCTGAAGGTCAATATTGGTGGCCTCTCCGGGCTTTACTATAACATTGGTTTTTGATAATGTATAACCAATGCCCGTTATAACCAGTGTATAGTTGCCAGGTGCTACGTTAAGTATGTTAAATACGCCGTCTTCATCTGTAACCGTACCCTGCTTTGTGCCTTCAATTTTTATGGAAATACCTGCTAATGGTTCCTGCTTCGGGTTTTGTATGCTGCCTTTTATAAGGCCTATGCTTGCTTGTGCTATTGCATTGATATACATAACGATCAATGCAAAAAATATCATTGTTTTTTTCATTGTAAATATTTAAAAGAAAGTTTTGTAAGCAGTGTATACCAAGATGGATATAACAATAATCAATATGGCCATAATAAGCCGCCTGCCATTTTTTATTGCCGCAATGCGCTCGGTATCGCTGTTAAAGTGTTGTGCCATAACTGTTGTATTGGTTTAGTTAATGTTGGGCAATAAAATGCCCGCACCACTAGGCATATTTTTTTTGCGTGTTAGTGTATTTAAAGAAGGCATACAAACAGCAGTGCCAAACGGGTGTAACAGTATTGTATACCATACTGCCCCGTACAATTGGCCGGTTTGTTACAAGTGTAAATGCCTTGGGTAAACAGCATGCGCATATAAGCTGCCTGTATTACAGGCCAGCAGTACAACGCAATAAATAAAAGGGCTATGCCTGTGGTGGATGAAAAATATCGTGCGGCCTGCCAACGCAAGCTGCACCAGTGTTTGCCGCTTTTTTAACACTGTGTAACAGGGTGAAAAAAGGGGTGTTGATTGCCGCGAAAAATGATTTGGATGAAAGTACAGTTTCCTGTTTGTTTTCTGTTTTACGTTCGGGGTTTTGCTGGTCTTTGGTATCTTCCTGCTGCATTTTTTTCATCATCTGGCATTTGCCGTTACAATGCATCCAGGGTTTGCTTTTGTTTACACAGCTTTTAGCATAGGTTGCGGTGTTGCTATAATAATCAAATACAATAAACGTTTTGCTGAAGGTTTGCGCAAACAGCATAACAAGTATTGAAAAAGCTACTATTTGATTTATTGAAATGATAAGCCGCAGTTTTTGCAAAAGTATATAAAGCGTGATAAAAGCTTATAATTATTTTACCTTATGCTTAACCAATAGTGCTAAAATATTGTAATGAGTGATTGACCTTTTTTTGTGTTATTGCCAACACTAAGCGTTACGGCATGCGAAATTTTAAAGCATTCTTCATTGGTTTTTGTGTAATAGTATATGGCAATGCTATTACACTTTTTAAACGAAAGAATATGTTTCTACAAAAACCTGCCCGTATAACTTTCCTTTACTTTCTTAATGTCTTTAGGCACGCCGGCAAATACTAAATTGCCGCCCGCGTCGCCTGCTTCGGGGCCAAGGTCAATCAGCCAATCAGCGCTTTTTAACACGTCGGTATTGTGTTCAATAATCAGGATGGAATGCCCCTGCTCAATCAATGCGTTAAAGGATGCCAGCAGTTTCTTGATGTCATGAAAATGCAAGCCTGTGGTGGGTTCGTCAAACACAAACAATATATGGCCGGTGCTTTTGCTTTTGCCTAAAAAGCTGGCCAGCTTAACACGTTGCGCCTCGCCGCCACTCAAGGTGTCGCTGCTTTGGCCCAGCTTTACATAGCCCAAGCCAACATCTTGCAGGGGTTGCAGGGCTTTGGCAATATTTGTGCCTTCTTTGTCTTTGCCGACTGCTATGGGCGTGGCAAAAAAAGCTATGGCATCATCTACGCTCATGTCCAATATGTCAAAAACGCTCTTGCCTTTGTATTGCACTTCCAATACTTCCTCCTTAAAGCGTTTGCCACCGCATACTTCGCAGGTTAAGTGCACATCGGCCAAAAACTGCATTTCAACTACCTGTTCGCCTTCGCCTTTGCAGGTGTCGCAACGCCCGCCGTCTACATTAAAAGAAAAATGCTTTGGCTGGAAGCCGCGCATTTTGGCCAGTGGCTGGTTGGCATACAGCTCGCGTATTTCGTCGTAGGCCTTTATGTAGGTAACGGGGTTGCTGCGCGATGATTTACCTATCGGGTTCTGGTCAATCATCTCTATTTGGTTAATCAGTTCCACATCGCCCGACAAAGCCCGGTGAAAACCTACTTTGTCAACAAACTCGCCTTTTAATTTTTTTAGGGCGGGGTACAATACTTGTTTTACCAAGGTGGTTTTGCCACTGCCGCTAACGCCGCTTACTACGCACATAACGTTTAGCGGAAACTGCACTGTAATGCCTTTAAGGTTGTTATGTCTTACATCCTCCAAGGTTATGCTGCGGGTCCATTTGCGGGTGGCCTTTGGTGCGTCAATCGTTAAGGTGCCGCTCAGGTACTTGCCGGTTAGGCTTAGCGGGTTGTTGATTATTTCGTCGTAGTTACCCTCGGCCACTACATCACCGCCTAGGTGGGATGCAAAGGGGCCCATGTCAATAATATGGTCGGCCTCTCGCATCATCATCTCGTCATGCTCCACCACCACTACGGTATTGCCCGAGTCGCGCAGTTGCTTCAATACTTTTATAAGCTTTTCTGTATCGCGCGAGTGCAGGCCAATGGAAGGCTCGTCTAAGATATATAACGAGTTGGTTAGGTTGCTGCCCAAGCTGCGGGTAAGTTGTATGCGCTGGCTTTCGCCGCCGCTTAAGGTGTTGGCCAGCCTGTTGAGGGTAAGGTAGCCCAGCCCTACGTCAATCAAGGTTTGCAAGCGTTGGTTTACCTCCAGCAAAATACGTTTGGCCACCTGTGTGTCGTGGTCTGAAAGGGTGAGTTGCTTAAACCAAACATCCAGGTCTTTGGTTTGCATTTCGCACAACTGGCCAATATGCATGCCCGCTACTTTTACATACAAAGCCTCTTTGCGTAGGCGGTAGCCATGGCAGTCGGGGCAGGTGGTGCGGCCGCGGTAACGGCTCAACAGCACCCTGTACTGTACCTTGTATAGGTTTTGCTCCACTTCTTTAAAAAAAGCGTGTATTCCCAAAGCGTTGCCAGCCCCGTTCCATAGTGTGTTATATTGTGAGGGGGTAAGGTCGGCCACAGGCTTATGTACCGGAAAATCTATACTCCTTGCCGCCTTCACAAACTGGTCGCGCCACAGGCCTAGCTTATCGCCCTTCCAAGGTGCCACGGCACCGTCAAAAACGCTTAGCCGCCTGTCGGGTATCACCAAGTCTTCGTCAATGCCCAGCACCTGGCTAAACCCTTCGCAGGTGGGGCAGGCACCAAAGGGGTTGTTGAAGGAGAAAAGGTTGGGTACAGGCTCCTCAAACTGTATGCCATCCAGCTCAAATTTATTGCTAAAATGCAGCAGTTTGGCGCCGTTTAGCTCTAAGTACATCTCGCCCTCGCCTTCGTAAAAAGCGGTGCCGGCGGAGTCGGCCAGGCGGTGTATGTCGTCTTCGTCAAAATCTTTGGCCACTATACGGTCAACCAACAAATAAATTTCTCTGCCTTTTGCAAAAGCCAGTGTGGTTTTTAAGGCGTCGTCATCCTGTTCCAGCAGGTCTTCTATCCTATATGTTTCCGATGCGGTGTTGCCATCGGCCTGCAAGGTTCTGGTATAGATTCTTGAAAAGCCTTTTTGCACCAAAATGTTTAACTCTTCCCTTGCCTGCCTTTTTACATGTTGTTTAAAGGCCACCAACATAACAGCCCTTTCGCCAAGGGGCAGTTGCTTTACGGCATTTACAACCTCTGGCACGTCGTCTTTCTTTACCTCCCGCCCGCTGATGGGCGATATTGTTTTGCCCGCCCTGGCAAACAGCAGCCGCAGGTAATCGTAAATTTCCGTCATGCTGCCCACGGTACTGCGCGGCGTGCGGGTAATTACTTTTTGCTCAATGGCTATGGCGGGGCAAAGGCCTTTAATATAATCTACATCGGGTTTGGCCATGCGCTGCATAAACTGGCGGGCGTAGGCGCTAAGGCTTTCGGCATACCTGCGCTGGCCTTCGGCAAAAAGGGTGTCGATGGTTAGGGACGACTTGCCGCTGCCCGATACCCCTGTTACCACAATAAACTTGTTACGGGGAAAAGAAACCGTAACATTTTTAAGGTTATGCACCCTGGCACCTTTAACTACTATGTCGTTAACGGCAGGTTTTGCCGCAGTTGTGGTACCTACTGTATATTTTTTTTCTGAAATTGTTGTAACCATAATACTTTTCTGCGCTTTTGCCGTATGTACTTAACAGTAAATAACAGCGTGCTGTTTAAAATTGTACATTTTAATTAATGTAGGCAGACTGGCAATTTAGGTAACATTGTTGTTTTGGCATAATTTATAGCCGGGGCATACATAAAAAATACTAAGGCTCGGCTGCAATGTTTGCAACATACGAACAGTCATGTTAAAAATGGGTATGATGGTTGCATTGGCCTGGGAAGAATTAAAATGTAGCAAGTTTAAAAATTATTGGTAAAAATTAATTATATTAGCCAAGCGAAACGTTGCTGGTGTTGCAAAAAGATTTAGGGGTTAGTTATGCTTTCACAAATCTTTTGCATATTGCGTGCAGCGTTTTTAAAACAGACTCGTAATTTCACATTGTAATAACAAACAAACACTCCGCCTATTACGCAATTGTACTCACAGCCATTTTTACTGAATAAATTAGTCTTTGGTATATAATGGTATGCATTACCCCAATTAACGGCATGTATATGAGTACACAAAACCTAACCGACACGCAGCTTATCCTTGCCTTCCAAGACGGAAGCCCCTATGCTTTTGAAGCATTGATAAAACGTTATAAAGACAAACTGTTTAGTTCCATATTATTTATTGTAAAAGACAAGTACTTGGCGGAAGACCTTTTTCAGGAGACGTTTGTGCGGGTGATAGATACCCTGCGTAGCAAACGGTACAATGAGGAGGGCAAGTTTTTGCCCTGGGCCATGCGGATAGCCCATAACCTATGTGTTGACCATTTTAGAAAGGTTAAGCGTACCCCAGCAATTGTTACCCACGACAATATTGATATTTTTGACACCATTGTGGTGGTGAACGAAAACGCTGAACAAAAAATAATACGCAACCAAGGGTACGACCGTGTACACCGCATGCTAAACCAATTGCCGGATGAGCAGCGTGAGGTAATTGTGTTGAGGCATTTTGGCGATATGAGTTTTAAAGAAATTGCAGAGCTTACCAATTGTAGTATTAACACGGCTTTGGGCAGAATGCGGTATGGATTGATTAACCTGCGTAAAATGATGACGGAAAAACAACTAACCGCGTAATTAAAATTGGCGGTTTAAAGAAAATTTAATGTTACGTAAATAAAAAGTTTGCCAACTTTACATTGTTTAATAACAACGAATAGATAAATAAACATATTGCCACTGTGCCGCGGGTTTTGTGTGATTGATGTTTCCCCCGAAAACTTGCCATGCACAATATTAAGGGCCGGTGGCAAGCTTTATTGGCAAATACGCATAAGCGTTAAAAAGCCCCCTGTTTTGCAGGGGGCTTTTTAATTGCGTTATTTGTTTTTATCAAATGTTTCTTTGCCGTTTTGCAGCCATTTTAGGTAATCCCCTGCATCGGGTGTGTACGCCACTGGGTTGTTAAGCAGTTTTTCTTCATTATTCAACAACACATAGTACGGCTGTGCCTGCTGCTTAATATTTTCATATTCAAAGGTAGCCCATTTATCACCTGCTGTTAATATCTCCCGTTGGTGGCCGTCGCTGGTAGTGTAAGCAGGCAATTGCTCAAGAATGGGGAGCGAAGCCCTGTCATCCACATATAACGAAACCAAAATGTAGTTGTCTTTTATGTACTTGTAAACCTCCGGCTGTGTCCAAACATTTTCTTCCATCTTGCGGCAATTAACACAAGCCCAACCTGTAAAATCAATCAACAACGGCTTGTGTTGCTGTTTCGATAATTGCAGCGCCTTGTTATAATCATTTATTACATTAGGTTCCAAGCCCCTGCCTTTGTTATTTTCTTTGCCATAAATGCTGTAACTAAGCGGCGGGGGGAAGCCGCTTAAAAATTTTAAATTGGCATATTTAGACTGTGTTATGGCTGGGGCTATGTATATGGCAAATAAAATGACAATCACTGCCGTAATTTTTCTGCCAGTGCTTATTTTCATGCCCTTGTAATCATGCGGAAGCCGCAGTATGCCAAACAGGTACAACACCAGGCCTATGCTAACAATAAGCCAAATACCGATAAACACTTCCCTTTTTAAAAGCCCCCAATGCATTACAAGGTCTGCATTGGATAGGAATTTAAACGCCAATGCAAGTTCCACAAAGGCCAGCACCTTTTTTACAGTATCGAGCCACCCGCCAGACTTTGGCAGCGCTTTTAGTAGATTAGGGAAAATAGCAAACACTGCAAATGGTAATGCCAGTGCAAGGCCAAAGCCAGCCAGGCCAGCTGTTAATGGCCATGCCCCACCGCTTAACGACCCTACCAGTAACGAACCCAAGATAGGGCCCGTACATGAAAATGACACAATGGTAAGGGTGAGTGCCATGAAAAATATACCTCCGATGGTGCCAAGCCCGCTTTGCGAATCAGTTTTATTGGCCAAATTGCCAGGGAGGCTTATTTCAAAGTATCCAAAAAAGGAAATGGAAAACACTATAAAAATTATAAAAAAGAAAATGTTTAATCCGGCACTGGTTGAAATACTGTTTAAAACTGCCGGGTTTAAGTTTAACAGGTGGAATGGCACACTTACCAGCACATAAATAAGAAAAATAAAAAATCCATACAGCAGCCCGTTGCTAATACCTTGCTTGCGGTTGGACGCCCTTTTGGTGAAGAAGGAAACCGTTACTGGTATCATTGGGAAAACACAAGGGGTAAGCAATGCGATAAACCCACCCAGAAAACCGATAAAAAATATAGCCAACAAACTGCCTTTTACCTCCGTTGAACTACCGTAATTACTCAGTGGTTTATTGGTATCGATGCTGGCAATTTTAATTCGTTTGGCATCAGCCGCAACATCGGTGCCGCCCTCCAATGCCACTACAAAAGATGAATCCAGCGGAATAAATTCTCCAGCCTTTCCGATGTTGGCGGAAACGGAAACTTTTAAGGTAGCGGGTACAAGACTATCAATTACAACTACCTGCGTTACGTCTATTGCCCCGGAATAAACATTGATTCTTTTGTTTTCGAATAAAGGGTCAACAATTACCTCTGCAGTTTTGCTGAAGGTTACAAGGCCAGAGGGTTTGGCATTTGGATAGTCGAAGGTGAATTTTACAGGGTCTAAACCGTCGATGCCAGTATTTATCCCATACAAATGCCAACCAGTAGGAATATTGCCTGTGGCCTTAAATTCATATTTATTTGTGGAAATACGCGTTGATGTTACGCTCCAGTTAACTGTATTGCCAGACTGGGCATAAGAAAGCATGCTGCTGAAAACTAAAGCAAGCAGCAAGGGATATTTTTTCATTTACTCAGTTTTTATTGCAAAACAATATCGAAAGGCAGTTTTTTGGGCGGCAGGCATTTGCTGTCGTTACAAACCATGTATTCCACATCGCCGGTGGCATGGGTTTTAACGCCCGCTTTTAGTTTTAACAACTGGGTAAACACCACTTTGTCTGAATAATACTTTACATCCACTCCAAAATTTTGGTCGTGTATGGTTTGCAAACTGCCTGTTTCTTTAACAATGCCATCCTTTACAACAAGGGGGTTAGCTTTAAAAACAATCTTGGTTGGCGCAGGCCCCCCGTCGGGCGTGGTTTGCGAATAAATATGCCAAGGCTTGGCCAAGGTAGCAGTTATCATCACCTCATAGGCCTTGTCAGCCTTTTTTGTTGCAGCAAAAGTCCATTGAACAGGGTTTTCCAATTGGCCAAAAGCCATGGAAACACCGCAAAATGCAATAATCAGTAAAAAGAGATGCCTCATGAAAAGTTATTTTATGTATGAACGAGCGGCACAGGGCAGCCTTCTGTTTTTGATTGTTAATTCAATCCTAAAATGTCAAAAACCTTCTTTCCATCGGTATTGCTCAGCGCGGCCGAAGTAGCCCTTTCGGGGTGGGGCATCATGCCAAACACGTTGCCATTTTTGTTTTTTATACCGGCTATGTTGCGTACTGCACCATTAGGGTTAAAGGCCGTGCCAATATTGCCTAAGGCATCGCAGTATTTAAAAATAACTTGGTTATTGGCCTCCAATTCATCCAATATATGGTCTTCCGCAAAAAAACGACCGTCGCCATGGGCAATGGGTATTTTAAGCGGTTCGCCATTGTTGGTTTTAATAAATACATTGTTGCATACAAATTGCTGGTGCGCATTGTTTAACAATACACCGGGCAGCAGCCCGCTTTCGCAAAGTATTTGAAAACCGTTGCAAACGCCCAACACCTTGCCGCCTTTATTGGCAAACTCAATAACGCTTTGCATCATTGGGCTAAAGCGTGCGATGGCACCGCAACGCAGGTAATCGCCGTAACTGAAACCGCCGGGCAATATTATACAGTCATCCGTGGTAAACATCCCCAAGTCTTTATCTTTATGCCAAAGCATTATAACTTCTTTGCCCATGTCTTCTGCCAAGGCATATTGAGCATCTCTGTCGCAATTAGAACCTGGAAAAACCACCACGCCGTATTTCATACCAGTATTGTTTTAAAGTGCAAATGTAAAAACTAATGTGGTAGGCAGGGCTAATTTTTATAAGCCAGCCAGTTAACATACACTATAACTGCCGTAATAAGCCAAAACAGCAGCGAAGGCAGAATGCCCTTAGGGTAAAAAAAGGCATTCGCGGCCAAGGCCGATGCCGGCACGCAGCCCAGCAGCAGAGCAAAAGGCCATGCTGTTTTAAATAAAAATACGCTGGGTACCAACAACATAAGCATCAGTAAGAGTATAGCCCAGGTTTTGCGTACTTGTATTAGCAATATTCTGTGCGATTGCCATTGTATTATGCCCGCCAATAAAAGCAGGCCCGCCCCGCTAAAGGCAACTGCCATAGGCTTTGCGGCCCCTGTTATGCCATGTAGGTAAAAAAGTGCGGTTAGTGTTTTTAGGGTGCCTAGTTGATCCGTTAAAAAAAGGTAACACCCCCAAAAATAAAAGGGGGTTATAATGCCAAGCAGCAACACCAGCCATTCGTTTACCCTAAAAGCCCTTGTTACGCCGAGTGCTATAAACACAAACGGCACCACACCTAGTGCGGGGTAATATAACAGCACGGCACACCCGCTTATTAGGCCAATATTGTATAACAAAGCCTTTGGCTGCTTAACATTGTACAATTTAACTATACGGAACAACAACCATATAACCATACTGTTTACAACCAGTGCCGAGCTAATGTTGTTGCAAGGGGGCCATAAGGCGGTTAATAAAATGTACGACAATGCCGCTGTAAAAGTGGCTTTGGCGTACATGCGGTTGTTGTTAAGCACATTGTTAATACGCAATGCCTGTACAATTACTATTACAAAATACAATCCCGTTAATACTAACGCGGGTAACTTGGTAAATGGTTGCAGTAAATAATACATCAGCCCATCGGCAGGGGCTGCGACAACAGCAGGTGGCGTAACCCAAAAAAAAGCATGCAGGGCAAGGCAAATTGCCACTGCCCAAAATACCGCCGGTACTGACCGTTCTTTTAAAAATGATACCACAGGCTTTAGTTATGCTTTTTAAAAGTCAATTTTTGCAAAGCAAACATAATTTCTGTATTGACACGGAACAATTAATTGATGGCTGCTAACCTGTTTGGCAAATTTGGGCATAAAGTCGTACCCCCTGTCTAAGTTGTGCAAAGTGGGGTTGCGGTGTACCTGCCCATCGGGGGTAATGCTTTGGTCGTTCAGTATAAGCGTTCTGCGTTGCAATTCGTTAAACAAAAAATGCACCTCGCTGCCCGCATTTAGGGTGCCGTAGCCAATAAAATTGTCGGAGTTGTCGTCGTACTGCGATTTTTGGATTACGCTTGCCCATTCCAAACTTGTTGTAGAATCGTATGAAATGATGGCGATATTATCCGAATAAAACCTTGTTACCTGAAAATTATTAAAGCCAGGTCTGCCCCAAGGGTAATACCCGCCGCCATAGGGGCTGCTGTAAAGATAGCTTTCGGAGTTTGCAAACCCGTAGTTGCCATACATGTTGTCCCACCGGTTTACATACCCGCCAGCGCGTGACGATGTATAGGCTGATTGGGCCACAACCACAAAGCCGCCGTCTTTACGCATTACGATGCTTTGCAGAAAAAAATCGTTTAAGGCGGTTTTGTTGCCCCCGTCAGATTTTGCGTTGCTTCTAAACTCCTCAGAAAACGCGTTACTGGTGGAGTAAATCTCCTTGCGCTGGTCTGCATCCCATAGTGAGCAAAAAAGCCCGTCGATATTGCCACGCTTGGTGGTGGCAAAAAATGACGAAATGAGGTATTTTCTGTTGGCGTTATTTATTTTAAGCCGTATATCATCTAGGTAAATTTTGGGTAATGTTACGTCGGCAGAAAACACTGTATCATCCAACGGGGCCTTTGCAAATAGCGAAACCCTTTTTATATTGTCAGCCTGGGCAGTGCCAGAGGCTCTTACAAAAACAAGGGTGCCATCGTTGGCTACGGAAAACTCTGTTAAAAAATCACTCCTATCAGGCATGGCTATGTGCATAACCGACTTTTTAAGCCTGTTCAGGTCGGCATCAAATAACACGGAGGTTACTCCGTAATTGTCTGAATACCGGCTGTTTATCTTAAAAATAGTAATACGTTGTTTGTCGTCGCTGTTTATTACGCTATAAATTTTGCTATTGCTCAAATAGCCAACACTGGTGGTATCTAATTCAATGGGGTCGCTCATTAACTTGCCATCCCCGTTAAATTTTGCGGCCATACAATAAACAGTGTTGCGCTTTTGAAACTGGTAAAAAACGTAAAAAAAGGTTTTATAGGCCAACACATCCACGCTGGCAACCCGGTCGGGCAAAAATGTAAGCTTCACTTTATCAACCTGCTTCATATCCTCATCAAACACAGTAACAGCATAGTCGGTCCGCACGTTTTTAATTACCAGAAAATGGTCGCCAATTTTACCAATCACCGCAAAGTTTATATTCCTTGCATCGTCATTGTCCGGCTCTGAATACACAATTGTTTGGGCATGTAATAAAAGGGCCGAGAAAAAAATAGCCACCAACAGAAACGTGCTTCTAAAAAACATAAAAGGGGTTTATTTTTTTACTAACAAATGTAAGGCCTATCGGGTTGTAGGTTTATAAAATTAACGCCATTATCACAAACCACCCATTAAAAATTAAAATAGCCTTATTATTGTTAAACATTTGTAAACGCTCAATTTTCGGTTTATTTTTGTTGCCATTATCTGTAATAAACCAACAAATTGTGAGCAAGCACTTAGACCTCACCAAAGTAACGGCAGCGGGACTATTGGTAGCATTAGGTATTATATATGGCGACATCGGCACCTCCCCCCTGTACGTTTTTGACGAAATTGTAAACGGGCGAAAAATTGGGGAAGAGCTTATTATAGGCAGCCTTTCCTGTATTATTTGGACGTTGACGCTACAAACCACCATCAAATACGTAATTCTTACTTTAAAGGCCGATAATAAGGGCGAGGGTGGTATTTTTAGCCTGTATGCCTTGGTGAGGCGGCAAAAAAAATGGCTGGTTTTTCCGGCCATGATAGGTGGGGCCGCCCTATTGGCCGACGGTATGATAACCCCACCCATTTCAGTTACTTCAGCCATTGAAGGCCTGCGCCAAATTAGTGTGCTGAGGGAAATTGACCAAACAACCATTGTTTACATAGTGCTGGTAATATTGGCCCTGCTTTTTTTTATGCAGCAGTTTGGCACAACATCCATAGGCAAGCTTTTTGGCCCCATTATGTTTATCTGGTTTTTAATGCTGGCCGTTCTCGGCACTGCCCATTTGATTGACGACCCCTCCATTTTTAAATCCCTCAACCCATATTATGCCATAAAATTATTAACGCATTACCCTAAAGGTTTTTGGCTGCTGGGTTCTGTTTTTTTATGTACCACTGGGGCCGAGGCCCTTTACTCAGACCTTGGCCACTGCGGACGCGGCAACATTCGCATCTCTTGGATTTTTGTGAAAGTTTCGCTTATCCTTAATTATTTAGGCCAAGGGGCATACTTGATGAAAAATTACTCCGGTAAGGCTTTCGATATTGAGTCATCTAAGGTTTTGTTTAGCCTAATGCCAGATAGTTTTAGGCTGGCTGGCATTATAATAGCTACAACCGCCGCCATTATTGCCAGCCAGGCCCTTATTAGCGGCTCATTTACGTTAATAAGCGAAAGCCTGCGCCTTAACCTGTGGCCAAAAATGAAGATAAATTACCCTACAGAGGCAAAAGGCCAGCTATACATTGGCGGTATAAACCTATTGTTAATGGCCGGGTGCTTTGGTATTACCATCTACTTTCAAACATCCAACCACATGGCGGCCGCATATGGCTTGGCCATTACGCTGTGCATGATCAGTACCTCTGTACTATTTGCCAATTTTATGATAAGCAGGCGGGTAAAAGCGGTATATATTTATGTGTACTTGGCTGTTTATCTTACCATAGAGCTGTCGTTTCTGATTGCGAACTTGGAGAAATTTCCCCATGGCGGCTTTGTAACATTGCTGGTGGGCGGCGGTTTGTTTGTGGTGATGTATGTTTGGTTTAGAAGCCGCAAAATTAAAAACAGGTATGTTGAGTTTGTGAGGCTTGAAAACTACCTGCCCTTGATAAAGGAATTGGGCGATGATACCTCCATTGCTAAATATGCCACCCATTTAATTTACCTTACCAGTGCCAATAACCCTAAGGAAATTGAGCATAAAATCATTTATTCCATCCTTAACAGAAAACCCAAGCGTGCAGACGTATATTGGTTTGTACACGTAGAAGTTTTAGATGACCCTTATACCTGTGAGTACAGTGTGGACCATATTATACCCAATGACATTATAAGGGTAGAGTTTAGGCTGGGCTTTAGGGTAGAACAGAAAATTAACCTGCTCTTCCGTAAAGTGGTGGAAGACCTGGTAAAAAATAAGGAAGTAAACATTACCAGCCGCTACGAGAGCTTGGAGCGAAATAATGTAGTAGGTGATTTTCAGTTTGTGGTAATGGAAAAATTCCTTTCCAACGACAACGAGCTGCCGTTTACCGAAAAGATTATCATGAAACTTTACTTTTGGCTGAAAGAAATTAGCCTTAGCGAAGAACGGGGCTTTGGGCTGGATGCCAGCTCGGTAACTGTGGAAAAGTTCCCGTTGATCGTGTCGCCGGTCTCTGGTTTGGCGCTACGCAGGATGTTTCATTAAAAACGTTTTACCCCCTACACTACTTTAAATGCCGCAAAGTAATAGTTGTTAGCCGTAGCTATTAATTGAAGGTTGAGATAAAACGACTGAGTAAAGTCTTGAAAAGCTTTAAACTCATGGGTAGGCACGCCAAACTCATCAAAAAATATAATATCTCCTTTTTTAAGGTGCGGGGCCATACTTGCTAATGCATATAAGGTGGCGGAATAAAGGTCGGCATCCATCATTAAAACATTGCGTTTGGTGCTATCAAGGTTTTGTAAAAAGCCTGGTACCGTTTGTTGAAAAAGGCCTTGGTAAAAACGGCCCCGTGCATCGTTTATTTCGGGCAACTTGTTGTTGTTGCTAAATGATCCCTTTTTAAACGATCCCCAGTCTTCGGGCAACCCATCAAAAGTGTCGAAACCATAAAAACGGCTGGCTGGGCTACGGTTTTCCTTCAAAAACCATTTGAATGACTCGCCCCCCGCTACACCAAATTCAATGTAATTGATGTCGTCGTACAGGTTCTCCTGGTCCATAACCCATTTGTACATGGGGTATCGCTTAAGGTAATCCCATTTGGAGGGAAAATCGTTATAAGCCACCTTCCTGTTTTTGTAAGCCCACTTCGAAAGCTGGGTCAGGTACAAAAGGTTGGCCAGTGCCAAGCCAAAAACACTAAATATGCGGTGCAACTGTAGTAGTATAAAAATTTTCTTGCAAAACCTAATTAGGGATAATTTCATGTTGCAAAGAAAAGTGATTTTGCTGTTACAACCCATACCAGTATCTTACCGGTAAAATGTAGTTCAACACTATGTCATTCATTATACTGCTGCTTGCCATTGTTTTGTTGGTTTTGCTTATCACATGGGCAAAACTGAATGCTTTTATATCGTTTATTATCGTGGCCGTGCTAGGCGGCCTGACCTACGGCAAGGGGATAAGTACCGTAACGGCGGCCTTGCAAAAAGGCATAGGCGATACCATGGGTACCTTGTTAATAATAATTGGATTTGGTGCTGTGCTGGGCAAATTGGTAGCAGACAGTGGGGCGGCACAAAAAATATCCTCGGGCCTTATGCAGGCATTTGGCAAAAAGTATTTAGTGTGGGCCTTGGTGTTAACGGCTTTTATTGTGGGCATACCGTTATTTTATAATGTGGCATTTTTTTTAATGGTACCCATTGTAATAGCTATAAGCGAAAAGTATAAAATATCGGCCGTGTACCTCGGCCTGCCAGTGCTAACGGCCATGTCGGTTACCCACGGTTACCTGCCCCCCCACCCATCGCCAACCGCGCTGGTGGGCCAATACCACGCAAACATGGGCATTACGTTGCTGTACGGTTTTGCCATTGCCATACCTGCTATTATTATTGCAGGCCCGGTGTTTGCGCTTACGCTAAAAAAATATACTGCCAAGCCTATTGCCACCTTTGCCGCAAAAGACTTACCGGAAAGCGAATTGCCCAGTATGCTAACCAGCATGCTAACCGCTTTTTTGCCGGTAATATTAATAGCCCTTGCTACGGTGGTAAAGCTGGTTACCAATGCCCAAAACTTACTCACCAGTATTGTTTTTGGCCTTGGCGACCCCGTTATTGCCATGACGGTAACCGTGTTGTTCGCGTTGGTTTTTCTTGGTATAAAAAGGGGCAAGCCCATGCAGGCGCTTGACAAATCGGTGTCTACCGCAGTAAAAGACGTTGCGCCAATTCTATTCATCATTGCCGGTGCCGGCGCCTTAAAGGAGGTGCTTACCCAATGTGGCATAAGCACACAAATAGCAACCGCGTTGCAAACCATGCATGTGCACCCGTTGTTGGCAGCCTGGGGCATCAGTGCCGTTATAAGGGTTTGCTTGGGGTCGGCCACTATTGCCGGGTTAACCACTGCTGGCATTGTGGCACCCATGATAGCATTAACGGGTGTAAACCCCAATCTTATGGTGCTTGCCACTGGGGCTGGCAGCCTAATGTTTTCCCATGTTAACGACCCGGGTTTTTGGCTTTTTAAGGAGTATTTTAACCTGTCAGTAAAAGACACTATAAAAACTTGGAGTACTATGGAGTCAATTGTATCCGTGGTTGGGCTAGCGGGGGTTTTTGCAATAAACTATATCATTACCTTGCACCATTAAATTAACCACCAATAATTTAATGTGCTATGACACCAGAACAAAGATTTGCAGATTTGGGATTAATATTGCCTCCAGCCCCAAAAGCGGTGGCCGTGTATAAAACGCTTTTAATTGACGGGCGGCATTGCTACGTTTCGGGCCACGGGCCTTATATGGCCGATGGCACATTGATTAAGGGTAAGGTTGGGGTGGATTTACATGCCGAAGAAGCCCAAGCGGCGGCCCTGCAAACCGGTTTGGCCATATTGGCAACCCTTAAACATGGGTTGGGTTCGTTAAACCGGGTTAAACGGGTAATAAAAATACTGGGCATGGTTAACGCCGTGCCAGAATACGAAAACCACCCGTACGTTATAAATGGCTGCAGTGAACTGTTTGCCAAAGTTTGGGGGGTAGAAAATGGCGTTGGTGTGCGCAGTGCCGTAGGCATGGGATCTTTGCCCAACAATATACCCGTGGAGATAGAAGCACTGTTTGAGCTGGAATAGACGTTTGCCCGTTATAAACTGCAGGTTACCAGTTTACAGTTTTGCGTAGGGTTACAAAATTGAAACCTTGCGCAATGCATGTTTCTTTTTCTACAAACGGTAACCAGTTTCAAGCAACTTGTGACCAATAACTATACACTGAAAACTACAAACTTTAAACTGTTTTTTTATGGAATGGTATTCAGTAAGTAACATTAACACCATTGATTCGCCCGCATTGCTGGTGTATAAGCAACGGGTGCAATACAACATTCAGCAAGCTGTGGGGATGATAAAGCATATAGATCATCTGCGCCCACATGTTAAAACCAACAAAATAGCCGAAGTATGCCAGCTGATGATGGACGCAGGCATTTACAAATTTAAATGCGCCACCATTGCCGAAGCAGAGATGCTGGGTGAAATTGGTGCAGAGGATGTGCTGCTTGCCTACCAACCGGTGGGGCCCAAAATTAACCGCTTAGCCAGCCTTGTTAAAAAGTACCCCAACACGCATTTTGCATGCCTGGTAGATAATTTGCCTAATGCACAAAACATTGCGGAAGTGTTTGCTGCCCAAGGCCTAACAGCGGATGTTTATATTGATGTAAACACTGGCATGGACCGTAGCGGTATAAAACCTGCCGGTGCGTTTGAGCTGGTGGGCAATCTGCAAAAATTATTTGGTGTACGATTAGTAGGCCTGCATGGCTACGACGGCCATATAAGGGATAGCCACGTGGGCGACCGCCAGCATAAAAGCGACACGGCGTTTGGCCGGCTGGAGGCATTGCAACAGCAAATTGCCATCGCCTACGATAAACAGCTTACATTGGTAACTTCGGGGTCAATCACTTTCCCCACACACGTGCAAAGGCAAAACATTGAATGTAGCCCGGGTACTTTTGTGTTTTGGGACTGGGGTTATAAAAACCTTGCTTCTGACGAACCATTTGAACTGGCGGCTCTTGTAATAACAAGAATTATTTCGATTATTGACGAAAAGACCATTTGTACCGACCTTGGGCATAAATCGGTTGCCGCTGAAAACCCGATGCCGCGCGTACACTTTTTAAATGCCCCTGATGCCACACCTATTTCGCAAAGCGAGGAGCATTTGGTGGCCAAAGTGCCTGACAGCAGTATTTATAAGGTTGGCGATGTGCTGTACGGTGCACCCGTACATATTTGCCCCACGGTTGCTTTGTACGAAAGGGCTATTGTTATTGACAACAATGAGGCGGTTGGCGAATGGAAGGTTGTGGCCAGAGACCGAAGGATTACCATATAATTTTCGGCCGTATTGTTTACCCCATGTATTGTAGTAAACGCAATAAATAAATTGCCATAGGTTTACTATTGAAAGAATTGTTGCCAACCTACAATTAGCAACCCGCAATATAATTTACACACCACCATGTTTACCATAGATGCCCATTTAGACCTTAGTATGAATGCCTTGGAATGGAACCGGGATTTAAGGCAACCGGTTATGGCAATACGCCAGCGGGAGGAAGGTTTGGCCGATAAGCCTGATAGGGCGAAAGGCACCGTATCGTTACCCGCTTTGCGCCAAGGTAATATCGGCTTGGTGGTGGCCACGCAAATAGCACGTTTTGTAGCAGTAGATAACCCACTGCCTGGTTGGTTTAGCCCACAGCAAGCTTGGGCGCAAACACAGGGGCAGCTTGCTTGGTATAAGGAAATGGAAGCCTGCGGGGAGATGGTGATGATAAAAGATTTGGCCGACCTTGAACAACATGTTGCGCTTTGGTGCGATAATACAATTGCCAATACAGCCAAACCAATCGGCTACATCTTGAGTTTGGAAGGGGCCGACTCCATTGTAACACTTGATCATTTGCATATAGCACACGCCAATGGGTTACGTGCAATAGGCCCCGCGCACTATGGGCCCGGCCGGTATGCCAACGGTACCGATAGCAGAGGTAATTTAAATGATAATGGCAAGGCATTGCTGACGGAGATGGACAAGCTAGGTATTGTTTTAGACGCCACCCACCTTTGCGATGATGCTTTTTGGGATGCACTGGAGATTTTTACCGGCCCTATTTGGGCCAGCCACAACAATTGCCGCGCCTTGGTAAACCACAACCGCCAGTTTAGCGACGAAATGATAAAGGCACTTATTGAAAGAGGTGCCGTAATAGGCAGTGCGTTGGATGCATGGATGATGGTGCCTGGCTGGCAACGCGGTATTTCAACACCCTTAGGAAAAAGTTGCGGGTTAGAAAAAATGCTAAACCACATGGACCATATTTGCCAATTGGCCGGCAATACCCAGCACGTTGGTTTGGGTACTGACTTGGACGGTGCTTTTGGCAAAGAACAGTGCCCCTGCGATTTGGAAACGATTGCCGACCTGCAAAAGATACCCGCCATGTTAACCCGCCGTGGCTACAATTCAACAGATGTTGAAAATATTATGCATGGCAACTGGCTACGGTTATTGCGGAATGCATGGGGGTAATGCACTGCAATTGTGTCTTGAGACTTGCCTAGTCCGCAAAAGATTCCTAGGCCATAAAAGGGCTCTTTTAAAATGTAGCCGTCATTATTGTTTCGCCGTGGATACTTGCTGCGGATGATTTTGTGCAGACACAAAATCTGGCAGGTGCGTTCCGCCCGCAATTGGCTCTGCGTTCCGCCAGCAATTGTGTCTTCACAATTGCCTCCAAGGTTATAGGAGCCGAAAACATTTTCTGGCTCGCCTGGCATGCTGCCGAGGTCTTTTACGCGTGTTGGACAGTTGTAATATTACCGTATTCTTTCGCATTAGCAGTAGGCCTCTCTTCCTTTGTTTGGGGATTGATTACTTCTTCCCGGGCTGGGTTGTGCCGGTAGCCCTCAAAATCTCGGTCTATAGCCTTATCGTTGCTATTATTAACCTTTTCTTTTATGTAAATGGGGCCAGTTTGCTAGGCAATGCCAGTTTTTTCTTGGTATTATTGTATACGTACGCCAAAACATAACAAAATACACACCCCAAAATTAAATTGGCACCATGGCCGCCTTGGTATTAGATTTTATCTTAGCGGGCAATGCGGCCAGTATTGATTTTTTCAAAATGTCAATCAGCCTTTTTTTAACAAAATCGCGGTGGGTAACTATGCTAATCTCGCGCACTGGCGCAGGTGTTTTAAAGTTTCGCAATAGTTCTTTTTGCCTGGCTTCCATGTCTAGCGTAGCTAATTCTGGCAGTATGGTTATGCCGTCGTTCATCTCCACCATACGCCGAAGGGTTTCCACACTGCCTGCCTCATACTCAAAATTACTGCCCTCATGGGTGGCTTTCCGCAACTCGCACAGGTTCATTATTTGCGAACGGAAACAGTGCCCCTCTTCCAGCAGCCACAGCTTATTGGGGTCAATGTCGTTGGGCAGCATATATTGTTTTTTAAAAGCCGTGTTTTTTCGTGATACGTAAGCCACCATTTCCTCGTAAAAAAGCACGTCTTCCCTAATGCCGTTTTCATTAAGCGGGGTAGCCAAAATACCTGCGTCAATCTTGCCTTCCCTTAGGTAGGCAATCACTTGGCTGGTGGTAAGTTCATTAATGGTTAAACGAATATGTGGGTAGTTTTTGGTGAGGCTGGGTATAAACAGTGGCAGCAGGTAAGGCGCAAGGGTAGGTATAACACCCACCTTTAATTCACCGTTCACAATATCTTTTTTCGCGTCAATAATTTCCTGCAGGCGGTTGCGTTCCGCTAAAATTTTCCGGGCCTGTTCAATTATTTCAATGCCAGCTGTGGTAGGTAATACGGGTTGCTTACTACGGTCGAATATCTTGGTGCGCAGCTTATTTTCCAGTTTGTGTATCTGCATGCTAAGCGTCGGTTGTGTAACAAAGCATTTTTCGGCGGCATCCGCAAAATGGCGGTAGGTATCCACCGCAACAATGTATTCTAACTGGGTAAATGTCATAGCATTGATAATTTCTATTAGAATGCAAAACTAATTGATTTTAACAATGGGGAGAGCGGCATTTTAAACCCAGCGTTTTCTTCCATTATTTTTAAACACTCTGCGCAACTCTGTATGTTTTTCAACTCCGTTAACGCTGTGGTAAATAAACCAAAGCATATTATTCGCAAGTGGGGTTGCGCAAAAGGTTACAATTCTTTTAGGTTCACTTCGCAATCCCCAACAACAAGCTTATGTTCCATCCCAACTTTTAATGCATAATTATTGGCAGTATGCCCAACGGGAAAACCAAAACAAGCCGGATAGCCATATTCTTTTACTTTGTCAAATATCGCTTCATACACAGTTTGCCCAAACGGGGTAACGGTATCTTTCATCTCGGTAAACCCGCCAATAACTAAACCTGCCAAGCCATCTAACAGCCCGGCGCGCTTTAATTGAACAAACATCCGGTCAACATTGTAAATGTATTCGCCTACATCCTCTAAAAAAAGAATGTTGTTTTTTGTGCTGAGTGAGGACGGCGAACCGATCAGGTGCGCCACCAAGGTAAGGTTACCGCCAACCAATTGCCCCACCGCCGAACCAGGAATATTTAATGGATGTAATGCTGTATTATAGGCCATCTTATTTCCTGTAACCGCATCACGCAGGGATTGTATAAAAATATCATCCGCACCAACATCGTTAAAAGCCGAAGCCATGGGCGAATGTAGCGATGCGGTGTGCAACACGCCGTACAAATGGGCATGCAGCGCGGTAATATCACTGTAACCGATAATCCATTTCGGGTTTTGTTTAAAGACTGAGAAATCAATCCGGTCTACAATACGGCTAACCCCATAGCCGCCCCTGCCACAAAGTATGGCTTTTATATCGGTGTCGTCAAGCATGGCTTGTAAATCGTGCAGGCGTTCATCGTCAGTACCGGAGAAATAGTTACACTGGCTGCCCAGTGTTTTGCCCAGTTTTACCGTAAAGCCCCATTGCTGCAATGTGTTTATACAGGTTTGCGCCTTTTCCTCAGGCATAAACCCTGCCGGGCAAACAATGCCGATGGTGTCGCCAGGCCGGAGAGGTGGGGGGATGGTAATCATACTTATAATCCGCTAATTATTTGTACCAATTCTTTCGTTGTAATAATTTGAGTAAAACCTTTTCTGCGCAATCCTCTCAATAATTTTAAATCCCCTGTCCATAAAATGCCGTTGCAATGAATAGTTACCGCAACGAATAGTGCATCTTTTAAATCAATTGTCGAAACTAATTTTATCGCCCTGTCAATCGAGTCATTGGCTAAATCCTTTTCAAAAAGGATGATAAAGGGTGCCAGTAAAGTTTCCAAATTTGCCAAAATATCGGACTCTGAGTTTTGGGTCAATTTTGAAATCTTGGCAATTTTTGAACGAACTTCATCAATCAAAAAAGAAGGAGTTGCAAATTGAATAGCACTTGGGGCATTCGTGGCCAGGTTGAATTCGGTTCCGTTTTCGTTAATTAGGGCGGAAATGATGATGTTCGAATCAGGGATTATGATCATAACATGCCGCGTTCCTTCATAAAACGATTCCAAATGCCCTCAGTAATTTCATCCCCAAGTTGCTTGATTTGCGCCTTTTTTATATGTTTTTGTGGCTTCACGGTATTGTGATTGATGTATGTTACAAGCCTCTCCAATTCGCTTTTGGACATGCGCCTTGCGATTGTAATAGTGGTTTTGTATTTGTTTTGCACAGCAGTTACCATATAAATCTTTGCTTAAAATTAATAAATAATCTGTTAACAGTAGTCAAATATGGAAAACTTTAACCCTCGGTAACTATTGTAAGGCGCAGGGTTGGATTATTATATATTTGCCTAAGCACAGCCAATTGCCGTGCCTTCATCCCAACTTGGTATTTTGCAATATGCCAATTAAGCGCACTAGCATATTATTTACAGTTTCATTATTCACTGCGGGCACTGCCATGGCTATTGTGTTGATGGTTTTATTGGGCTTTAACAGGCAGGGGCTTATCAACTTCATTGTACAGGCCTCCGCCAAGCCATACCTGTTAAACATTTTGCAGCAACAGATAATCACGCCGCAAAAATTTAAGCTGCTAAAGGCAGCATGTTATGCTTTATTGGCATTTGATGTGGTTATGGTGGCAATGTTGTACCGTTACCGTAACGGCGTAATACGCGGGTTGGGGTTTCTGCGCCACTGCGTTTTATCTGGGCTGGGTTCCATATGGGCCGTTTTTAGACAGGGAAGCAAAAAAAGTAATATTGCTTTTTTGCTATTGCTCACTGTTATTATCGCTCGCGCGTTGTACTATATTTTCCATTTTGAACTACAGTACGATGAAATGTGGAGTTATAATTATTTTACTGCCCGCCCATTTTATTTTGCCATGTTCAGTTATAACAATTATCCATTGTATGAGCTGAGCACCCAGCTTTTTAAGTGGCTGCCTTTCAGCATGAAATTTAACCTGCGCCTACCTGTTTTTTTGGCAGGTATAGCTGCCTGTGTAACTATATATGCATGTATAAAACAGTATACAGGCCATGCACTTACCGCACTGGCTGCCATGGCACTGTTTGCCTGCATGCCGGTTACCACTTTTTATATGCTCTATGCCAGGGGGGTAATGTTCGGGTTGCTATTTTCGGTAGTTTCCATTTTTTGTATTTTATGGATGTTTAACGGCAACAACCCTAAAAAATATATTGTATTGTTTGTGTTGGCCAATATTGTGGGCCTGTATAGCATGCCCACACACTTGTACGGGTGGGCAATACAAATAGTTTGTGCAGTTGCATACAGTGTAAAATATAACCGTAGCTTAGTAAAGCCTTTTATGGTATGCAACTTATTGGTGTTAGTAATTAGCTTTATGTGCTGGCTGCCAATAATTGCAGGGTCGGGCATATCGTTTCTGCTAAATACCGCCACCAATTCGGCATTGGTAGGTTCAGCCATCCCAGATATTATTTTTTACAACAAAGGCATCAGTATATTTTTTACAGGTGGGGCTTATGGGCTGTTGGTAATGGTTAGCGTAACCGTTTTTTTGCTCGCCGCCTCAAAAAAAATATACGGTCAAAACGTTTTTCTCGTTGCCTTTATGTTACTGCTGTTTGGCCTGCCCACGGCTATATATGTAGTGCAACACAACGCTATCCCCGAGCGGTCAATACCCTTTATTGGCTTGCTAATACCCATGTGCTTTTGCTGGATAGTGTATGCCTTTACAAATAATACAACCCTGTTGGCACAATATGTATTTATCGGTATTTTTTTTATAGCCGGTTGCTTGGTAAGCAATAGCCACAGCTTTATGCGCTGGAGCGAGGAGCAGGACAACAAAGCAATAACCATCACTACCTTGCTAATGCAGCACCACGTAAAAACATGTTACGATAATGCAACCGGTTCGCAATTTTTTTATTACTACCCAGCATTGGAATATTATTATGCCCAACACAAACTTGCCATAACTGTAAACATAGCCACGCGCAATAGCCAACGGTATAAACCATTACTGTCTACTGATGATTATGATTGTATAATTGTACCAATAAGCTCCTCAGCTAGGAGCATTGCCACAGGTTATACACCCATTTACAAAGATGATGAAGACGGGTTTGTGATAATGGCTAAATAAAGGCGGTTTTACAGGTTAAGATTTTTCAATTGTATTATTTAAACCTACCAACATTCCCTACATTTACCCAACACCTAAACAATAATTCCATGTATTTTTTTTCTTCGTGTTTGCGTAATCCCCATCGCCCTGGTAGGCTGGGTTGTTTTCCAGCTATTCATCAAGAAAAAGAAATTTTCCGCTATTGAGGGCGATGTAAAGGTAATTGCCTTTTTTCTGGCTGTTTGGGTGTTAATCTATTTTATGATATTGAAGTGAAAACAATGTTTCTCTGCCAATTGCTTATTTTTGCATCCCCGTTGCGGATAGCGGCTGAATTGGCGTTCATTGCTGATTCTAGTTCCGGCAGTTGAAGGGAGTGACACAACGAAGATGAGTAACGGGCTAACAGTTGATCACAAAAAAATTATAGCGTGGCAAATATTACGGAAGATACAACAACAGCACAAGTGAACATCACTACTTTAAACGGTGGGAGCAAGACCCTACTGCCGAAACGGTACATGATTTCGGCGGCATTACCGTATGCCAACGGCCTTAAACACATCGGGCACCTTGCGGGCGCTTACCTGCCTGCGGATATTTACGTGCGCTACCTGCGTGCGCAAAAACGCGATGTGGTGTTTGTAAGCGGTAGCGACGAGCATGGCACGGCCATACCCATACAGGCCATGAAGGAAGGTACCACAGCGCGGGATATTATTGACAAATACCACCCCATCATAAAACAAAATTTTGAGGACTTGGGTATTTCTTTCGATATATACCACCGTACCAGTGAGCCAATACACCACGAAACATCGCAGGAGTTTTTTACCTATTTGAATGACCGTGATAAGCTGAAAATTATTGACAGTGAGCAGTATTACGATGAGGAAGCCAAAAATTTTTTGGCTGACAGGTTTATAAAAGGTACCTGCCCCAATTGCGGTTTTGAAAACGCTTTTGGCGACCAGTGCGAACGTTGCGGAACATCGCTTAGCCCGGACATGTTGATTAACCCGGTAAGCACCCTCAGCGGCAGCAAGCCTATAAAAAAGGCTACCAAGCATTGGTACCTGCCCCTTGGCGAGTACGAGCAATGGCTGCGGGAGTGGATACTGGAGGAGCATAAAGACGACTGGCGCGCCACCGTGCTGGGCCAGTGTAAAAGCTGGATTGACGGCGGCCTGGGCGACCGTGCCGTTACCCGCGACCTTGACTGGGGTATTAAAGTGCCCCTTGACAGTGCCATAGGTAAGGTGCTTTACGTGTGGTTTGACGCGCCCATCGGCTACATAAGCGCCACCAAACAATGGGCACTGGACAATGGTAAAGACTGGAAGCCTTACTGGTATGCTGAAGATACCAAGCTGGTACATTTTATAGGCAAGGATAATATTGTGTTCCATTGCATCATATTCCCTATAATGCTAAAGCTGCATGGCAATATAGTACCCGCCAATGTGCCTGCCAACGAGTTTATGAACTTAGAGGGGGATAAGATGAGCACCAGCCGTAACTGGAAGCTGGAAATGCAGGACTTTATTGACGATTTTATAAAGAAGGAAAATGGCGGCACCCAAATGGCGGACGTGCTGCGCTATTACCTTACCACTATTTCGCCCGAAACGAAGGACAGTGAGTTTACGTGGAAGGGTTTTCAGGATGCGAATAACAGCGAGCTGGTATCTATTTTCGGCAACTTTGTAAACAGGGCCTTTGTGATGATGCACAAGCTTTGCAATGGAAAAGTACCCCCTTTTCACAAAGATATTGCCGATGACACAGACCGCCAGTTGGTGGCCGATATAAAAACGACCAAGGAAACCGTGGAGGGCCTTTTGGAGCAATACAAGTTTAGGGAAGCGCTTTTTGTAGTGATGGACCTTGCCCGAAAGGGGAACGGTTACCTGCAAAAAAGGGAGCCTTGGAAGAAACTGAAGGTGGAGAATGATTTGATTATACCACAGGTGGATGATGCCAAAAGGTTGGTAGATAATACCTTGCACCTGTGCCTGCAGTTAACCGCCAACCTGGCGATATTTATCAATCCGTTTTTGCCGTTTACCGCCAAGAAAATGCTGCACATGATGAAGGTGGTGGATAAAATGCTGGATTGGGAAAATGCTGGCCGGATAGACTTGTTGAAAACCGGATATACCCTGCGCCCGCCAGAGTTATTGTTCCGCAAGATTGAGAATGAAGAAATTGCATACCAAGTAGAAAAATTAAAAAAAGGATTAGTGAAACCAGACCTAAGCGCTGTTGCGCCCGAGCACCTGTTGGAAAATACCGTTACCGAGTTGGCGCCAACTGAACCTGCGTTTGCCCCGGTAAAAGCGGAGATAGTGTACGATGATTTTGCGAAGATTGACCTGCGGGTGGGTAAAATTGTAACTGCAGAAAAAGTGGCAAAGGCTGATAAGCTGTTAAAGTTGCAAATTGACCTTGGGTTTGAAACGCGTACCATTGTATCGGGCATTGCGCAACACTTTACCCCTGAGGAAATTGTTGGCAAACAAGTAACCGTGGTAGTTAACCTGGCACCACGCAAAATGCGCGGGATTGAAAGCAACGGCATGATTTTGATGGCGGAAGATGCCAACGGCAAGCTGCATTTTGTTAACCCTGAAGAAGGTATTAACGCCGGGGCAGGTGTAAGCTAATAATATTAACGTGAGTTCGATATAAGAAACAATAAGGTTTTAACTATATATTAACTAAATATTATTTATATAAGTAATTGGTTAATAATGAAATGTAAGCATATTTTGGTATATTTAAGGTGCGAACAAAAACTCCAAAACATGC
>CAIRZB010000037.1 GCA_903882935.1 uncultured Parafilimonas sp. | reverse complement strand
TTAAATGAATCTACTACAGTAGTATTAACCACCACATTTATGTAATTTTCGGTAATGTTTTTCAAGGCAGGGGTAAAATACGTTACTACGCCTATCCTTAAATCCATAGGGCATAAAAAAACCATGTCGGGGTCGCCCTTGTTTCCCAGGCCCGTGTTGCCACAGGCACCTGCCGATGAAATGTATTGGGCAACTACCACGGGTGCCGTGGCCTTAATTTCTGCGGCCTTGTCTGTTTTAAATTCGTAATACATGCCATTTACTATACCCGTTAATGGTATGCCGTTAACGGTTACGGCCGTTTGGGTGCCGCCCGTAAACACCCTATAATAATTGATACCCATGCCAACCGTGGGTACTGTAACAAATGAAACACCCCAAGCCCTGCTGGGTAACGCTTGCTGAAAAAGGTTGTCGCCCGTGCCCTGCCCATTGCACGAAATAAGCGTGTTAGAACTGCCTGAAAAAACGGCCAATTTTTTGCAAAAGGTGTCTTTGCCGGCACTAACGGTGTGTATGTAGGTGCCGGTTAAATCGGTGCCCGAAATAATGCCCCCCGAACTGCCGGTTGTTTTGCCAACCAAATTTAGCACCTGCCCTTTGCGTAAAAACTGGGTAAATGGCACGTGGGCGGGATGGCCTTTGGTGTCGGCAGAAGGTATTACCTCCACGGTGGTAGAATCTTCTGTGGCTACCACAAAGCAATATGAAAAGGAGTTGTTTTCTTTGGCGGCCTGGGTATAGCCAATGGCATAATATTCCTGCTCTAAAATCTCAAAAGGCGCAAGCAATGTTGCCGAAGAACCACTGGCATCGTTAATATGTGCATAGGCCGCTATTGGCTGGTCGCTTGAAATATGGATGCCGCCATTAAATACACCTTCCCCCGTTAGGCGCGCGTCGCTTGGGCCGGTTTTTGGTATTACTACTTGGTCATTAACGTTGTTTACGGTAACGGTTTGGCTCCAGCCTGTTGCAGGCATTGAAATGGTAACATTGGCACTAACAGAAGATTGTAAATACAAACGCAGTTCCTGGGTGCCGCCTGTGGAATTGTTTACTGTGCCATTGCTGTTAAACATGGCCGCATGCGCACCATAACCAAGCCAAAAATCCATGCCACGGCTTGATTGTACCTGCCCTTGGCAATAATTTAATGTGGCTTCAAAAAATAAAAGCGCGCACAAAAAGGCGGTATGTTTATAAAAATACAATATATGAAGGAATGCCATGGTGTTTTGTTAACATATAAAAACGTACCCCTACTAAACTAGGTTGCCGCAATGTAGATTTAAACAAAAAAAATCATTGGGTGGTGATACAACGTAAAAATAACAAGGAATATTTTGTAATCAAGCTGCGGAAGATGGGGGTACAGTTTTTAATAATTAGTTAATTTGGCGGGTATATTTTAATGGCTTTGAAAAAGGCTGTATCTTTATTTTTTAATTGCTTTGTAAAGCACCAACTCGGCTTACTTTTTACCAATTTAATTTATTTGCTGTAAGTTTGCCATTTCCTTTTAATTTATTATGGAGTATAATACTGCTAGAAACTATTTGAGCATGCGTGAATATGGCCGCCATATACAAAAAATGGTGGAACACGTGCTAACTATCCAAGACCGCCCTGCCCGCCAGGCACAGGCGCAGGTTGTAATTGAGCTGATGGGTTTTCTCAATCCCCACCTAAAAAACGTAGAAGATTTCAGGCATATGCTTTGGGACCACCTGTTTTTTATAAGTGATTTTAAGTTGGATGTAGACAGCCCTTACCCAATACCGCAAAAGGAAACGTACAAGGCCAAACCCGACCCTATGGGCTACCCCAAACGGCACCCACGGTATTCGCACCTTGGTAAAAACCTTGAATTGGTGATTGACAAAGCCTTGCACGAGGATGACCCGGAAAAGAAAGCCGGTTTCGCCCATTCCATCGCCTACTACATGAAGTTGGCCTATAGCAACTGGCATAAAGAATTGGTGCATGACGATGCAATAAGGGGCGAGTTGAATAAGATTACCGACGGCCAGTTGGAGTTTAGCAACACGCCTTACATTAAGCACCGAAACCAAAATTTTGTACAGGATGATTACCCAACCCGTGGCAGCACTGGCGGGCGCCGGTACCAAAACTTTGGCAGCCGCAACCAGCGCGATACGCGAAATGCCGGTGGCCGCGATAACAACCGTGGTAATGGCGGTAACGGAAACCAAAGCAATAACCGAAATAACAACGTTGGGCGCGATAACAGAAACGGCAATAATAACAGCCGCCCTACGAACTTTAAAAAAAGGTTTAAGTAAGTTAACTGTAAATAAATGCACAAAAAGCCCCGCTTTGCCGGGGCTTTTTTTATTTTCGCCATACTAATAATACCAAACACAACAAAAACTTCCATATGGCATCATTTGAGGTTACCGGCGGCAAAAAGTTACAGGGGGAAATTATTCCGCAAGGTGCCAAAAATGAGGCCCTGCAAATTATTTCGGCAGTGTTGTTAACCCCTGAACGGGTAAAGATTACCAACATACCTAATATTTTGGATGTAAACCTGCTGATTGAATTACTGGCGGAGCTGGGCGTAAAAGTAGAGCGGACATCCCCAGATACTTGTTATTTTCAGGCTGACAATGTGGATGTTGAATATTTGGGTACCGAAACATTCCGGAAAAAGAGCGGCCGTTTAAGAGGCAGCGTAATGATTGCCGGGCCTATGCTGGCACGCTTTAAAAAAGCCTACATACCTAAACCGGGCGGCGATAAAATTGGCCGCCGGCGGCTTGATACCCACATTATTGGTTTTGAGAAGCTGGGTGCCCGTTTTGAATATAATGAAGAACTTAATTTTTTTCAACTGGTGGCCCCCCAGCTTACCGGTGCCTATATGCTGTTGGATGAGCCATCAGTAACCGGCACGGCCAATATTGTTATGGCAGCTGTTTTGGCAAACGGCACCACCACCATTTACAATGCGGCCTGTGAACCTTACCTGCAGCAGTTGTGCCATATGCTTAACCGCATGGGGGCCAAAATAAGCGGGGTTGGCAGTAACTTGTTAACCATTGAGGGTGTTGCTTACCTTGGCGGCACGGAACACAGGATGCTGCCAGACATGATTGAGATTGGCAGCTTTATTGGTTTGGCTGCGATGACACAAAGCGAACTGACGATAAAAGATGCAGGCATAAAGCATTTAGGGGTAATACCAGAAAAATTTATGCAGCTTGGCATACGGATGGAGTTTAAGGGCGATGACATTTACATACCCGCACAGGACAGCTACGAGATATCCACCTTTCTTGACGGGGGGATATTAACGGTATCTGACCATCCCTGGCCTGGCTTTACGCCAGATTTGATAAGCATTGTGCTGGTCGTAGCCACCCAAGCCATTGGCAGCGTGCTGGTACACCAAAAAATGTTTGAGAGCCGCCTGTTTTTTGTTGACAAATTAATTGACATGGGTGCGCAAATTATTTTATGCGACCCCCACCGCGCCACTGTAATTGGGCTTGGCCGAAAACATGCCCTGCGGGGTATAACCATGAGCAGCCCTGATATTAGGGCAGGCCAGGCCTTATTGATAGCGGCACTTAGCGCCGACGGGAAAAGTACGATACAGAACATTGAGCAAATTGACCGCGGCTACCAGCATATTGATGAACGGCTACGCCAATTGGGTGCCGACATTAAAAGAATTGGTTAAAAGAAAAAAGGAGCGTTTGAAAATTGATTGCGTGCCGGTAAAAAATGCGGCATTGGTTTGCTAACAAGCAAATGTGATGGTTTCTTGCTAAACAAACAATACTTCAACGCATAAGCAAGCCACCTGCGGTTATTTGGCGGGATGTTTATGTTGTTTACTGGCTAAGACCGTCTGCTTGCAATCAATAAATTAATATCAGTATACTTAAGGTCAAACCGCTGGCTGATGTAAAAATTTGTTAGGTGTCCTTTGTATAAGTATATGCCGTGCCGCATGTTAAAGTTATGCCATAGCATGGTTTCAATACCGCCTGCGTCACTTGCATCAAGCAGCAAGGGCATCAAAACGTTACTTATCGCATGGCTGGCGGTACGGGCAAAGCCACTGGGTATGTTGGGCACGCAATAATGTATTACCCCGTGTTTTTCAAAAGTGGGGCTTTCCTGCGAAGTTATTTCACTGGTTTCAAAGCAACCGCCACGGTCAATGCTTACATCAATAATAACACTGCCGGGCCGCATAGCCATCACCATTTCTTCGGTTACTACAATGGGGCTGCGGCCATTTTCGCTACTTAGCGCGCCAACGGCCACCTCGCAGGTTTTAAGCTGCTTGCCTAATATTTTGGGTTCAATAACACTTGTCCATACACGTACGCCCAGGTTATTTTGCAAACGTTTAAGGCGGTACACGTTGTTATCAAAAACTTTTACTGATGCACCCATGGCCAATGCGGTACGCGTGGCAAACTCGCCCACTACACCAGCACCTATAATTACCACTTTGGTGGGCGGTATGCCGCTAATGCCACCCAATAATACCCCTTTTCCACTGTTGGCACTGCCCAAATACTGTCCGGCAAGCAGCATAACCGCACTGCCTGCAATCTCGCTCATACTGCGTACAATGGGGTAAGTGCCGCTATCGTCCTTCAGGTTTTCAAAACCAAGGGCCGTAATGCGCTTGGCCATCATTTTTTCTATAAACGCTTGCTTAAGTATCGGTACGTGTATCGGGGAAATGATGGTTTGGTTCATTTGCAGGTGGGGTACATCTTCTTCAACCACCGGCGCACTTTTTATTAACACCGGGGCTTTAAATACCTGTGCTTTATCGTATACTATTTGTGCACCGGCTTCACTAAAATCACGGTCTTCATATTTGCTGCCTTCACCGGCTTTGGTTTCAATAACAACCTCGTGGCCGTTGTTAACCAACACGGCTACCGCCTCGGGTATCAAGGCAATGCGGTTTTCCTGAAACGCGGTTTCCTTGGGTATGCCAATATGCAATTTTGCCCCTTGCGGTTTTATATCCAGTGTTTCCTCAAGTGTTTCGTAACTGAATGACTGACTTACCCTTGGTTTTGCAGAGGCCATAATTGCTTGTTTCTTTTTTAAAAATACGTTATTTATTTTAGTTTCCCATTACCGGTTGCTAACATGTGGCATGTACGCCGCTATCTAATCAGTAGCAACCCCTATCTTACATTACAAACCGCCGGTTGGGCTAATAATTATTTTGCGGGTATCTTCATCAACCACCTCAATACCTATATACAGTGTGTCATCTGGCAATAACCCAGGCGCCTTCGTGGGCCATTCTACCAAACACAGGCTGCCACTGTAAAGGCAATCTTCCACGCCAGCCTGCATTGCTTCTTCTTCGTTTTTTAGCCGGTACCAATCCATATGAAAAACAGGTCCTGCAACCGGGCTATCGTACTCATTAATTATAGCAAAGGTAGGGCTGCTAACAGCCTCTTTAGCCTGCAGTATTTGGCAAAGGGCATGTATAAACGTTGTTTTGCCCGCACCCATACCTGCATTAAAGGCCCAAACCTTATACTGCCCGTAACCATGCCAAACCTGCTTTGCAACATGGTGTATTTGCCCAATGCTGTAAATAATTTCCATGCCGCAAAGATATTCCATCGCCCGTAAGCTTGCATTTGCGCGGTGTAGTAACTTTGTAACATTCGTATTTTTATTTTTATAATTACCTGCTTCTGCGTTATTGGGAGTGTTCTACAATGAAATTATACATTAAAAACATGGTGTACGACCGCTGTAAAATGGCGGTGAAAACAGTGCTTGAAAAAGCAGGCCTGCACGCAACATCGGTCGAGCTTGGTGAAGTGGGTATATTGGAAGATCTGACTAAAACGGACCAAGCTGCTTTAAATACTGCATTGAAAAATATGGGCTTTGAGCTAATAGACGACCGCAAAGGCACCATTATTGAAAAAATAAAAACTGAATTAATTAGTTTAACACATTATGGGGCTGAGCAAAACGGGATTAGTGTATCGCATCATATCTCAGGCAAATTGCACTAAGAGTATACATACCTCAGCAACCTTTTTTCGGAAGTGGAAGGTACCACCATTGAGAAATATTTTATTGGCCTAAAGATTGAACGCGTTAAAGAAATGCTGGTATATGACGAGTTTTCTTTGTCAGAAATTGCTTGGCAATTGGGTTATAGCAGTGTTTCGCACCTATCGGCACAATTTAAAAAACTTACCGGCCTCACGCCTACGTATTATAAATCGCTCAGGGAACATAAGCGTAAAAACATTGATGAACTTTAAATGATGTAAACCAATCACAAAATTGTATAACGCAGCAGGGGCGGCACAGTGGTAGCTTTGCATCACTGGCACATGGTTTATTTGCCCTGTCAGTAGAATTACATAAAGCAATGGGTTTAAAGGGTAGGCCTTGGATTATGGGTCGCCGTGGATGACCAGTATTTTAAAAAATGGTAAAAAATATGGGTTGCACAATGCTTATAGTGTAACGCTGAAATTATTAATATGGAAACAGTACAATGGAAAGTGGAGGGTATGAGTTGCACAAACTGTGCATTAACCATTCATAAATATTTGGAGAAGCAAGGCCTTGATGAGGTGAAGGTTAATTTTATAGGCGGCGACGTTAGCTTTAGCATAAACAACGGCTTAGCCAAACAGGCTATTGAGCAAGGCATTGATAAGCTTGGGTACCATGTAGTAACGGGAGAGGAGAAGCCCGGCGAAAAGAAAAGCAGAAAGCTATTGGCTAACCATTTACAACGGTTTTTGTTTTGCCTGGTGTTTACGCTGCCACTGGTGTCGCATATGGTGGGGCTGCACTGGCATTGGCTTATGAACGGGTATGTGCAAATGGCTATTACCCTGCCGGTGTTTATACTGGGCATGGCTTATTTTGGCCGCAGCGCAATAAACAGCTTGCTAAAAGGCATACCCAATATGAACGTGTTGGTGGCGTTGGGTGCCTTGGCATCCTTTGGGTACAGCATGTACGGCACGCTTTCGGGCAATGCGGAGCAATACATGTTTTACGAAACCACCGCCACAATTATAACCCTTATTTTTTTGGGAAATTGGGTGGAAGACCGCGCGGTGGCAACCACCCAGCAGGCTATTAAAAAATTGGCCATAACCCAAAAGGTTATGGCTAATATGATTGCCTACGACGACCAACATGCGGAGCATGTTTTTCCGGTGGAAAGCACCAGTCTGCACATGGGCGACTTGGTATTGATAAAAAGTGGCGAATATGTGCCGGCCGATTGCAAGATATTGGATGGCGAAGCCAGTGTTAACGAAGCCATTTTAACCGGTGAAAGCATACCGGTGGAGAAAAAGCAAGGGGATAAGTTAATAGGCGGCAGTGTAATTGCCAACGGCACTATAAAAGCCTATGTTACAGCCGTTGGGCAGGATACCGTGATGAGCAGCATTTTAAAACTGGTTAAAGAAGCCCAAACGGAGAAGCCGCCTGTGCAGCAACTGGCCGATAAAATAAGTGCCATATTTGTGCCGGTGGTAGTGGGTATTGCGCTGGTTGCTTTTTTGGCCAATTATTTTATAGGGCATGTGGGCTTTAGCGCAAGTTTGTTACGCAGTATTGCCGTATTGGTAATAGCATGCCCCTGCGCCATGGGGCTTGCAACCCCTGCGGCTATTGCGGTAGGCCTAGGCCGTGCGGCCCGTAATGGGGTACTGTTTAAAAATGCCAAAAGCTTGGAGGTTTTTAAAAACATACAACAGGTAGTGTTTGATAAAACAGGCACGCTAACAACGGGTGATTTTAGAATTGCCGGTTTTACAGTAAGCAAAGATGGTACAGGGGCTGGTAACGATAGCGCTGGTGAGCCTCAGCAAATGGGGGATTCACCATCTGCGGTTGCCGATTTCCAGCGCATCGCTTATTCGCTTGAACGTTATTCCAACCATCCACTGGCAAAATGTGTGGCCAAGGAATGGAAGGTGAAAGATGCCGTAAAATGGGCCAAGGTGGAGGAAGTAAAAGGGCTGGGCATGAAGGCTACTGACAAAGACGGCAACCTATATATTGCAGGCAGCTATGCTGCCGCTAAGCACCTGACCGATGACGACAGCCACAATATTTATGTTTTAAAGAATGATAAGCTGGTTGGCTGGATTGACGTTGCTGATGATATACGCCCCGAAGCCAAAAAAGTTGTGGCCTTGCTGCAAAGCATGGGTATTAAAACCGTTTTATTAAGCGGTGACCGAAAAGCCAAATGCGATGTTGTTGCCCAGGCATTGGGCATTAGCGAAGTGATTGCCGAGCAAACACCTGAGCAAAAATTGGCTACCATAGCTGCACTGGATAAAATAATGCCGACTGCCATGATAGGCGACGGCATAAACGATGCACCCGCCTTGGCAAAGGCCACCGTTGGCATTTCGTTAAGCGACGCATCGCATATTGCCATGCAAAGTGCGCAGGTAGTGTTAATGAACCATGGCATAAAAAACCTGCCGTTGGCACTTGGCTTGGGCAGGCATACCTACCTAACCATAAAACAAAACCTTTTTTGGGCTTTTGCCTATAACGTAGTAGCAATACCGGTGGCCGCTTTGGGTTTTTTAAGCCCGGCATTTAGTGCGCTGGCCATGGGTTTTAGCGACGTTGTGCTGGCTGCAAATTCGGTAAGGCTTGGGTTTAAGAAAGTAGTACCAAGCAGCAAGCCATAGCTGCTTGAAAAGCCCCGTGATTAAATGCCCACAGGTTGCCATTTATAGTAGGGCTTTATAACGCCGATGTACTTATGTAGGGGCTATCTTTTGGCGGCCAGCATTTTCTCGAGCCCTAACAGAAAACCTGAGCCATACGATATGTGGATGGTAAGGTATGCAAACGATATACGCAATACCTGAAGCGGGTTCTTTTTGCTGATAGCGGCAAAAAATAGATTTGCCCCGGCATACAAATACATTGGGATAAACGCATAAGTAATATTAACCGCCGCAAACAACGGCAGGGCAATAAGATACAGCACAAATAGCGATGGTACAAGATGCCTGAGGCTGATGGCCGAGCTTATTTTTTTAAGCACTATCGGTTTGTATAACCCATATTGAAAATACTGTTTAAACAATTTGCCAAACGTATTACGGGGATAATAAAACGATTTAATGGCCGGTGACTGGTATATGGTAAACCCGAGGCTTTTTGCACGGTAATGAAATTCGTCATCCTGGTTGCGCTTGAGCAGTTCATCAAAAAGGCCGGTTTTCTGGAAAATGCTCGTTCGCCATGCGCCTAAGTAAACTGAGTCGGTAAAGCCTTCAAAATCCTCAAAGTGAAATGAGCTGTTGCCCACCCCGAAAAAGTTTGAGGTGGCATAGCCAATTGCATCTTGCACGGCATTGCCCTTGGCTATACGCATAGGGCCTCCCACAATATCAGCTTTTGTAACAGCAAATGTTTCCACCACTTTTTCAAAATAGTCGGTGGAATAGTCTGTATGGGCATCCAGCCGAACAATAATATCACCCTGTGCCTGCTTTATCGCTTTGTTTAGTGCATATGGCACAATGCGCTTTTCGTTGTGCAGCAGCCTAATGTTGTTGTGTTGGCCAATATACTCGTTTATGATTTCGCATGTTTGGTCGCTGGAGTCGCCGTCAATAAAAATCAACTCCTTGTCAACGGGGTTTGCCTTAATGCAAAAGTCAAGCACAGCGCGTATATGCTTGGCTTCGTTATAAACAGGACAAACGACTGTAATCTTCAAAATAAAACGACACTATTGGTTACAAATAAAAATACGGACTATTACCGCTTGTAAAAGTAATTTATTGTGGTATATGTGCCGATGAAAAAAAGAATAAATTTGAGTTGGGTGGGGTAGTGCGGCCACCGGTGAAAACCTCCATTTGTTAAGGACCAGTTATTAGCACTTTCAAAAGCGTTTTTTGCTTAGCGAACCAGCGACTTGGCGCAAAATAACAGCTGGGTTCCGCCAATGGCCGGCGTATATTTCGCGCCAAGACTGAAAACCGCCACCTGCTACAATAGTATTACACAAAATTTTAATTGCCTCAAAGTGCATATTAAAATTGCTAAAGTAGTAGTATGGGTTTGTTTGAATAGCACTAACAAGTTTGGTTGTACAGCTGGGTAGTTGTTGAATTACTCAAAAATCCACAGCAGCACTGGCTTTTTTGATGCATCAATCGTAACCGCAAGCTGCTTCATAAAATTGGGCGATACCATGGCACAGCCCAAGCTGTTGCAAATGGGCAAGGGCGCAGTTTCTCGGTTGGGTACCAAATAGTAGCTGTGTAGTACAATATATCGGTCGTAGGCATTGCTGTTGCTGGTGTCTAGCCCATGTAATTTATAGGCAGTACCAAACTGCCCATTGTATTTATAGCCAATTTTGTATTTGCCTTTGGCACTGCAGCCGCAGCCCGGCTGGTTGCTAAACTGTGCCTTTTCTAAAAAGTTGGTGTTGCAACTGCCATGTGCAACAAGGCCGGCATATAAAACGCTGTTTTTTTTAAGGTCGTACACAAAAAAGCGGTTTTGCCCGCTGTTAAGCCGCATGTCTAACAAAAAACACTGTGTTGTGTTAAAGCCGTTTTTTGCCGCATATAGCATAGCCTGCGCGCCAAGGGTTTGCAGGCGTTCGGTTTCCGCTGCATCGGCCATTTTCGCCCTAAGTTTATGGGCGTTGTTCATTGGCAAAAAGGAGGCTGCATAATAGCTGCCCACAAAAAGTATAATAAAAAGGGGGGTTAGGAGCAATATCTTTTTCATACAAGGTTTGGTATGCTTGTTAGATGCGCAAAATGTTTATTTCCATACTGCAAAACAAAAATAGGCCATGGTTATTATGGTTCGCCTTTTTTTTGGGAAAAAATGACCAGCAGCCTTGGCTCGTTACTTTTTATTTTATTAACACAAACGGCGGCTTTAAACTGTATGAATACTATTGCAGCCAAGGTTGGGAAACCTGCCCTTAGATATCCTACAACGGAAATTCAAAATTTTGCGAAGCGTTTACCATATCCCTTAAATAGTACGACAGTATGCCTTAGTTAAAACTACTGTTGTTGCGCAAGCCGCAATAATGTATGGCCACCACTTTGCCATAGTTGTTAAATACGGGGCTGCCGCTACTGCCCGGCAATGCCGGTACTGAATACAGCACCCTGTACTTGTCGTTTTCTTGTGTTACTTCGCCTTTGGTCAACTGCACTTTTATGCCGACTGTTGTTTTGGCAACAGAGGGGCCATAGTTGTAGCCAATCAGGTACAGCGGGGTGGTAACTTTTAGCGTGTCACCTTGGTTAATGGTGTTGCCATAGTCTTCTTCGCCTGTGCTGCCTGCTACGTCAACTATGTTGGTAACGCCCATTGGCAGGGCAGCGTCGTTGGTTTGTATAAGGGCAATATCAATATGCTTGTCGGTGGTAAGCGAATATATGTGGCAGGGGTATTCTGTGTCGTTGCCGGTTGAGCCGTCTAAGGTTATGCTCAGGTCAACAGTTTCAACGGTAACCTTAAAGTTTTTATTGGCAAGATCCTCCACCAGTTTGTCGTGGGTTACCAAAGAATCAACTTGGAGGTTCAGTGTGTCAACTGGCAGTTTGGTAAAATCGTCTTCTTCATCTAGCTCGGTTTCCGTCACGGGGGGCATGGTCGTTAGTAAGTTGGTCGGCACGGCATTGTTTACGTAAACAGAATCCTCGGGGTGGTACTTGCGTAAGCCTGCCACTTTTATGGCAAGGCGGTGTAGGGTTTGCTCCCTGTCGTACTGCAACGATGTTATAATGGCTTTTTTATAATCCACGTCTGCTATTACTTGCTCGCTGGGGGCCACTACATGCAGGTTGGTGGCAATAATACCTTTTTTATCAATAATAAACCCGGTGCCATAGGCGTAGGATGCCCGCTGCCTGGCTTCATCAGCGCTAAAGGTAAGCTCAGTGTATGGGCCATCGCCCTCATCGTTATCGCCAAATACTTGGCTAAAATAAGCGGTGGTGTTATCTTCAAATGTTACTTTGTAAAAGCTTTTGTTTTTAACCAGCACCACGTTTTTCCTAAATTTCTCAAATATTTCCGAGGCGGAAAGCCGCTGGAGGGGCTGCCTGTTTTTTTGCGTGCACGTTTGCAAAACCACTACCACAAAACACATTAATAAGCCAACAAAAATACGCTTCATTATATAAGGATGCTTTTTAAAGGGCATGGCAATTTAACGTCCTCTGTTGGAATTCCGTTGTGTTTGGTATTAATTTTTTGCGATGGCCGGTGCTTTTGGGAGTTGGTATAATGGCCTTTATTAATTGGGTTGTAAAAGAGATGTAAAAACTATTGGCGGTTGTTTGCTTAATTTCTTTCATCCTCCGGCCTGCCAATAATGCTTTCTATAATAAAAGTTACCAATGACAGTAGCAGGCTAAACCACAGTGCAGCCCAATTATTTTGTACAATAAACCCTGGCACGATGGCTGCTGTCCATTTGATAATCACGATATTGATGATTAGCAAAAACAGGCCAAATGTTAAAATGGTAACAGGGATGGTAAAAATTACCAGCAAGGGTTTAACAAAACCATTTAGCAATGCCAGCACAAAGGCCACTAAAATGGCCGTGATGCTGTTGTTTATAAAAACGCCTGGCAGAAGCCAAGAGGCGATTAACGCCGCCACTGCTGTTATAAGTATTTTGCCAATAAAGCGGCCCATATATTATTTTTTTAGCTTATAAATATATGATACTGCACAAATAGCGCCAAAAAATTTAAAGAACAAAGCGAAAGCACTGTTAAAAGCCTTAAGCATAAAATTAACTGACGCCTTTACTGAAAAAACCACCACATGTTTATAACAGCATGTTTACACCATGCAACTATTACACCACTGTAAGCTGGTAAAAATCATCCTTATTAAAATATTTTGTTGCCAGTTGTTGCAACTCCTCTGCGCTTACGGTGCGTATGGTATGCAGTGCTTTGTAAAAATAATCGCCGGTAAGGCCGTTCAATATATAATTCTTCCAGCGGGCTATTATTTGAAAAGGGCCGTCTAAGTCACCTAAAATGCTGCCCATCATGTAATTGCGTACCAGCCTTAGTTCGTCTTCGTCAACAAGTTCGTCGCACAAAACCTGCATTTCTTTGTAAATTTCCGCAATGGTGGCCGCGCTTACGTCCCTACCGGCCTCGGTGCTTATTAGCCAGGCGCTGTTATGTATGTGGTTTTGCAGGTAACTGTGTATGCCGTAGGTGTAGCCTTTGTCTTCCCGTATATTGCTCATTAAGCGGCTGCCAAAATACCCCCCGAAAATATTGTTAAGCACCTGCGCCTTTGTAAAATCAGGGTGGTGCCTGTTGGGGAATGGCCGCGCAATACGGATGGACGCCTGCACCCCGTTGCTGTCGTTGGTAATGGCATACTGCTTTTCAGCTGATGGCTGCGGCTGGTATTGTATATCAGCCAGCGTTGATGCGTTGAGCGGTAACTGGCCAAAAGCCTTGTTGAGCTGCTGCTGTATATCGGCCGGCAACTTGCCAGCCACAAACAACATGGCTTTGCCGTTGGTATAGTATTTATGGTAATACGCCAGCAGCTCTTCCTGCGCCAGCGCGTCATAGTCGGCCGCGCTGGTGTATTTGCCATAGGGGTGGTTTTTGCCGTATAGGTATTCGTCAATAAAGCGGTTGGCCACAAAATCGCCTTTCTTTAGGTTTACTGACAGGCGCTGTTTTTGGTTTTGTTTGTAAATGGCCAACTCATTTTCGGGCATGGTACTTTCGGTAAGCAACTCGGCCATTACCGGTAGCAGGTGCGGCAGGTGTTTGCTAAGGCTGTGCAGGGTAAGTGTAGCCGTTTCGTTATAGCAGCTACGGTTTAGGTAAGCCCCGTAAAACTCAAAATGCTCGTTTATGGCAAAGGCGGGCTTTGTTTTGGTACCATTTTTTAACAGGTGGTTTACGGTGGCCGCCACTATGTTTTTTTCCTCGTACCAGTTGCCTGCGTAAAAAACCCATTCTACCATCACCACCTCTTCCGCGCCTGCGTCAATGGTGTATACCTCAACCCCATTGTCCAATGTAAAACCTATGTACGGTTTAAGCTGTATGTCCAAATCTACCGCCTCGTGTATGGCCGGTTCCACGCTTCTGTTTACCATGTACTGTATAATTAAGTTTGCAAAAGTAAGCTAACGGGGCGAAGGATGGAAGCCTCCGTTGTAATTACCGTTGTTTTGGCAACCAACCCCGTTAACATGCCGCCTTATTTGTTTATTCCAGTTGTCACACTGGTTTATATGGAAAAACTAGCGAAAGGAGCGCTTGCGGCTACGCCATTATTTTTACCACCAGTTCCTTCATCAAGTCACAATCTTCGGTGCCGCCATCGTGTATGCCTATGCTGCGCAAGTTGTAGTGGTGCAGCAGTAGCATTATTTTTTCAATGCCTTGGTAACCATAGGTATTCATGGCCTGCATGGCCGCCTTGGCAGCAAATGGGTTGCGGAATGCGCTTAAAAACGAGCTTTCGGCTTGGCTGGGCAGCCCCAGTATGCCGTAAATTTTGCTAAAGTAGCTGTACAGCGTTGGAAGTATTAATTGTATAGGGCCTGCCTTGGGGTTTGACTTAAAATACATGATGATGCGGATAGCCTTAGCCAGGTTTTTGGCGGCTATGGCATCCTGCAACTCAAATACGTTAAACTCCTTGCTGATGCCTATGTATTCCTCAATATGCTCCTCGGTAATGGTTTTGGTGCCTTTAAGGTTTACTGCCAGTTTCTCCACCTCGTTTTGCAGGCGGCTAAGGTCGTTGCCAATATGGTCAACCAACAGGCTAAGTGCTTTGGGGTTAATGATAAGGTTGTGTTGCTGCACCATTTGCTGTACCCATTCGGGCAGCTGGCTGTCATAGAGCTTTTTAGTGTTATAAACCTCTGCTTTCTTTTTTAGCGTACCGGCCAATTTGGTGCGGCCGTCTAATTTTTTTTCTTTGTAGGCCACCACCAATACGGTTGAGCCGAGTGGGTTTTCCACATAGCCCTCCAGCTTATCGATGTCGCGCATGTGCTGTGCCTCTTTTATCAGCACCACCTGCCGCTCGGCAAACATGGGGTACCTTCTGCAAGCGTTTACCACAGATGCCCAATCGGCATCGCGCCCATAAAAAACGCTCAGGTTAAAGCTGGCCTCACTCTCGGTTAGTATTTTATGCTCGGCATAATCCACCAGTTGGTCAATAAAATACGGCTCGTCCCCATCCAGCCAGTAAACGGGTTTAAAACTTTTCTTCTTCCAGTCGGTAATAATTTTCTCCACTGACATGTGGCAAATATACGTGTAAGCCAAAAATTACACGGTGATAGAAAAGCATGCCCAGCAGATTTGCCCATATTTTGCTGTGTAACGGCTAACGTGGGGGGACGGGGCGAGAAATGGTTGGGATGAATTGTTGGGTTGCACAAAACGTATTTTTGAAAAGTGGGCGGCTTGCTTAATAACAAACAGGCCGAAATGGAAGTTGGTGGTGATTGGTAAATCGTGGTCGAAATTCACTCACTTTCATAAACCGTTGACGCGGTGCTTGCGTGGGGAGGCATTTGGAATCACGGTTGCAAATGCTTGGCTTCTAAATTTAGCGGTTGTTCGAAAGGGTATATTTTGCTAATTTTACCAATACGGTACTTTAAAATACTTTGATAAGATGGCGGAAACATACCATATAAGGGCAACAACGGATGATGCAGTTTCCTTAATTGAATTGCTTAAAAAGGAAGGTGCGGTGGTAGACTTAGACCTGGAGCCGTTTGAGCTATCTGAGAGCCAAAAGACCGCCATCGATAAAGAGCTGGCCTTAATTGATGCAATCCCTAGTTACTTACAAAGTTGGGATTATGTACGCCAACGTTTTAAGAAGCCTTAATGCCTTATCGCATTTATATTACACCAACCGCCGCTTTGGACATGGATGAAACGTAACGTATTGCAATGGCAAGCGGGATGGTTTAGGGTATAAGTTCGCTGGGGCAGCCCATGAATATTTTGCCTCCATCGCGCAAAGCCCGGACGCGTTTGCCGAGCGGTATAAAAATGTACGGGGCAAACTAATTAAAACAGTTCCTTATCTAATATTACATAATATTATACCGGGTTAACCACGCCAACCAATCTGTTGAAATACTCCGGTGGTTTAATACTTGGCAAAATCACTTTTGGAGATAGGGAAATAAGGATCATCTTTCTGCCGATTACTTTTGATTTTTTTGCGAAAGTCTATATGGAATTTCTAAAAAAATGACTCTTATGTTATATGGGAAATGATGACTTTATTTATGCTCCGTTTCGCATAGCCGTTTTGGCGGCGTTTCAAATACTTGTCGTATTACTTTTGGTCAGTGTTTTATTGGCACCAAAGCATTACGCGCGATTGAAATTTTCTCTCCCATCCGAGAATTCGGATTTTGGATTTGGCAAGCGTTATCTAGAAAAAAACCTTGAGCATAAATTGATTGCAACTTTTATTTTAACAGGAAGCTTTGAAAACGATGAGAAGATATTATATGCAATTGACTTAAAAACGAACCTGCTAAATATTAGTCACGATACAATGCAGGTTTTACAAGTACATTTTAGTTCAAAAAATACTTATGGCCAGTTTGTAAGGCTGGTTGATATTATTCAAATAGAAATGAGTGAACGCTATGCGCTTTTTGATAATGACTTTTATATTTTCGCTAACCCCAAAGAAGAAACAACACAACAAAATGACTCCACAAAAGTAATCGCCCCCATTTATTTATAAATAGCCCTAATAATAGTTTTAGCCTACCCACCCAATAAACGGAAATCTAATCGGTAAGTTGTCTAGCCAATTTTAAATAAATCAGCCAAAGAAACTGAGCCTCTGATTTACCTATGTATCAGTTTAGCAAACGCTTTATTGGCTCCAGCCAAATTTTTAAAGCGATTTTGTAACCCCAGTAAATCCTATTGCAAAAAAAGTTGCTTTGGTTTTTACGTCCTAGGCAACAACGTTGTAACGATTGCGCGACAGTTGGCCCATTGTCGAATTCTAAAAAAAAGAGTGCCGCTATAATATCCAATACGGCACAGTGGTCGAAAATTTCCACACCTATCCCCATTCCCACCCATCCTTACCAATAGGCAATCTCCGCACCCTTTCACCCGTTGCGGCAAAAATGGCGTTGCACAAAGCCGGTGCCAAAGTGGGCAGGGCCAGCTCGCCAACGCCGCCGGGGCGTTCGGTGCTGGGCACCAGGTGCACATCAATGGGTGGCATGTCGTTCATGCGGAGTATTTGGTAGGTAAAAAAGCCGTCTTGTTCAACACGGCTGTCGGTAACGGTAATTTCGCTCATCAGTGCCTGGCTAAGGGCAAAAACGGTACCCCCCTCAATTTGGTTGCGGGTATTGTCGGTATTGATGATGGTGCCACAGTCGGCCACGGCCACAATGTTGGTAATCTTAAACTTTTTGGGGCCGGTCATTTCAATTTCTACGGCATGGGCGGCATAGGCTTCGGCAAAACTAAAAAAATGGTTGGCCAGGCCTATAAAATGCTTTGGCTTGCGGGGTAGGTGGTAGCCGACTTTGTCGGCGGCTATTTTAAGCACATTGGCCGTTCGTGCAGGGTCTTGGTGCAGGCGGCTGTCTTCAGTAGTAAAAGCCGCGCGCCCTTCCAGCATGCTTAGGCGGTATTGCAAAGGGTCCTTGCCCAGTTTATGGGCTACCTCGTCAACAAAGCTCTCAATCGGGTAGGCATTCTCGCAAATTTCCACGGCGCGTACCCAGCCGCGGGCCAGGTTAAAATCAACATGGGTATAGCCCGTGTATATATTGGGCACATCGTACCAAAAATCGCTGGTGCCGCCGCCCAGCATGGTGGGCGGGCTTTTGGTGTCAGGGCCTTCCAGCATCACCTCAATGCTGGTTTCCAGCTTATGGTGTTGCCAGGTTTGCAGTTTACCAGCGGCATCCCAAGTGGCTTGCATGCTATGGTAGTTGGCAGGGCGGTAGGCGTCGTTGCGCACATCGTCCGTCCTGTCCCAAACCACTTTAACGGGGGCATCCAACTGCTTAGCCACCAATACAGCCTCTAAGGCAAAATCGTAGTACAGCCTGCGGCCAAAACCGCCACCGCTTAGGGTAAGGTTGGTTTTAACCTGTTCGGGTTTTAGACCAACGTTGTCGGCAATAGCCTGCACGGCCCAGCCGGGCATTTGCAGGCCTCCCCAAATTTCGCAAAAACCCGGCTTAACGTGGGCGGTAAAGTTCATCGGCTCCATGGTGCCGTGTGCCAAAAACGGTTCGGCATATTCGGCGGCGTGGCTGCTTGCGCCTGTGTGTGTAACATCGCCTTTTTTATACACATCCTTTGTAGGTTTGGCCTTAGCCTTTTCAGCAAAGGTTTTAAACAGTTCATCGGTGCTTTGTTTGTTGTTGGGGCCCTCGTTCCAAGTGGTTTTTAGCAGCTTGCGGGCTTTTAAGGCACCCCATGTGGTGGTGGCCACCACGGCCACACCGGCATGCAGGTGCATGGGCATGCCCGTGCCTTCAAAGGCCACGGCTTTTATAAAACCGCTTACTTGTTTGCAGGCACTGTCGTCAAAGCTGGTCAGCTTGCCGTCAAGCACGGGGCAACGTTCCACGCAGGCATATACCATGCCGGGTACCTTTACGTCAATACCGTAGGTGGTTTTGCCGGTGAGTATCTCTTTTACTTTGTATTTGCTAACGGCTTTGCCGATTATTTTAAAATCCTTCTGCGGTTTCAACGCCACATCCTTGGGTATTGGCAAGGTGGCGGCATCTGCCACGAGGCTGCCAAATGACAGCTTCGCCTTGGTAGACTTGTTGATGATAAAGCCGTTTTCAGCATAGCACTGCTCCGGCTTTACCTTCCATTTATTGGCGGCTGCGGTTAATAGCAATGTTTTGGCAGTGGCACCCACTTTACGCAGCTCGGTATAATCAGTAAATACACTTTGGCTGCCTCCGGTATCGTACAGGCCCGACCCGCCCTCGGGTTTGTAGTCGGGCACGGGGTTGGTGCTGTAGGGCATCATTTCAACATTTATGCCTTTCCAATCTGCCTCCAGTTCCTCGGCCACAATCATCGGCAGGCTGGTATGTACGCCTTGGCCAATTTCCTGCCGGGCTACAAACACGGTTATTTTGCCGTTGGTGTCAATATGCAAAAAGGCATTGGGCTGCAACACGGGGGCTTCGCCGGTGCCGGGGCCTGCCATGCTTTTGTTAGGCAGCAAAAAGCCCAATAAAAGGCCGCCGCCGGCCAAGCCTGAGGTTTTTAAAAAATTACGACGGTTTATAGATGATGCGGCTTGCATTACAAATGTTTTAGAGATTATGGAGGATATTTTAACCACGGAGTTAAAGGAGTTTTTTTTCACAGAGTTACACGGCGTTTTAAATCTACAATAGCCTCTGTGAAACTCTGTGCAAAACCTCTGTGTTACTTTGTGGTTATGGTTTTGCGCATGCCCGAAGGGCTGCCAGTTGTTTCTGCTATTACTAAGTGTATAGCCTGTTTTATACGCTGGTAGGTGCCGCAGCGGCACAGGTTACCGGCCATCATAGTTTCAATTTGTTCATTGGTGGGCTTGGGGTGCGCTTTCAGCAGCCCCACCACATTCATTATTTGGCCACTTTGGCAATACCCACATTGCGGAACGCCAATTTTTTCCCAGGCTTTTTGCACAGGGTGGGTACCATCTTGGCTTAGGCCCTCGATAGTGGTTATTTTAGCACCCACTGCGCCTTGTAAAGGTACTTGGCAACTTCGGGTGGCTTGGTTGTTCATCAGCACAGTGCAGGCACCGCAGCTGCTTACACCGCAGCCAAACTTGGTGCCGGTAAGGTTTAGCAGGTCGCGCAGGGCCCAGAGCAAAGGCATGTCTTCATCGGCCTCCACGGTGTGCTGCTTATTGTTGATGTTGAGCGTGTATGTTGGCATACGGCAAAAATTGAAATTTGGGAATGAGGGGGGAAAATACGAATGTTTGCCCAGAGAATAACGTTTTGCTTAACAGGGCGCCTTACAAATAACCTTTGTACTGCGTTTTATGTTGCCATGCTAAACCTAACTGCAGCGCTACACGTATATCATATTAACTTACCCGTTGTTTATTTAGCCGCAATTCGGTAAGGGTTTAATTTTATTTCCGTCTTACCGCCAAACACTGTAATTTTTCCGCATGAAAACAGTATTAAAAAAGCATCCCCTCGCCATACGCTGGTTTCATTGGGTTAACTTTCCCATACTTGCCATCATGATATGGAGTGGCATTCTTATTTACTGGGCCTATGCCAAATATGCCATCAGCTTTGGTAATTTAGAGATTTATCATTTCTTCCCGCGTAGTTTTTATACCGCACTCAATATACCGCACCGCCTAGCAGAGGGCATGAGTTTTCATTTTGCGTTTATGTGGCTGTTTTTTGGCAATGGCTTGTTATATGTACTGTACACCATTTTTTCTGGCGAATGGCGGTACCTGCTCCCCAACAAACATTCATTTAAGGAGGCCTGGCAGGTGCTGTTGCACGATTTGCACATTCGCAAATATGCCCCGCCCCAGCTAAAATACAATGCTGCACAACGCATTGCTTACACCGCCATTATTGTTATGGGGCTTGGTTCCATTATTACGGGGCTGGCCATTTATAAGTCGGCCGAGTTTGGTTGGTGTACGTGGCTGTGTGGCGGCTATGCTTCGGCCAGGCTTATCCATTTTATTTTAACAATAGGGTACTGCTTGTTTTTTGTGATACATATTGTACAGGTTGTAATAACCGGTTGGAACAACTTTCAAGCCATGGTAACCGGCATTGAAATTGTAAAACCCGCAAAACTACCTGTGCAAACAGAACCCATACTTGAACCTTTACCAGAAACACCACAACCAGCAATACATGAAGAAGCCTGATTTTTTTAAACGTACGGTAACCATCAGCAATACCACGTACACAAAAAGAGTAGTTATTGCCTTTGTTTTGTTTGCTGTATTGGTAACGGGTGGGGTGTATGCCTGGCAATGGCTAAACAGCCAGCCTAAGGATGACCTGACCCTAAAACCCTTGCGCAAAACCCTAGAGGCCAACGAAAAAATATTTAAAGGGGCATTGGATAGCAACTCGCGTGTAAAAGAATACCCTATCTCGGCCGCAGTAAAAAATGTAAAGGTAAATGGGTTGGTAGGCATACAAGACACCATTGACGCTGCCCAATGGCGGCTGCAGATAATACGGGCGGCAGGCGACACCTTAAAAGTTAGCTTGGACGACATAAAGCAACTGCCCAAAAAAGAAGTGATATTCGATTTTAAATGCATTGAAGGCTGGAACCAGGTTACCCATTGGGCCGGTGTGCCGGTGAAAACATTTTTGGAGCATTACCACCTACAAGGTTTTGAGCAGATGCAGTATGCAGGGCTGCAAACACCCAATAAAAAGTATTTTGTGGGCATTGACATGAAGAGCTTTTTACTGCCACAAACCATATTGTGCTACGAAATGAACGGCAAACCGCTGCCTATGAAACAGGGTTTCCCATTACGGTTAATCATCCCCGTTAAATACGGCATAAAGCACCTGAAATGCATAGGGACGATGTTTTTTAGCAACACCAAGCCGCGCGACTACTGGGCAGAGCTGGGGTATGATTATTATGCGGGATTTTAATACAGGTTGCCGGTTTCAAGTTTCCGGTTTCCAGTTTGATGGAGGATGTGAGGTATGAAATGGTAATCATGAATGGTGGGGAGTGAAAAGAAAATGGTGAGCCGTGATAAATAAGACCTCGAAAAAGATTTTCGGCGGTGATGCACGAAACACTTTCGGATTATGCGCAGTTGTTGGTTTGCCTGTTTCTTTTGGTAGAAGGTGCGGGCGTTCGCTCGCTGGATAGGTTGTTTAGGAAGGAAGTGGTATACACAGTAGAATAGATGGTTGGGTTGGTTGAAATGCACCTTTAATAACGATATGAGACTCTTTTATTCTCTCTTTCCAATTCTTGACGCAGTGCGTCAAGAATTGGAAAGTTTTTTCCTGAATGACCTACTGACCATTGACCCAATGACCGTGTTTCTCTTTTTATGCACAAGCTGTCTTCATGCATTTTCCGGATGCGAAAGACCGCCACCTGTTTGCCGTTAATGGAAAGCTGATTAATATTGTACAACATTGTAAACAATATGCAGCTATACCAACATGTTAAGCAAATTATAGAAGCTTCAAGGCTGCAAAGCTTACGAGCGGTAAACAGTATACTGCTTAAAACCTATTGGGAAATAGGCAGGCTTATTGTGGAAGATGAGCAAGAAGGGAAAACCAAAGCCGTGTACGGAAAAGCTGTACTAAAAACCCTTAGCCAACAACTTACGATTGAATTTGGAAAAGGGTTTGATGAACGTAACCTGAACAATATGAGGGCATTTTATTCTGCCTTTCCAATTTGGTACGAAATGCCTACCGAATTGAGTTGGACAAATTAACGAATTATTTTCAGGCAGGAAACGGAAGAAAAGCGAATCCGCATCCTACCCTAATACAAACAAAAGATATATTTAATAACCGGCCGATTCCCCCATTCACGTTTCTCAATTCACCCTTCACCACTCACCATTCACGTTTCCCGTTTCCCGATTCACGTTTCCCGCCCCGCCATTCCCGATTGCCGTATCTTCGCGGCTTATATGAAGGCGCTTATTTATAAATCAACGGGAAGCTGGTATGTTGCCGGGGCAGAAGACGGCCAGGTGTACAATGCCCGCTTGAAAGGCGTTTTTAAAATGGAAGGGCTAAACTCTACCAACCCAGTGGCGGTAGGGGATGAGGTTGATATGGATATTGAGGAGGTTGCTGAAAATACCGCCATCATCACCAATATTTACGACCGTAAGAATTATATGGTGCGGGCTTCACCCCACCACAGGCTGCACCACCATATTATAGCCAGTAACCTTGACCAAGCACTGCTGTTTGCCACCCTTAAAGACCCACGCACCTCGCAGGGGTTTATTGACAGGTTTTTGGTGTCGGCCGAGGCTTACCACATACCGGCCATCGTGGTGTTTAATAAAAGTGACATTTACAGAAAAAAAGAGCTGGATAAATTTGCCGAACTGAAGGATATTTATGAAGCCATCGGGTACAAAGTATTGCTGGCCAGTATGCAAACGGGGCAGGGGGGCGAAGAAATAAGAGACTTGCTGCGCGATAAAACCACCCTACTTAGCGGCCACAGCGGCGTGGGTAAGTCAACCTTTATTAATACGATGTTTCCGCAAATGGGGCTTCGTACACAGGAGGTAAGCGGGTGGAGCGGTAAAGGCATGCACACGACCACCTTTGCCGAAATGTTTAACCTGCCCGGCGGCGGCAAAATAATTGACACGCCCGGCATACGAGAATATGGCCTGGTAGACATACCAAAGCAGGAACTAAGCCACTACTTTCCTGAAATGCGGCGTTTGCTTGGCAATTGCCAGTTTAATAATTGTTTACATGTTAATGAGCCGGGCTGTGCGGTAAAATATGCGGCGGAACACAGCCTTATGGCCATGGACAGGTACGTAAGCTACTACGCCATACTAGAATCTATAACTGAAAACAAATACTAAACGGCTTGTTTTAGTTTTACGGCTAGCTTAGCTGCGGCGTTAATGTCTTTGGTTTTTTGTGGCATTAAGGTAACCCCATTGTATATATTATACTGTAGGGTAAGTTGGTGGCCACGGTACTTAAAATGCCATTCAATATTGTCGGCATCATCTAATTTGTTGGTAAAGCGTACGTGCCTGGTTTTGCTCAGTTGGTTGGTTAGCGAGTAAAATTTTTGCAGGCTGCCGTTTTCGTCAATAACAGTACTGACGTTGGTGTTTAATTCATAAGTTTCCATATATAATCCCTCCCCCTAAAATTTTCTTATGTTGTATCTTTTTCCGTTTCTTATACTTTTAGCTGCCTGGGGGTCGCCACTCAGTATCCGCTCCGCACCTACATTTGCTCCGTTGGAAGGACATCCTTTTTTAACGGCGCAAGATGACAAACAATAAACACTAAAAGCAAAAAGGATAGCTTTTGCCCAAGTTTTGATCATAGTTGTAAAAATTAAGCAGTAAGTTTTGATTGTAAGCGCAAAAGCTATCCGTATTAAAAGACAACACGTTTTTCTATTTCGCTGCATTGATTTCAGAAAACCATGAAGAATATTTTACGTAGCTATTGGCGATACGGTTTATCTCGCCCTTTATCATTTCGGGGGATACTTCTTTTATTTTTTTGGCTGGTACCCCGGCATAAATACAGCCCGCCTCCACCACCGTATCTTCCGTAACCACGGCACCCGCGGCAATAATGGAGTTGCTGTGTACCTGGCACCTGTCCATCACAATGGCACCCATGCCAATCAGCACATCGTCAAACACGGTGCAGCCGTGCACAATGGCATTGTGGCCTATGGATACATTGTTGCCTATATTGGTGGGGTTTTTCTGGTAGGTGCAATGTATGATGGCCCCGTCTTGCACATTAACCTTATTGCCCATTTTAATATAATGTACATCGCCCCGCACCACGGCATTAAACCAAAAACTGCAGTCGTCGCCCGCTACCACGTCGCCCACAATGGTGGCCGTGGGGGCAATAAAACAATTGCTGCCAAACTGTGGTGCTTTGCCAAACAGCGGGAGGATGATTGCCATGTTGCTTTTTTTGCGTTAAAAATAGCCAGAAAATGTGACCGGCAAAACAATAATAGGCCACGGTTGGCCTGTTGTGCAGCTTTGTTGATAAAAAAATAAATAATCCCTTTGTTTGGCGGAATTTTGCCGTGGATAATACTATACCATGCAGTCAATCTCAAACAGACAATTGTTTTTAAGCCACGTGGCCCAAACCTCGCCCGCACCTATCGGGCTGGAGATTGTAAGGGCCGAGGGCTGTTACCAATACGATGCGGCAGGCAGGCGATGGCTTGACCTTATTTCGGGCTTTAGTGTTTGCAACATAGGCCATGGCCACCTGCGCGTAGTAGATGCGGTTAAAAAACAAGCAGAGGCCTATATGCACTTGATTGTGTACGGCGAGTTTATTGAAACACCGCAAGTGGCCTATGCCCAACTGTTGGCCGAACACCTGCCCCCCAGCTTAAACACAGTTTATTTCACCAACAGCGGGGCCGAGGCTACTGAAGGAGCCATGAAGTTGGCCAAGCGCGCAACTAACCGCAGCAAAATAATAGCGTTTAACAAAAGCTACCATGGCAGCACCCAAGGAGCGCTGAGCTTGATGGGGGATGAATATTGGCGCAATGCCTTTCGCCCATTGCTGCCCGATGTACACCATTTTGACTACGGCACCGAAGCCGTGCTAGGTGCGATTGACGATACCACAGCCTGCGTTATACTGGAAACGGTGCAAGCCGAAAGCGGTATAAACAAGCCACCGGCAGGTTGGCTGCAGGCTATACGGCAAAAATGTACCCAACACGGAGTACTGATGATATTGGATGAGATACAGGCCGGTTTTGGCCGAACAGGCACATTGTGGGCATTTGGGCAATATAATGTTGTACCCGATGTGTTGTTGCTAGGTAAGGCACTTGGCGGTGGTATGCCATTGGGTGCCTTTATTGCAAGCAATAAACTAATGAGCTTGCTTACCCACAACCCCGTGTTAGGCCATATAACCACTTTTGGCGGCCACCCTGTTAGCTGTGCGGCCGGCAAAGCGGCATTGGAGGTGTTATTGGAAGGTGGGTATATTGCAAATGTTAACAATAAGGAACAGTTGATTGTTAAACACCTGCAACACCACGCCATACAGCAAATAAGAACCGCAGGCTTGTGGGCATCCCTGCGGTTTGCAAATGCCGAAACAAACCAGCAAGTGGTACATGCCTGCGTTAAAGCCGGTTTGATAACTGACTGGTTTTTGTTTGCCCCGGATTGCCTGCGTTTTGCGCCCCCATTGATTATTACAGACGAAGAAATGATACATGCCTGTGAAACAATAGTTGGTGTGGTGGAGGAAGTTTGCGGGAATGTGTAGCTTTAGAGTCAATAGGATTTCTTAAATTTGAAATATGAAAGTAGCGTTGCAATATTTAAGTGATATGGATGGCAATACCCAAGCTGTTCAACTACCAATAGCGGAATGGGAAAAGGTTTTAAATAAACTTAAGAAATACGAACAGGCTTTAAAACTAAAATCAGACCTTAAGGAAGCTTTTGAACAAGTGGCTTTGCTTAAAAATTCATCTGGGCATAAGCAAACATTAAATGAATTTCTAAGTGAAATTTAGTATAATACCTGCTGATAGATTTAAAAAGGAGGCCAAGCGCCTGATAAAGAAATTCCCTTCCCTAAAACAAGAAATTGCTAACTTAGGAATATTGTTAGAAACCTCTCCAGATTCCGGAATACCTTTGGGTAACGATACCTATAAGATAAGGATCGGTATCAAAAGCAAGGGAAAAGGCAAGAGCGGCGGTGCCCGCGTTATTTCATATGTTATGATGCCTAATAATGAGGTTTATCTGCTAACAGTATATGACAACTCGGAACTTGACAGTATTGACGATAAAACAATTAAAATAATTGTAGACAGCCTTGCTACAAAAAAGTAATGTGAACTTTTTCATTCCACATAGAGCCAATAAAAATATCCCATAAACCCCATTTACCTTATATTGCAAACCGGTGCAGCCTTGCCATAAAAGCAGCAAAACATATAACGGTATTATTTAAAGGGTGAAAAGTGAAAACTGCAGTACCCTTATCAAGCTAAAGCCAAACTGTTCTATAATATCAATAAAGGATTTAATCGTTTTGGAAAATTCAGACGCTTCCATTTTCACCAATTATCAACTTACCAATCATTCATATATTATGCAAACAGACCGGTTGCTTACAAAACCACATTATCCCATACTTGACGGGCTGCGGGGCGTAGCCTCTGTTGTGGTGGTGGCCTTCCATCTTCTTGAAGCACATTCCACCAGCCATTTGGACCAGGTGATTAACCACGGTTATTTGGCCGTTGATTTCTTCTTTCTCCTTTCTGGTTTTGTAATTGGCTATGCGTATGATGACCGCTGGGGCAAAATGAGCGTTGGCGACTTTTTTAAGCGGCGGCTGGTGCGTCTGCAACCGATGGTTGTGATGGGTTCTATTGTTGGTGCGTTGTGTTTTTATTTCCAAGATTCTGTTTTGTGGCCCGGCATCCACAATGTACCTATGTGGCAGTTGGTTATGATTATGCTGATTGGTTTTACGTTGATACCCATCCCCATTTCGATGGATATACGAGGTTGGCAGGAGATGCACCCATTGGATGGCCCCGGGTGGTCGCTGTTTTTTGAATACATCGCCAACATTCTGTACGGCGCTTTTATCCGTAAGTTTTCAAAAACGGTGCTTTGGATATTGGTTGTCGTGGCAGGTGCCGCATTGATACACTTGGCAGTAACAAGCCCCAACGGGGATGTTATTGGTGGTTGGACGGTTAACGCGGAGCAATTGCGTATTGGCTTTACCCGTGTGATGTACCCGTTTTTTGCGGGGTTGTTACTCTTTCGCGCGGGTAAGCTCGCACAAGTTAAATACGCTTTTTTTTGGTGCAGCCTGCTGTTAGTGGTTGTTCTGGCGATGCCAAGGATAGGCGGTGCAGACCATTTATGGATGAATGGCTTATATGACTCGCTCAGCATCATTTTTATCTTCCCGTTGATAATATTCCTCGGTGCGGGTGGTACCATAACAGGTAAGCGGGCCAAAGGCATCTGTACATTTTTGGGCGACATTTCGTACCCGGTGTACATTACCCATTACCCGATAATATACATTTACACAGGTTGGGTGGCTAATAAAAAATTATCGTTACAACAGGCATACCCCGTTGCGCTGTTGGCTTTCTTAGCTTCTATTGTGCTTGCTTATGTGTGCTTAAAGTTTTATGACGAACCGGTTAGGGCCTGGCTAAAGCGCAAAGTATCAGTAAAATAATAAGGCATACTGCTTGGCAGGCTGAAATTATAATCCGGGTATCAGCATGGGTACTTTGCTGGCATAAACAATATATTCATCGCCAAATAATTGCACCAACTTCTTTTCCTCAAAGTAAATACCAATGCGTGTGTAAAGGGTGATGCAGGCCGCGGAAATTAGGTTTGCGAGCGAAGGGTTCCATAAAAATATACACCAAACCAGCAATAAGGTGCCAGTGTACAAGGGGTGCCTAACCCATTTGTGCAGCCCTGTTTGCTCAAGGTGTGCCTGAACGGGCAAACGCTTTAATAAAACATCAATGCCGCTTAAATCTAAGAAGTACTTTTTTGCCGCCGCTACCAATATAATAACTGCGGGAATGGACAAGGCAGCGGCGGCAATTTTTTCTGCTAATGAATTTTGCCACAACAAATTACTCCTCATCGTGAAATGAAACCAAAAGATAGCCAATACATTCAGCGTTGCAAAGGCTGAATAAAACAAGCGGTAGTATTTGTACTTGTTTTTCATTAGGCCCAGCATGGCCCGTTTAAACCCACTGTATGCAAGTACGCTGTGCAGCAAGCCAAACATGGCCCATGCTGATATTAAAAATAGGTATTGCATACTATTATGGGTTAAACATATGAAGTAAAAGGTTGTTGCTTGCATCTACTGCAGGCCTTGATGGTAAAACTGACAAATTATACAAATACATCAGGCACCATACGTTTCAATGGAACGTAGGAATTACGGTTTATTTTTTTCAACCCACTGTTTAATTGCGCACAACATCAATTGCCGGAACAAAAAAATGCTGATTTAGTTGCATCCGTTAGGTGAAACAATTCTGCGTAAACACTGTGCCTGCTTTTTACACTTTGGCACCAACCCTTACAGCTTTAACGGGTTTTGCCTAGCATTGCAAAACCCACTCCAAATTTCATCAACAATAGCGGCTGCGGGTTGTATGTTGTTAACCAGGTAGGCACTTTGGCCTATCTCCAGTTCGCCTTCATCCATATTGCCTTCAAACATGCCTTTTTTTGCCCTGCCCTTTCCCAACAATTGCTGTAACTCTTCTGGGGATGCGCCACGTAATTCTGCTGCTTTTACCTCATCAAAAAACTTGTTCTTCAACAACCTTACCGGTACCGTTTTTTTCATGCTCAGCATAGTGTCGCCTTCTGCCGCTTGCATAACGGCTTCTTTAAAATTGTTGTGTGAGGATGCTTCCTCACTGCAAACAAAACGGCTGCCTATTTGCACGCCTTCGGCCCCCAGTACCATGCATGCCAGCATTTGCCTGCCTGTGGCAATGCCGCCTGCGGCAAGCACCGGTATTTTTACGGCATCGCAAACAGCGGGCACCAGCACCAGCGTGGTGGTTTCTTCCCTGCCGTTGTGGCCGCCTGCCTCAAAGCCTTCTGCAACCACCGCGTCGCAGCCAGCATCTTCTGCTTTTTTCGCAAACTTGCTACTGCTTACCACATGCACCACGGTTATGCCTTTTTCTTTAAGCAGCCCCGTATAAGTTTTTGGGTTGCCGGCAGAGGTAAAAACAATCTTCACCCCTTCTTCTATAATGATTTGGAGATGTTTTTCAATGTCGGCATACAGCAATGGTATGTTTACGCCGAAGGGTTTATCCGTGGCCGCTTTGCATTGCTGTATATGGCGGCGCAGCACATCAGGGTACATGCTTCCGCTGCCGATCAAACCGAGGCCGCCTGCGTTGCTTACAGCGCTGGCCAACCGCCAGCCACTGGCCCAAACCATGCCCGCTTGTATGATAGGGTATTGTATGGCGAATAGTTTGGTGATGCGGTTGGGAAAATCGTGATAATTCATTTGCAAGTTTAATATACCTTTATAACCAAAACTTTTTCTTAAGTAATTTTCTATGTAATTTTAAATAAAAATGTTTATAATAAAGGAAGATATATTAAAATTGCCCCGGGACGAGAAGATAGAAATACTTCACTCGTTACAAGAAGACTTGGAGAACGGTGATTTTCACGGAAATGAGGGTGTGTCTGAAGAGATTTGGGCTGAAGTGAGGAGGCGTGAGGCGATGGTTGCCAATGGTGAAACTGTTTGGGTTAGTAAGGAAGAAATTGTTGACTTTGTGAAACAAAAAATAGATGCGCTATAGTGTTGTAACTACAGGTGTGGTTAAAACCGACATATCTGAGGCCCTTGAATACTACAATGCTATTTCATTGGAATTGGCGATTAGATTTGGCGATGACCTGCTTAAGGCGTTTAACCGCCTTGAATATGCTTCGCACAATTACTTCAATCTTGGCAATGGTTTCAGGAGAGCAAACCTTCGTAAATTTCCTCATTTGGTATTGTACAGCATTGATGAGGAGGGCTTAACGGTTAAAATTTGGGGAGTATTCCACCAGCATTCAAATCCAGATTTTATAAAAAGACGCTTGAAGGCAGAATGATTTGTTAAATGAATTAGGCAATCATTATCAATTGTGGCTGGTTCAGGTTTATTGTTTATTAAAGCCTTTTGTACAACACAACTGTTGAATGAACTACAATATTCAATCACCTATTCCCCGCCAACGCCTTCAACACATCCATTGCCTTTTGTGCATCCCTCTTATCCACAAAAATATGGTCGTGATAAAAAGCTGCCACCACATTGCAGCTGATGCCTGCGTCCGCCAATGCCCTTGAGAAAGCTGCAGTAAGCCCTGTGGCTTCCAGCGACGAATGTACCGTTAGGGTTATCCACGCGGCAACATAGCTGTAAGGTAAGGCGAACGAATCGGCAATACTCTTTTCAAGCACTAGCGTCAGCCCTTCTTGCTCCTTAAACGTGCAAATGGTATTTAAACCGGATATATTAAATTCACTCCCCACAGTGCAAAAAGCATAATCGCCTTTGTTAAGTAACGGCTGCATGTTTTTAAGCAGTGCTGAAAGGTTTGTTTCGCCTGTTGTACTTTCAGTGATGGATAATGAATATTGCATTTTGATTATGATGATAAAAGCACTATTAAGTCTTTTGTATTAGATGTATAGGATTAGGTATAACATTCGCTAAGAGAGATAACGGATATTTTATGCCGTCCCTTCAGGGCTTTTCTACGTATTTCACACTTATTCGATGGGCTTCACCCATCGCTAACCGATATCGCCCTTGCAGGGCTTTGTCGTCACCATAATTGAAACTGGCACTTATATATTGGATACCACGCAAATATTTCACCTAATTCTAAAGATGTAAATCCGACCATCGCACAAATCAATTTAATCGTACCCACTCACGCTCTACACCACACCCGTAAACTGCCTCAAAAAGCGCACATCGTTTTGCGAATAAAGGCGCAGGTCGTTTACGCGGTATTTTAACTGGCATACCCGCTCAATGCCCATGCCAAAGGCAAAGCCGGTGTATTTATTGGGGTCGATATTAAAGTTCTCCAGCACTTTGGGGTGTACCATGCCACTGCCCAATATCTCTACCCAGCCGGTGTGTTTGCACACATTACAGCCACTGCCGCCGCAAATAAGGCAGCTGATGTCCATTTCGGCGCTGGGTTCGGTAAACGGAAAATAGGAGGGGCGGAAACGCACCCTTACATCTTTGCCAAACATCTCTTGCACAAAAAAGTACAGCGTTTGCTTTAGGTCGGCAAAGCTTACATGCTCATCAATGCACAACCCTTCCACTTGGTGAAAAAAGCAATGCGCCCTTGCGCTGATGGTTTCGTTGCGGTACACGCGCCCCGGGCAAATTACGCGTATGGGCGGCTTCTGCTTCTCCATTACCCTTGCCTGTACGCTGCTGGTATGGGTACGCAGCAACCAAGCGGGGTTTTGGTTAATGTAAAAGGTGTCCTGCATGTCGCGGGCGGGGTGGTCTTCGGGTAGGTTCATGGCACCGAAATTGTGCCAGTCGTCCTCAATCTCAGGGCCTTCAGCCACTGCAAAGCCCAGCCTTTTAAAGATGGAAACAATCTGGTTACGCACCACCGTTAGCGGGTGGCGGGTACCCACCGCAAAATCATCGCCCGGCAGCGACCAGTCAATATCATCCTGGGTGTTGGCGGCACTTGGTGCGGCGGCATCTTTCAATGCGTCATATTTTGACTCTATAAATAGCTTGAACTCATTTAATATCTGGCCGAATGCCTTTTTGTTTTCGTTTGGCACGTTCCTCATTTCGGCCATCACAGCTTTTACGATGCCTTTTGTGCCAAGGTATTTTATACGGTACGCTTCAACGGCATCCGCGTCGGTTGCGGTATATGCGGCTGCTTCCTGTTTGTAACCCTCTATCTGTTGCAACAACTGTTCCATGGCGCGAAGATACTAATTTGAAAATGTGTGGCGTAATTTGAAAATGGGCCAATTTGAAAATGGGCGAATCAATTTGAAAATTAGGCAATTTGAAAATTTGAAAATGTGTGGAGTAATTTGAAAATGGGCGAATCAATTTGAGAATTAGGCAATTTGAAAATAAAGTACAACTATGAGTTAGGATCCGCGTTTTCTTCCATTTTCAAATTTTCAAATCAGCTCATTTTCAAATTATATATCTCCGGATCGTGTTTTTGCATAAAACGCTGGCTTACGCCCTCAGTAAACCTTGTCCACCCAAATTGTTCATACAGGGTATGCGCATCCCGCGTACCCAATAGCCACCGGCGCAAGTTTTGCACAGCGGGGTGCGCATGAATACATTGCAGCAACCATTTTGAGAGGCCTTTGCCACGGTGGGCAGGTAATATAAATACATCAGCCAAATAGGCAAAGGTTGCTTTGTCGGTGATAAGCCGCGCAAAACCAATTTGCTGAGTTTCGTAAAATAGGCCAAAACAAAGGGAATGTTCTATGGATGTGGCCACCACTTCTTTTGGTATGCCCTTGGCCCAATATGACTCCTCGCTTAGGTATTGGTGAACCATTGCAAGGTCCATCCTACTGTTGTCGGTGGTCAAGCTGTAGCCGTCTTTTTCTTTCTCGTAGCCGTACATGGTTAATGTTTTGATACATACAATGTTGTGTTAGCCCCAGCGCGAAAATAATTTTTTATATACCGTGTTTTTTGGTAGGCTTATTATTTCGCCAGGCTGCATGGTGTTTAGCATCAGTTCTTCTATTCTGTAACGCACCAAACGCAAGGTTGGGTAGCCAACTTTGGCGGTCATTCTGCGCACCTGTCGGTTTTTGCCTTCTGCCAATACCAGTTTAATCCAAGGTGCGGCAATGTTTTGTCGGTAGCGTATGGGTGGCACCCTTGGCGGTAAAGCGGGGTCACTGTCAAACAACATGGCTTTGCAAGGTTTGGTTTTGTGCGCTTTGCCGTCAATGCTAATCTCAACGCCGGTTGTAAGCTGCGCGAGTGCGCTATCGGTTATGCTGCCATCAACCTGTACCCAGTATTCTCTTTCGTGTGCAAACTGGGGGTTAAGCAACCGGTGGTTTAGCTGTTTATCGTTGGTTAACAGTAGCAAGCCTTCGCTGTCTTCATCAAGCCTGCCAACAGGGTATACGTCAGTAGGCACTTTGAAATAATCTGCAAGTGTTTGCTTGTTTAGTTGTGCACTAAACTGCGACAAAACCATGTATGGCTTATATATGATGAAGTAGTGTTGCATATAATAAAAAAGCCCCGCTGATGCGGGACTTTATATACAGATGAGTTAGTAAGTACAGGGAAAAAATCTTTTCCCTACACAATATTAAAAATAGTTTTTTCTAATGCAAAAAAAATCTATTACAATTTTATGCACATTTTTTATTTGTGTGTGAATAGCAAAACCTTTGTCGCCGATTGTGGCCGTGTTATTGGCCTTGCAAACGGAAATGATTTATTATATGGGGTGCGCTTATCCTATTATATAATGCAGTTTTATTACCCGCTGGTTATTTATGTATGCTTTGTACAGTAGTTTTTTATTTTGGGTGTGGTGCTTTTTATTGGTTATTACTTTTTTAACCTCAGGCACTACCTTTGTGCCTTTAAATTTTGTAGCATGAAATTTCCAGCCCCCGTTACAGTGCAGTGGATTGCAGCGCTTATACAAGCAGAAGTGATTGGTGATGCGGCCGCACAGGCATACGGCATTAATGAGATACATAAAGTAGAAGAAGGTGACCTTTGTTTTGTGGACCACCCAAAGTACTATAATACTTGCCTTAATAGCGCGGCCACACATATTATTATTAATACTAAAGCAGTGCAAGTGCCGGCAGGCAAAACCTTGCTGGTGGTTAAAGAGCCGTTTGAGGCATACCTTGCTATTGTTAATTATTTTAGGCCTTTTACGCCTGCGCTTAAGGCCATTGATGATACCGCAATAATGGGCACCAATACGGTGATTATGCCAAATGTGTTTATTGGAAAGCATGTTACTATTGGCAGCAATTGCATTATTCAGCCCAATGTGGTTATACACGATTATACGGTAATTGGCAACAACGTTGTTATACAAGCTGGCACGGTGGTAGGCAGCGATGCGTTTTATTACAATACAAAAAAGAACAGGGAGGTGTGGTACCGCCGTATGCAAAGCTGCGGTAATGTAATAATAGGCGATGATGTTGAAATTGGCGCGGGCTGTACAATTGACCGCGGTGTTACCGCCAGCACAACCATAGGCAGCGGCACTAAAATTGATAACCTGGTGCACATAGGGCATGATACCAGCATTGGTAAAAACTGCTTATTCGCTGCGCAAGTTGGTATAGCTGGGGCAACCGTTATTGAAGACGGTGTTACACTGTGGGGGCAGGTAGGTGTTAGTAAAACACTAACCATTGGGGCCAACGCTACTGTTTACGCGCAAAGTGGTGTGCCCGCGTCATTGCAAGGCGGCAAAGTGTACTTTGGGTCACCCGCGGAGGAGGCTATAGTGAAAAAGAAGGAGCTGGTATGGATAAAGCGCATACCGGAAATGTGGGCAAAGCTAAACAGAACAACAGACTAAGCAAGCAATAAAAAATGCCCGGCCAAGCCGGGCATTTTTTATTTTTCATCGTAACAAGAAGCACTGTTTATTTAATGTATTTAAGCAACTCGTCACTGTCTGGGGTAACCTTGCTGTCAAAATGTGCCAAAAGGTTGCCGTTTTCATCAATAATGAATTTATTAAAATTCCAACTGATGGTTGCGTCCAGCACCCCGTTCTCAGATTTGTTGCACAGGTATTGGTACACCGGTGTGGTATTGGCACCTTTAACATCCACCCTGGTAGTAAGCGGAAAAGTAACACCAAAGTTCTTTTTGCAAAATGTTGCTATCGCCGTGTCTTGTTGATATTCTTGGCCGCCAAAATTGTCGGATGGAAAACCTACGATAACCAATTTGTCTTTGTACTGTTCGTACAGCTTCTGCAAGCCTGCGTACTGGGGGGTAAAGCCACATTTGGAGGCAGTGTTAACGATAAGCAGTTTCTTGCCCTTGTACTTTGCAAAATCGATAGTTTTTCCGTCCAACGATTTTATTTTAAAGGCGTAAATGTTTTTTGCCGGTACAATAAAGGCGGCCGCTATAATAAAAAGAAGCGCCAATGCACCAACGATAAAGCTTGTTTTTTTCATAATTAAATGTTTTTCGTGCTAAAGGTAGATTTGTTTAAAGATTGCTAATACTAATTTTTGAAAAAGTTGTGAAAATGCCAATACCTGGGTCAAGCCCAGCAATTGAATCGTTTTATTGACATGCAAACAAAACAACACGCAGGTCGGTTTTTTGTTTAAAGCATTACAATATTGTATAGGCGGCTGTTGCTATGCTGATGGTTACGCCCGGTATTTTCAATGCAGCTAATGCGCAGGCCTCCAAACTTGCGCCGGTGGTTACCACATCGTCAATCAACAACAGGTGCTTGCCGGCTACGTTGGTTGGGTTTGCTACTTCAAAAACATCCTGCATATTTTGCCAACGGGCGGCACGGCCTTTTTTGGTTTGTGTTTCCGTAAACAGTTTTCTAACCAGGCCGTCCATTATAACTGGCTTGTCCCATTCGCTTGTAATACCTTCTGCAATTAGCAGTGCTTGGTTGTAACCCCTTGCTTTTTCTTTCTTCTTATTTAGGGGCAGTGCAACCAGCGCGTCAACACTGTTAAACCTGCCGCATTCCTTAAGTGCTTGGCCCAGTAGCTTACCTAAAAAGTACCCGGCTTGGCGGTTGCCTTGGTATTTTAGAGCAAACACAAGGCGTTGCACGGTTGAGTTTTTGGTAAAGTACAACAGGCTGCCGGCGTATTGTGTGTTTACGCGGCCATAAAATATTTTTTCAATCGGGTTGCCGGCTTGTTGCATAAAACCTGTGTAAGGCAGGCCGCTAAAGCATTTGGGGCATAGGGTGGCGTTGTGGTGCAGCAAATCGGTTCCGCAGCCCTGGCAGTTATGCGGAAAGATGAGGTGCGAAAAATCGCTAAGGGCTGATGTAATGGTTTTAAGCATAACGGTTGCTGTTTGTAGCGCGGCAGCACGCGTAGTGATAATTTATTGCCTTAAAACAAATATTTATACACTTCCTCAATATGGCCCAGCGCCACCACTTCAATTTTGTGGTTGTTTTTTTCGCCCCCTTTTTTATTGAAACGTGAAACGATTATTTTTTCAAAGCCCAGTTTTTCTGCCTCTGCAATCCTTTGCTCAATGCGGTTAACGGCCCTTATTTCGCCATTAAGGCCCACTTCGCCCGCAAAGCACACGTGTGGGTTAAGCGGCACATCCTCGTAGGAGGATAGCAGTGCACATATTACAGCAAGGTCAATGGATGGGTCCTCCACTTTTAAACCGCCGGCAATATTTACAAAAACATCCTTTACCCCAAAGTGGAAGCCGCCCCGTTTTTCAAGCACGGCCAGCAATAGTTGCAGCCTCCTTAAGTCAAACCCGCTTACCGTGCGTTGCGGCGTGCCATACACGCTTTGCGTAACCAATGCCTGTATTTCAATCAGCAGGGGCCTCAGGCCTTCCATGCTGGCGGCCACGGCACTGCCACTCAGCAGTTCTTCTTTTTGGTTAATCAGCATTTCCGATGGGTTAAGCACGGCCCGCATGCCGTCGCCCGTCATTTCATAAATACCCAGCTCGCTGGTGCTGCCAAAGCGGTTTTTAAGGGTGCGCAATATCCTATATACATAGTGCCTGTCGCCCTCAAACTGCAGCACGGTATCTACCATGTGTTCCAATATCTTAGGGCCGGCAATGCTGCCGTCTTTGGTAATATGGCCTATCAGGAAAACCGGTGTGTCGGTTTCCTTGGCAAAACGCTGGAATTCGGCTGCACATTCCCGTATTTGCGATACGCTGCCCGGTGACGAATCGATGGTGTTCGATTGAAGGGTTTGTATGGAATCTACAATTACCAGTTGCGGTTTAAGTTTTTTTATCTCTTGGAAAATGGTTTGGGTGTATGTTTCGGTGAGTATGTAAAACTCGTTGTGGCTAATCTTTAGGCGGTCGGCACGCATTTTTATTTGCGATTCGCTCTCCTCCCCGCTTATATATAAAATAGTTATATCCTTCAATTCAAGCGCATCCTGTAACATCAACGTGCTTTTGCCAATGCCTGGCTCACCGGCCACCAGTACAATGCTACCGGCCACGATACCGCCGCCCAATACCCTGTTTAATTCAGAGTCGGAGGTTACTATACGTTTTTCCTCACTTGTTTTAATTTCATGCAGCGCAATGGTTTTATGCGTTTTTTTTTCGGGTGTGTAGTTTTTCCACGTGGTATTATTGGCGGCACCTTTGTCAATCACTTCCTCCACAAATGTGTTCCATTGGCTGCAACTGGGGCATTTGCCCAGCCATTTTGGGCTTTCGTAACCGCAATTGCCGCAAAAAAATGCTGTTTTTACCTTATTCGTCATATGGTAAAGGTATATTGCCGGGTGTAACCTTTGCTGCGTTGTTGAAAATAGTTGGGCATTCTACATAAAAAAAGGCTGGCAAGACTACCAACCTTTTACTTACTAACCCATTAAATTCTTGCACTAAATTACACAAGTGGGTAATATTTCAAAATTAATTTTTTGTTGCTGCCAACATTTTTGGCGGCAAAAATAGTGGGGCATATGTGCGATAGGGCTGCTTTTTCGAATATAAATCTGGGGGTTGTGATAAATGTAATTTTTTTGTTATATTAATAAAGGCGGTAATAGTATTATGTTTAGATATATTAAATAAATAGGATATTCAATTAGGCTGTGAGTGTAGGATAAATAGAGCGCAACTGCGGCAATTTAAATGGTTCTTTTAATATCTATTTGGTTGAAAATCAATATTTTTTAATAATTTCTTTACATTAAACACATATTTTTTTGTTTAATATTATATTTTCTCAAAATTTTATAATAGTTTTAAATTTCTTTAACAAAAACTTAATGCACATGAGAAAAATCCTAATGGGGATGGTTATGCTATTTTTGGCATATGCCGCCAACTCCCAGTCCCAGCTTGTAACCGGCAAGGTTACCGATGAGAAAGGAACTGCCGTACCCCAGGCAACAGTATTAGAAAAAGGAACAAAAAATGGAACATTTGCAGGCGACGACGGTTCGTTTAGCATTAAAGTAAAACCCAACGCCATTTTAATTATTTCCGCCATTGGTTTTGAAACACTAAATGTTCCCGCCTCCAAAGCGGCAGCCATTACATTGAAGGCCGATACAAGGTCGTTAAGTGAAGTAGTAGTAACCGGTACAGGTGCGGCCACCAGCAAAAGAAGGCTGGGTATCTCTGTTGAATCGGTTTCTGCTGACAAATTACCTGCAACCCCAACTGCCTCAATTGACCAAGCATTGGTGGGTAAAATATCAGGTGCCCAAATCTCTTCTATCAGCGGTAACCCCGGCGACCCTGTTAATATCCTATTAAGAGGTATCAATAGTGTGCAAGGTGGTACTAAGCCTTTGATATTGGTAGATGGTATTGAAGTACGTGCAACAGACATCAACTCCCTTGACCTTAGCAATATTGACAGGGTAGAAGTGGTAAAAGGTGCCGCTTCTGCAACGTTGTATGGTGCGCAAGGTGCAAACGGTGTAATACAAGTATTTACCAGAAAAGGAAGGGTTGGCAAAGCAGTGGTAAGTTATTCTACCAGCTACTCTGAAAACAGTTACATTAACGTTGGCAACGTGCACAAAGCAGCCATGCATCCTTATTTAACCGGTTCAGACGGTAATTTGGTAAACAACGCGGGTGCAACCTTAAATTATAACGCTGTTGGTTCTTTGCCGGGCGTTTACTATGCCCATGGCGGCGGTGCTGACGGCTTGTCTCCACTGGCGGCAAGAGCCGGTATTTGGAACCCAAACAATAATGCTATCACCCCCTATTCAACCACAGGGCCTGTAAAATATTACGACCAGTTTAAAGAAGTTTTTCAAACCGGCAATACTACCAACAACGTAGTAAGTGTTTCTGGTGCTTCTGATAAAAGCGATTTCAATATCTCGGTTTCTAACAACCACACCATTTCTCCCGTAATGAAAAACGGTTATGTTGACAGAACCAACTTAACCGCAAACTTAGGTACAGAGGTGTTTAAAGGCTTTCGGATTCGTAGCATTACACAATTGGTATACACCAAAAACACGTTGGTACCAGGCCTTGGTGCCGCCGGCGGTGCTGGTTATGGTTACGGAAACGCTTTAGGCAGCGTAGGTGCTATATATGGCTTTTTGAATACCTCACCATTTTTTGACCTGAAATATAAAATGGCTGATGGCAACTATGCCAACCACGTATTGGGTGGTGCTTATTTGAGTGTTAACTCATCTAACCCTTATTATTCACAAGAATATGCGGCCTCAAACGATAACAAAGTGGACATCATCCAAAACTTTGATGCCTCTTTAAGAATCAACAAGTTTTTTGACTTAGACGCTAAATACGGTATCAACTTCCGCACGGAAAACGCCAAGTGGACGTTTTTTAACCAGTCGGAAAATGCCAACTCTAACTTTTATCAAACAAATGTTGGTGCGTACGGCGGTTTTAACGGCAATAGCCAGTACCCCGGTGAAATTGATAATTTTCAATACAATACCACTTTCCAAAACTTTTTTGCCTCTGCAAACTTTAAAAGCGACTTGCAAAGCGATTTTCACATCAAGCTGCCTATTAGCGTAGCTACCAAAGTGGGTTTTGACTGGCGTAAAAACCTGTATAAGGAGTATGATACCTATGGATACAGCTTACCAACTGTGCCCCCTTATAACGTTGCCTCAACTTCTGAGCAACATATCATCAGCGATTATATTGAGCCGTTTATTACCTACGGGTTTTTGGTTGACCAAAGCATTAACTATGGCGATTATGCCGGTATTGACGGAGGTTTCCGCAGCGACTATTCCTCTGCGTTCGGCCAAGGTTCAACGCCGTTTACTTTCCCCCGTATAAACGGTTTTATTGCTCCTTCTGCCTTTAATTTTTGGAAAAACAATTTGTCTTTCATCAACTTCTTTAAAGTACGCGCTGCTTACGGTGAAGCTGGTATACAACCGGGTGCCTTTCAACGGTATGCTGTTATAAACCAAGGTGATTTGGGCCAAACCTTAACCTATAGCTTGCCTGAAGCACCAAGCTACAACACTAAATTGAATGTGGAGGTTTCTAAAGAAACGGAAGTGGGTACTGATTTCTCCATTACTGCCGGCAAAGGCAATTGGTTAAGTTCAATCAACACATCGTTTACGTATTGGAGCCGTCATAGCTCTAACAACATCTACCCTGTGTCTGTTCCCCTTTCTTCTGGTTTTACTACACAGGTGTTGAACTCTATTTCTATGTCATCACATGGTTGGGAGTTATCAGTTAACATCCCGGTATTCAAATCCAAGAATGCTTCTTGGGATTTTACCACCAACTGGGGCCACCAAACATCTAAAATCAACGATATAGTAGGTAACAACCCTATTATACTTACTACTTCAGCGGGTAGTTCATCTCTTGTATTAAGCCCCAATACAACCATCGGTCAGATATACGGACACAAAACAATCACCAGTTTAAACCAAACTGACCCTACAGGCGCATTGTACATCCCTAAGTCTGATGATGCCTTGTACACAATGGTTAACGGCGCAGTGGTAAACATAGCCACAAAGCAAATTCAATACACGCCTGAGAAATTTAACCTGGGCGACCCCAATCCCAAATTCAATGCATCATTTATCAATACCATCAACTACAAATTTGTAACATTATCGTTCCAAATTGACTGGATCCATGGTACGCACACCTACAACCAAACTAAAGAATGGATGAGTAGGGACGGTATTAGCGGCGATTTTGAGAAGAAGGTAAACATCAATGGCCAAACAGGTGCATGGTCGGCATATTGGTCTAGCCCTTATTACAACATCTTGGGTAGCACCCACGGCGGTGACAATGATGGCACTAGGGATTACTATTATGAAAACTCTTCGTTTGCCCGTTTAAGAAACGTGTCTCTGGCATTTGATATCACAAGGGCTGCCAACATTAAGGCTTTCAAAAAAATAGTATTGGTATTCTCAGGCAGAAACTTGGTTACCCTTACAAAGTACACCGGGTTTGATCCCGAATTGCTGTCAACTTCAGCGAACAGCGGCTTTGACAGGGGTGTTGACAACAGCACTATACCCAATCTTAAGTCATACCAGGCGGCGCTTAGTATTGCATTTTAATGAACCTAAAAAATTAAAATTATGATTAAAAATAAATTCGTTTATGTAGTTGCAGGCATCGCACTTTTTGCCGCAACAGCATGTAAGAAGCAGTTAAATGTGGGTAACCCCAATGCGCCAACCATTGGGTCAAATGTAAGTTCAGAGTCAGGGTTGATCGCCTTCACCCAAGGTTCTACTTGGATAGATGGTTTTGTAAATGGCGACGGTTGGTTGGGTAACAGTTATTTTTCGTTGCCGTACGGCTTTCAGGAGTTGTTAGGTGATGTGGTTGGTGCTGATGCTGCCAACCAAGAAATAAGTGTGTTATCCGTACCGGCAAAAGTTACCACAGAAGATGGCACCACAGTGGATAACCCAAACTTACAAATACCTTTTTTAAGGCAGTACAACACTAGGGGTAACACGGGTGCTGGCAACAACGTATATTATTACCAATGGCTTAATATGTATGCATTAAACAATGCCTGCAATACCATTATGAATATTTTGCCTGGCATTAAATTTTCGGGCGATGCTACCACAAAAGCCAACACCATTACCGCCTGGTGCGATTGGTGGAAAGGGTATGCTTATGCATCTATCGGTTCCATGTATTATTCTGGGCTTGTGATTGATAACTACAATGGTGCCAGCAACCATTATATGCCTCATGATTCAATCATTGCACGGTCTAATTATTATTTTGAACAGGCTAGCAGTATTTTGTCTGGTATCACTTCTGTAAGTGACTATACAACTATTTTGACGGGCCTGATTCCGACCGATTTTCAACAAGGCCATGGCGGCGTTCCTTCCCCTGCTGAATGGGTTAGGAGCATCAACACCATGCTGGCACGCAATATTCTGTTGAACAAGTTGAGTCCATTTGTAAACGGTGTAGTAGGTTCATCTATTGCAAAATCTTCAACCACCAACATGACTGCTGCTGATTGGGCCGCTGTATTATCTTATGCGCAAAATGGCATAAAAGATGGTGATGTTGTATTCTCAGGCCATAGCTCTTCAAACAATGCGGTGTTTAGCCCAGGCGGTGGTTCTGCAGCTTCGCTTACCACAGGTACTAACACAAATACAACCTTTAAGATTTCTGAAAGGTTTATGCAAGACTTTAATCCCGGCGATGCTAGGGTTGCAAATAACTTTGATACACTTAGCACCTACTTTAATCCGAGCTTTACCACACGGTATGAAATGATTGACGGTGGTAATGGTGCAGCGGGTGTGTATGTGTATGGTAGCACTTCATCTGGTGGTATTGAAGTTTATATAGCGGGAAGTTACGAAGAGAATGCGTTGATGTTGGCCGAGGCCAGTATTATGACAGGCGCTACAGAAACTGGTTTAGGCTATATTGATGCCGTGCGTAAATATATGGGCGCAGGTGTACCAGCCGTTGCAGGCACTGGCTTAACACAGGCCAAGGCTATGGCAGAATTGGTTAAGGAAAGAAGGGTGGCACTAGCGTTTAGGGGCCTTTCATTTTATGATTTAAGAAGGTGGGGTTGGATATATGCTATCTCAAATGGCGGTGGCAGCTATGGCAACACATTTGTTACTTCATCTGGCAAGGTGTACACCAACACAACCATTGACTACAACTTTTTGGATTACTGGGATGTACCTGCTGACGAATCGGTGTTAAACCCTCCGGGTGCCGGCTCTGCAGCAACTGTTAACCCCAATTTTTAGTAACTATAATTTGTTACATGTGTCGTTGGCTTAAGTAACAGTTAAATACTTGTTCTTTTCGCTTATTTTTCATGTGACTCTTTAATTGCAAGCAAAAGAATAGAATCCTGCATTTTTATGCAGGATTTCTATTTTTATATATACGAAGGATTTTTTTTTCAATCTGCCTTTGCCGGTGCAACCAGCGAAGGCAGATTTTTTATGGTGTAGTATATCAACAGCAGCAACACAGTGCAGATGCCTGAAAATGCCCAAGCCTTTATGTGTTCCGTTGGCTGAAATGCATAGTGGTAAGCGAAACCGGCAAGGCTGCGCGGTTTTGTTACCACATCCCAACTGTTAAAGCGTAAAAACCGGCCGAGGTAAACGCCGCTGCTGGCTGCGAACATAAAAATGCTTATCAGTGCCGCATGCATTTTTTTACCCGTATGCAAGGCTAAAAACTTATCCACCTGCATCAGCGAAATAAAGCCTGCGATCAGCCCATTCCAAGTAGCAGAAAAAACCAGTAGCAGGTCGTACCACAAGGGCATGCCCGGCCGTTGGTAAAAGTGAAAAATATCCGTAATAACGTAGGGTGCATTGGGGAAGAATAGCAACCATGCGGCTATTAGCATGCTGCTTGCCCAATTGATTGTTTTGTGGGTAGCCAGTTTTCGGCTGAAGGCAATGGGTATAGCAGCCAAAAAAAGATTCCACAAGTAAAAATGGTAAGTATTGTTATGCGTATGCCAAATACGGGCTGCAATCAGCAACAAGGTAAAGGCTAGTGACAGGCATAGAATTTTTTCTGCTTTACTCATGGGTGGTGTCATAAATGTAACATTTTAGGTAAGTAAATAATGGCGGCTATGGTAACACTGATTATGGACGCAAACAATACAGCACCCGCCGCAACATCTTTTACTATTTTGATTATTGGGTGATAGGTAGGCTGCACAAGGTCGCACAGCTTTTCCACCGCGCTATTCACCATTTCCAAGCATAGCACTGCACCGATACATAGCAAGGTTATAGCCCATTCAACAGCATTAACATGAAAGTACAAAGCAAAGCCAATTGCTGTAATGGCAACTGTTAATTGTATTTTGCCATTGCGCTCATGACCAAAAAAATGGAAGATGCCATTAAAGGCGTTACCAAAGGAGGAGAAGATGTTTTGTGGTTTCATAAAAGGATACCTCACTTTTTTTTACGTATTGGTTTGTTAAGATGTAAAAAATGCCCTGCGAAACAAAGCGATTTTGTATGGTCTTATTCCTGAACTTTGCTCTTTTTTAATGCTTGTAATGTATAAATTCGTGCGCTTTCTATCCTATTGCTTTGGGTGCTTCTTCCCGATATTTCATAAACAATAATACTGGCCCCTTCGCATTTGTAGGAATAACCACCATCTGCTTCGTCAAACGTGCCAATATATTTTCTAAAATTAGTTGAATCAGTCAAATATTCTGTCGCTACTGTTCCGCCCACAGCGCCTCCATCCGAAAAAACGTTATATGTTTCAAGGTAACACGTGTTGTCGCATAATGGCGTTGTTTCCACAGGGCATAGTCTATTTCTTTTGTCATAGTTTGTGCAATTAAATGATAACGTTAATGGAAGCACAGCATATAAAGTGCTAAACAATGGCTTAAATGATTTTCTATGGATTAAACTTTGCATATGCTTATTTTCTTCGCAATCAATCGGGTTTAAATAATTTTCAAGGAAGGCATTCTAGGACGACCGTGTGCTATTCGGTCCGGTCGAAGTTTGTGATTTCCACGATGGCGGGGCAGCATCAATTTACCCAATAACCAATGACTTTTAAAATAGGTGCCGCACACCTTTAAAGGCAGCGGCACCCCTCAATCCACCAACCTGTAAGCACCAGTAGTTAAACCATAAAGGGTTTAGAGTTGAACATTTGTAACAGGCTGGGGTACTTCAGTTTGGTACCAGTTTACTTTTCGGGTTACGTACATGATGATGGCCAATACGATGAATAGTGCGATGCTGCCCACCAGCAGGGCGGTGTCTTCTAAGCTTATTAGCACATAAATGAAGCCATACAAGCCCGAGAGCAAGGCCCCGAATATGAAAGACGAGCGCAGTGTTTTAAAATGCGATTTGGCATACATGGATATGAGTACTATGGTTGCAACGGCCGCTATGGTGTAGGCATAACCGAACAGGATTATTTCGCTGATGGATACGAGCAGCGTATAAAATATTACCAACGCCATACCCACCAGCCCATATTGCACTGGGTGAACCGGCTTTTTTTGCATCAGCTCAAAAATGAAGAACACTACAAAGGTTAGCCCTATGATAAGGATGGCGTATTTGGCACTGCGCATAGATTGTACGTATTGGTCTGCCGGTTGTACAAGGCTAACGCCAAATTCAATATCGTTTGTATTGAGGCTTTTGGGGGCTTGCAGCACATTGGTGAAGGGCAGGTTGGCCGCATTAAACTGCCAGGAGGCATCAAAGCCTTTGCCGGTTATACTTCTTTCAGCGGGCAGTGTTTTGCCGTCAAAGGATGGGTCGGGCCAGGCAGACTGTATATTGAAATGGCTGTTTGCACCGATGGGTAAAAAATGGAGGCTGCCACTGCCCCTTAAGGCAAGCCCGAGGCTGAACGGGATGCCTTTTTCAATATCGGCTTGGGTTATGGTAACCGGCACTGATAGGCCTGTATGGTCAATAACATCTGTGGGTAGCCCAGGCTGAAGGGCGTAGGGGCTATTGTTTAAGGTAACCCCAATTTTTTCTTCAATGCCCCGGAAGTCGGACAGGCCAAAACAAAGCCTTGCACCTGCGGGCTGCAGTGTTGCCGAATCGGGCAATGTGATGGGTGCATGAAAACTGCCTGTGAAGCTAAGCTTGCTTTTGTACAGCAATACTTTGTAAATTGACCGGGGGCGGTTTTCGGCGCTAACTGTGCCTTTAACATCCAGCTGGTCGGGTAATATGACCAATTGCTTTTTCTCTGGGTCTACTTTCCCTTCCGTGTAAGGGATAACCAAGTAGGGTGCTGAAACCGTTTGGGGCTTGGCCCATTTGCCGCTAACTTCCTCCACAACTTCCTTTTGCCTTTGCTGCCGTTCGGTAATAAGGCTTTGCACAAACGCTGTGGGTATAAGCATTACCAAAATAAGCATGGCGGTTATAATGCCTTTGATCAAAATTTTGTTGGTGCCTGTGGTGGCGTAAATGGTTTGGCTGTTGTTGCCGTAATATGGGTTTTCTTGCATGGTAACATTGTTTTTTGATGATGATGGGTAATAATAATCTTGCTCGTAATAGGTATTAAATAATTGCTTAAGTAATTGCCTGTTGATAAAGATGGAGAGGGCACCTGCGGCATAAACCACACCTGTGATGCCTGCCAAGTAGGGCAAGGTGGTTTGCCACCGCCAAAAATCTAAAAACGCAAGGCTGCCATAACATAGCGCCAGCGCTGCAATGGAAATATGCAAGCCCAGCAGTTTTGTTTTGAAAGGCCTGTTTGATTTTTGCAATAGGGCCATCACAAACAATAGCACCAACAGTGCTGGAAGGCCGCATACTAATGATGCAACGGCTATCGGTATGGTTATTAAAATATCGGTAAATGAAAATGCGGCCATGCCTATAAGTATGCCAGCATCAATTATTGCTACGGTAAACAGCCACAGTATTAGGGCCGCACGGGTGCTGCTTACCCCTTGTTGAGTTTCATGCTGCATATAATATTAGGTATTTGCTTTTTCCCTGTTTAACAGCCAGCTTTGTAACAAAGCATGCGAGCAAAGTATGCCCATGCAAGCCAACCAGCAAAGTATACACATGGTTAAAAGGTTGCTCTCCCTTTTTTCCACCTCGGCAAGGCTTCTGCCTACCAATACATAATTGCCCTTGCTCGTGGCTTCAATTACACAAGCCAGCCGAACGCCTTGCGTGGGTTGCCAGGTAACGAGGTTTTCGCCATTGTGGGCAGCAGCGTCCAGCACGCCTGGCGGTACCAAGGGTGCCGTTAACCCAATATACCCCGTTGAGGTAATAAGCACATGGTTGGCATTGTATACCTGTATAAATGTGGCAAGGCTTTGCAACAGGTTAACCGTGTCGTTATACGCCATATTGGTAACAGGCCTGTTTGCCGAAATTTTGTATGCAATATGCCTGGCTACTTGTAATTGTGGGTCGTTGGCCCCCATGCGGTATGCCTGTTGCACGCTTACATATATCAATCCGGTTAACACCGTGGCAATAATGGCTGCCGCCAAATGCGGTAGAAGGATGGTACGTGCCATGGTTTTACGCTTTATCGTAGGTGAAAATGGTTTCAAACCCATCAAGCAGGGGCTTGGAAAAACGTGCTTTAAATTTCCAAAAATTAGCGGCTAGGCTTAACCAGCCGGAGATGACTGCCAAAATAGGAAAAACTATATCCGTGTCTAGCTGCCAAAAACCTCGTCCTGGTATTGCGACCAACAGCAAAACCTTGTAAGCTGCAGCCACGGCAAAAACAATTGTGGTAAAAAGTATGGCTTTTGCAATAGGTGCGCTGGGTTTGCTTTTGTTAACCAATAGTAACACCAACAAAAACACCACCCAAGCCACCAAGCCTGCGGTAGTAGCGTACATGGCTGAATACATATAAATTACGGGTTCTGTTAATGTGGGCAACGTTAGTAGCAGATAAATGCCCAATGCTTGTAGATAAATAACAAATGATAGTTTCATAAAAGTGCTTTGTTTTTCAAAGTAAATAGGTAAAAAAAATTATTCTATCGATTTAATCATTTTTTCCAATGCGTCCAAGTGGGCCTTAAAGGCTTTTTCACCGGCCTTTGTAACGCTGTAAGTGGTGTTTGTTTTACGGCCTATAAAGCCTTTATGTACCTTAACATACCCGTTTTCCTCCAGTGTTTTAAAATGGCTGGCAAGGTTGCCGTCGGTAACCTGTATCAATTCCTTCAACTCGTTAAAGCTCACTTCCTCGTTCACCAACAAGGCGCTCATAATGCCCAGCCGTATCCGGCTGTCAAACACCTTATTCAAATTTTCTATCAGGTTCTTCATGTATTCATTTCTTACCGGTAATGCTTATTGCTAAGGCCAATACTCCGTCATTCAATTATTCGGCAGGCGTTCGCTCGTATTTCAACCACATCACAATACCGTATGCAATATGCAACACACCAAAGCCAATTGCCCAAAAATACAGTCCGTAACCGGTAAAACTTAAACTCACCAAACCTAACGCTAATTGGCAGTAGCCAAGGTAGCGTACCTCGTGCACGGTGTACTTTGCCCCGTTTATTAAAGCGAGGCCATAAAATATAAGGCAGCCAGGTGCTATAAGGCCGTATGCCCTTTCAGTCATTAACTTTAGCAAATACAAACCGCCCGCAATTAATGGTATGCTAACATTTATAAGCAAGCGCCTGCTTGTTTTGCCCCAAATGGGTATGCCGTGTTGGCGGCTGCGTATGTACGTGAATGTAAAAGCCAATACAAAAGCCGCGATAAATGTAACGGCCGCAATATGCACCAACGGGTGCCCCATGTAGGCTTGTATGGACGTTTCCCCGCCCTCGTGCAGTACTGCTTTATAATTGGCCAGCCTGCTGCTTTGGCTTATAATGGTATTGGCAAACCACGCACCCACCAATGCACAAGCCCCGGCGGCAATGCCGCTAAGCCCGCTTAGGCTTATAAAGCGGCTGCTACGCTCCATCATCTGTTTTATGTCTTGCAGGGTGTCCAGGGGATGGTTGTTATTATTCATAAAAGCACTTTGTAATTCAAAGTAACGTCGATTATTCTTGTCAGCCAAATTTTTTGCAGTATTTTTTTGTGGCTACGGCGCAAGCTGTTTTTTAGGAATTTGTTTTGCTGAACAAAATTTAGGTAAACGGGTATTAAAATAACTATTTAATAGCCATTTTCACGGCCAAATAACAAGCCAGTAACACTCCGTAATATATAAAACTGTTTCTTTGCGGCTATTAAAAACCAATGCCGGTGTAAGTGTTGTGCATATTGATGGGTACAAGGGCTTGCATTTTTTAGCGAGTTTTTTTATTGCAAATATGCACCACACAAGGTTTGCCTCTATGGCCCCTTCTCCGCAAGGAGAGGGTTGGGGTGACGCGAAAACAGCGCAACTTACCCGGCAATAAAACGTTACTATGTGGTATAGTTTGGCCCAGTTTATTTTACGGTTCCGCATTGCTATGTTGGTGATAATAGTTACCGCCACGGCCTTTATGGGCTACCAGGCCAGCAAGGTGCAGTTAAGCTACGACAACTCCAGGGCCATACCGAAGGATAACGAAAAATACATTGAATACCAAGCCTTCCGCCAAAAATTTGGTGACGACGGCAATACTATGGTGCTGGGCATTGGCACGCACAGCCTTTTTACCGTGCCGGTTTTTAACGCTTTGGCCGCGCTGGACAAAAACCTTAAAAAAGTAGCCGGGGTTAAAGAGGTGTTGAGCGTGCCTGCGGCATTGGATTTTGTGCAGGACACGGCCACCAAAAAGCTGGTGCCCCTAAAAATATTCCACTACCCTTACGCTTACCAACAACAGCTAAGTACCGACAAAGCAGGTTTTGAAAACCTGCCCATTTACAAAGGCATGCTGTACAACAACGACAGTGCGTTTTTAACAGCCGTACAGTTAGACAAAGACAGCGTGCAAAGCAAGGCCCGTACCCGGCTGGTAAGCGATATATTGCAGCAAGTGGCCATATTTGAGCAAAGCACCGGGTTAAAAGCGCATGTTAGCGGCCTGCCGTTTATACGTACCAATGTGGCCAACCGCATAGCCAAGGAAATGAACTGGTTTTTAACAGGCAGCCTGCTGCTTTCGGCCATAACCTTGCTGCTATTTTTCCGGTCAGTAAGTGCCACTGTAATGAGCCTGCTGGTGGTGGGCATGGGTGTGGTATTCAGCGTGGGTACCATGGTGCTGTGCGGGTATAAAATTACCCTGTTAACCGCCATTATACCCCCCTTGATTGTAGTGATAGGGGTGCCTAATTGCATATACTTTTTAAATAAATACCATACCAGCTACCGCGAAACCGGCGATAAAAACAAGGCCTTAATAAACATGGTGGGCCGCATGGGGGTGGTAACACTTTTTTGCAATATTGCCGCCGCCATCGGCTTTGCTGTGTTTGCGTTTACCCACAGCGATTTACTAAAAGAGTTTGGTGTGGTATCGGGCATAAACATCATGGCCCTGTTCATCATCTCATTAATTTTTATACCGCCGGTGTTAAGCTTTTTGCCCCCGCCTAAGAAACGCCACGTAAAATACCTTGACAATAAATTACTGGAAAAACTATTGGTGCAGCTTGAAAACTGGGCCTTTAACCACGGCAAATGGATTTATGGCATTACCGGGCTGGTGGTAGTTATTTCGGTGATTGGGATGACCAAATTGAACAAAGAGGGTTTTGTGGTGGATGACCTGCCGAAGAAAGACGTGGTGTACACCGACATTAAATGGTTTGAGCAAAACTTTGACGGCATAATGCCGCTGGAAATAGTGGTTGACACCAAAAAGAAAAACGGGTTGCTCAGTTCCTCCAGGGCTATTAAGAATATTGAGAAAATTGATTCTTTTTCGCAGTATATCGCCTCCAGGCCGGAGACAGCCAAGCCGTTATCGTATGTGGAGGGCTTAAAATTTGTACGGCAGGTATTATACGGTGGCGACAGTGCCAACTACGGAATACCCACCAGTTTTGACCTGCCCATAATGGCGGGCCTACTTAAAAGCGGCGGTAAAGAAAACAGTGCCAAAAAAGACCAGCTGAACAGGCTGCTCGGCAGCTTTATTGACAGTGCAAAACAGCAGGCGCGCATAAGCGTAAACATGCTGGATATTGGCAGCGCCAAACTGCCCGGGTTGTTGGCCGATTTTGATTCGGTAGCCAAAAAAACATTCGACACCGCCAATTACAAAATAACTTTTACCGGGGCCAGCGTTACTTTTTTAGAGGGTAGTACCTTTATTATAGACGGCCTTAAGCAAAGCATTATGTGGGCATTTTTGCTTATTGCTTTGTGTATGTTATACCTTTTCCGCTCGGCGCGCATTTTGCTTTGCTCCTTAATACCCAACATAGTGCCACTGGTAATTACGGCCGGTGTTATGGGCTGGGCTGGCATATCGCTAAAGCCCTCCACGGTATTGGTTTTCAGCGTGGCGTTGGGTATTGCCATTGACGTTACCATACGGTTTTTGGTAAATTATAAACAGGAGCTGCCACATTTTAACTACAACGTGCCGGTTACCTTAAAGCAAACCATACGCCATACCGGCATAAGCATTATATATACATCTTTGGTGCTGGTGGCAGGTTTTGTTATTTTTTGCATGAGCGAGTTTGGCGGCACCAAAGCACTCGGTTGGTTAACCTCACTTACCTTGGTAACCGGCACCATAACCAACCTTACTTTGCTGCCGGTGTTGATTAAAGCACTGGCAAAAAAGGGAAATGCCACCGTAACGGCTGCGGTATAGGCGGGGGTAGTGTTGGGGGTGCTTAGCGTTAGTGCTACTATTGGGCTGTGGTTGTCCATAGGGCTCCCTTGGAGTGTCACACCTTTTACGGTTTGTACATTGGTGGGCAAAAAGCGTGGGAGTTACAATTTGAAAGCACTGGATTTTATTTGTTAAAAAGTGGATGCAACTGCCAATTCGGCCTATCAATCTTATGTTGTTTTATTTTCAAGCTTTCGTTTTATAAGTATAATGGGCAGTAAACAAACGATAGTCATGATGCAACTGATAAAGAAGGGTGAATATTCATTGGTGTCAAAGAGGTTACAATAATATTGGATAACAAAAGTTGCTGGTGGAAGTTTAAGAAAGCTGGTTGCAAATGATGCCAATACAATAACAACGGACAATCTTTCAAGCCCTTTAATAATAGGTGAGTTATTTTTTGATTGGTTTATTTGCTCCTCTCGCTTACGTTGTTTGTCTAGTTTCCATTGGTAAAGTAATGCAATGGCGGTTTCGTATTTGTGTTCAACGTGCAAATCTTTCACCTCCTTTAATGGCAGCCAAAGTAAATTTGTAAATGGGAATGGGTTGGGTGCGAGCGCCTCATTCAAGGCTTCTGCCTGTTTAAAATTAATAGGCATTTTAAGGGACAGCCTACAGTACAAATAACTGCCTAATGTTCTCAGAAATAGTATGTAAGAAACAACACTGATAATCAAGGAGACGCAAGTAACAACAATACCTTTGTCTTCGAGAAAAGGTATATTATGTAAAATGATAATTGACAAAAACAATACCCCAATTTTCATCACCAAGTCATAAATATGTGTCCAAAACATACAAAAATGTTTAATTAATTATTTCTATTTTGCTAATTCAACACCAAAACGCCTCTCGTAAAATATGGAGTTAAAAAATTCTGATTGGAAAGTAGACATTTTCCCAAAGCAGACAGTTTAATGAATAAAAAAACACTTACCCCCTCTATATCAACCACACATCTTCCGCCGCAACTGACACTTTTACCGCATCGCCTTTTTTATAGTTTCGTTCCATAGTTTTAATACGCAGCGTATCGCCGTTATATAAAACCACCAATTCGTAATAACTGCCCCAAAAAATTACATTTTCCACTGTAGCCGCAAACCCTGCATTTGAAGTAGCGATAGTAAAATGCTCCGGCCGGATGCATATGTTTTTGCCTTCTGTATCCAAAGCCTGTAATGCGGGAATGTTTTTGGCCTGTGCCGGGCTAAGAATATTATAGCTGCCCGTTAACCCCGCCGTATATTCATTTACCGGGTTTTGGTATATCTGTTTAGGGTGCCCCTGCTGTATAAGCATACCGTTTTGCATCACCAGCATTTCATCGGCCCAGGACAGTGTATCAAGCGGGTCGTGCGAGGTAAGGATGCAAGTAACGTGCAGCCGGTTGCCGATATCTTCAATAACAGCTTTTAAGATGGATTTATGTATCAGGTCAAGGTTAGAAAAAGGTTCGTCTAACAAAAGCAATTTTGGGGATGTTATCAATATCCTCGCCAGCGCAATACGCTGTTTTTCCCCACCGGAGAGTTGGTCTGTCCTTCGTTGTAATAAATGGCTTATCCGGCAAACTTCGTATAAGTCCGCCGCTTCTTGTGGGGAAAGCAAGTTAGGGTGGGAGAGAAGGGCTTCTACGGTATAGTTGTTCAGCAACTCATAATGCTGGGACAGGTAGCCGATGCCTTTGTGGCCTGGCATCAGTTTTTCCAAAGGCCCCCGCACCTTTCTTCCATCAAAAACAACCACGCCGTCATCCGCCTGCACAAGGCCTGCAATAATTTTAAGCAGCGTGCTTTTGCCGCTGCCAGTTTCACCCGTAATGGCAACCCTTTGCAGCACCGTCTGCGTAAAGCTGATGCCCTTTAACAGTTGCGCCCCCTGTAATTGTTTGCGTATGTTTGATACTTGTAATAATGCCATAAATAGCCGTGTACTTAATAATGCCCTTTAAATATTCCCAGTGCTAAATTATTGTGTATAAAATTGGGGACAGGTAATATTTTGTAAATTGTTATCCACCGATAAAAATGGGCTGCTCACGGTTTAACTATTCCTTCGCCGTGTTTTTTTTATATTTGCGCCGTGCAAAAAAGGTTACACTTAAAATATGCGCTCTACAAGGTATCATTCGCGGTAGTGTTGTGTGCCTTCTTTTTTGTGCAAACCCAGGCCGCATTTATGGCCTGTGCGTATAACGACTTTGCACCCGTCGGTCAACACGGTTTTTTGCAGAAAGGCAATCCGGGTGTAACTGTCATTAAGGCAAAGGGCATTAGCGAAACACCCCCAAAGTTTAAGCTAAACAAACGTTACCAGCCGGTAGCTTCCCCTGCAATACTGCCCTATTCTTTTGTACAGCCCCTTTCTTACATAGTTATTTCTACTGGGTGGCCCATCCATTCATGCCCCAAAATAGATTGCTACCTTTTATGTAAACCTCTCCGCGGACCTCCTTGTATTTAATCAAATTTTTAGGTTCCTCTTTATTTGTTTTTGATCAAAAAGAAAAATAATATGTTTTTTTTCTATAAAACCATGACATGGTGTACCATGTCGTTAATGATGCTTTTTATGCTGCCCATGCCTTTACCAGCGCAGCAATCAACACCGGTTTCGTTGAAGCAGTTAATAGATTCAGCCAGGCACCACCTGCCTATACTCGCGCAAAAGCAGGCATTAATAAATGGTGCAGATGCACAAACCCGGTTTGTGCGCAATTCATTTTTGCCCACCGCCACTGTTGCAGACGAACTGGCTTTAAGTACAGACAATTCCTTGCCGGGGTCATATTCATCGTACGGCATCATCCCGTCCACCTCATCAGGCATCCATTCCACCAACAATTACCAACCAGCCACGGGCAATATTGGCATTCTGTACAGCCAGTACGATTTGGAAGACTTCGGCTACAAAAAAGCAGTGGTACAAAATGCACAGGCGGGCGCCAATGTAAACAGGGCCGACCTTGCCCAGCAGCAGTACCAGCTTGCCTGGCAAACGGGGCAGTTATATTTTGAATTGAGGAAAAATATGTACCAGTTGGAGGTTGACAGGCAAAACGTACAACGCTATACGGATGTATATAAGGTTATACAGGCTGTTACAAGAAGCGGTATTAAACCAGGGGCGGACTCCTCATTGGCACTGGCCGAATTATCACGCACCCGAATACAGTTTAACCAAACCGCAGGCAAGGTGTTGCAATTGCAGCAACAGCTTGGGTATATTACCGGCTTGCCCGCAGATGTAATTTTACCCGACACAAATACCACCAAAGCTTATTTGGGGGCGATGAGTATAGCGGGAAATGTGTTTGATAGCACCTATAACCCGCTGACAGATTATTACGAAAAACAAAAGCAGGTATTTCTTTCAGCAGAAAATTTGGTTAAAAAAAGTTACCTGCCCAGGATAGTGTTAATGGGTACTGTTTGGGGCCGTGGCAGCAGTATCGATTATAACAGCGATTATAAATCCCTCTCCACTGGGCTGGGTTACCAGCGGCTTAACTACATGGCGGGGGTAACTATTTCCTACGATTTATTTAACCCACTGCATAAAAGGGATAGGCTGGCGGTAACCCATTACCAAACCATAGCCAGCAGCCAGGCACTTAACCAGCAAATGCTATACCTGCAAAACATAAGCAACAATGCCGGTACCGCTATTACCACAGCTTGGCAAAACCTGCAAGAGATACCCGTGCAAATAGGCGCATCGGTGGATGGGTACAACCAAAAAACGGCCCAGTATAAAGCGGGTATCATAAACTTGGTTGACCTTACCAATGCAACTTTTGTTTTGTACAGGGCCCAAACGGACTATGTGCAAACACTCAGCGACTGGTTTTTAGCCAATCTTGACAAGGCCGCCGCAACAGGCAGCCTTGATTTATTTATTCAATCAGTAAAATAAAAAATACATGGTACGGGCAGCTTTAAAACGACCTGTTACGGTATTGGTGTTGTTTGCCGGCCTTTTATTGTTCGCGGTAATGGCAATACGCACGATACCGATAGATATTTTTCCCAAGCTTAATTCACCAACCATATATGTTATCGAGCAGTATGGCGGTATGTCGCCAAAACAAATGGAAGGCTTTTTCGCCACCCGCATGCAGGACCAATTTCTGTATATAAACGGCGTAAAGAATATTGAGAGTAAAAACATACAGGGTCTTTCGTTAATCCGCCTGAGTTTTTACGAAGGCACGGATATGGCCGAAGCCTCCGCGCAGGTGGCCTTGCAAGTAAGCAGAACACAGGCATTCTTCCCATCCGGCGCGTTGCCTCCCCAGGTAATACGGTTCGATGCGTCATCCTTACCCGTTGGCGAACTGGTTTTTAGCAGCAACACACGGAGTTTGAAGGATATTTTTGACTTAGCCCTTACCCGTGTACGACCCATGTTTGCCACAGTGCCGGGTATGTCGTCAGCGCCGCCTTTTGGCAGCAATGCTAGAACAGTGGTGATTAATGTTGACCCCCAGAAACTGCGCAGTTTAAATATGTCTCCCGACGAAGTAGTGCAGGCCATTGCCCAAAACAATGCCATCAGCCCTTCGGGCAATCTGGTTGTTGACAGCACAACATACATCACTTCGGTAAATTCATTGGAAAGCAAGGTGCAGGCATTTGAGGAAATACCATTGAAGAGCAACGGCCCTTCAACCATTTTTATAAAAGATGTGGCCACGGTATCGGATGGTGCCGATGTAACTGTTTCGTATGCCTTGGTAAATGGCAAGCGCAGTGTGTACATACCGGTGGTAAAATCAGCCAGTGCCTCCACTTGGGATGTGGTGCAAACGCTGCGTAAAAAACTACCAGAAATGCAAAGCCTGTTACCCAATGATGTTGCCATTACATACGCCTTCGACCAATCGGTGTTTGTAATCAATTCCGCCAAAAGTTTAATGACGGAAGGTATACTCGGGGCGATACTAACCGGGCTGATGGTATTGTTGTTTTTACGTGACTGGCGTAGCAGCCTGGTGGTGATAATAACCATACCCGTGGCCATATTAAGTGCAGTTTTTTTTCTAAACCTTGCCGGGCAAACCATTAACATTATGACGCTGAGCGGCCTTTCGCTGGCCATCGGCATATTGGTTGACCAGGCAACGGTAACCATTGAAAACATACACCAACACCTTGAAATGGGCAAGGAAAAAAGGCAGGCCATACTGGACGCCTGCACTGAAATATCCTTCCCGTTGCTGTTGATATTGCTTTGTATACTGGCCGTATTTGCACCTGCCTTTGTAATGAGCGGCGTGCCAAAAGCCATGTTCCTGCCACTGTCGCTGTCCATTGCGTTTGCCATGATTGTTTCTTTTGTGGCGGCGCAAACCATGGTGCCGGTGATAAGCAACTGGTTATTGAAAGCCGAGAAATTTCAATACCACCACACAGGGCATCATGCCCATGCGGGGCTTGCGTTGGATGAAGAAGAACGTGGCGAGGTGGAAGAGCACAACCGGCAGGATAATGAACATAAAGAAGAAAATGGCTTTTTCCAGCGGCTGAAAGTACAATTAAAAAATAGGCTGGATGGCTGGATGCCGCACCGCAAAATAATAGTGTTGGTATATGTGGTGGTGGTGCTGGCCGCTGCCGGTGTTTGTTATGTTGCAATAGGGAAGGACCTGCTGCCAAAATCGAACAACGGGCAGCTGCAACTGCGTATAAAACAGCCCGACGGAACCCGGCTGGAAGTAACCGAACGAACTGTGAAGGAAGTTTTGAAAATCATCGACTCCACTGTAACGGGCCATGTTGAAATAAGCTCGGCATTTGTGGGGTTGGTACCCAGCAGTTTTGGTACCAGCAACCTGTATGTATTTAACAGCGGTACCCACGAAGCCGTAATACAGGTTAACCTTGACGAAGGGTACAAGGTTAAGATGGATGAGTTGAAGGAATCCATCCGCACAACACTAAACCAGAAATATCCAGCCATGCGTATTTCTTTTGAGCCGATTGAATTGACCGAAAAAATCATGGCGCAAGGCGCATCCACTCCCATAGAAGTGCGTGTGGCTGGTAAGAACATGGGGGATATAGAAAGCTACTCAGGCAAACTGCTTACCGCTTTGAAGAACATACCTTTTTTGCGGGATGTGCAGGTGCAGCAGCCGCTTAAATTTCCCAATATGAGTATTGTGGTAGACAGGTTGAAGCTTTCGCAAATGGGTCTAACCATTGATAATGTTACCAAAAGCATTACTGCTGCAACCTCATCCAGCAGGTTTACCAACAAAAACCTTTGGCTGGACGAAAATAATTCGTACACCTACCAAACGCAGGTGCAAGTACCGCAGGACATTATGAATTCGGTGGAACAAATGGGTGCCACACCGCTGGTGAAAGGCCAGCAACGGCCTGTATTGGGCGATGTGGCCACAGTTACAACCGACAGCCTGCCGGGCGAATACGACCGCAGCGGCCCAAGGCGTTTTGTTACGGTAAGTGCAAACATTTACGGTAAAGACCTTGGCACCGCAACGGCAGCCGTGCAAAAAGCTATAAGCGGGGTAGGCGCACCACCGATAGGTTTGGTAGCTGAAATAAAAGGCATGAGCAGCCTGTTGACTGAAACAATGGATTCGTTGCAGAACGGCCTGCTGGCCGCCATTGTGGTGATATTGTTGTTGCTTGCCGCCAACTACCAGTCATTCTTGGTGTCGGTGTCGGTGTTGGCCACTGTGCCTGCCGTGCTGCTGGGCGCCATGCTCCTGTTGCTCGCAACGGGTGCCACCCTTAACCTGCAATCGTACATGGGCATCATCATGTCAACCGGTGTGTCTGTTGCAAATGCCATCCTTATCGTAACCAATGCAGAAGCCCTGAGGTTGGAATACCAAGACCCGTTTAAAGCGGCATCTGTTGCGGCCAGCCTGCGTTTGCGGCCAATACTCATGACCAGCCTTGCCATGATAGCGGGTATGATACCCATGGCCAGCGGCCTCGGTGAATCCGGCGACCAGTCGGCCCCGCTTGGCCGTGCGGTTATCGGTGGCTTGGTTGCATCCACATTTGCAGCATTGTTGATTGTGCCGCTGGTATATGGCTGGGCAAGGCAAAAAGCATCTTTCAAATCACCATCCCTGTTACCCGAAAATTAAAAACCTGTAAACTATTATACACATGAAACGGAGCATAATTTATACCCTTCCATTGTTTGTGCTGGCTGCCTGCTCGCAAAGCGAAAAAAAGGAAACCAAAGAGAATCATACACCTGCTGCCCCTACATACCAATTGGCAGCAGTTGAAAAAGGCGGAATATCCAACACCGTGCAATTGCCCGCACAACTGGCGGCATTTGAGGAGGTGAGCATCTTTCCCAAGGTGAACGGTTATGTAAAAGCGGTGTTGGTTGATGTCGGAAGCAAGGTACAGCCTGGCCAGTTGTTGATGACGCTGGAAGCCCCCGAATTGGTACAGGCAGTTGTGCAGGCCAAGGAACGGTATGCAAAAAGCAAGTCAGCTTTTGCTATTGATAAGGAGCGTTATATGCGTTTGCAGGAAGCTGCGCAAACACCCGGCGCGGTTTCCCCGTTGGATCTTTCCACCATCCATGAGAACATGGAAGCCGACAGTGCCCAAAGCAATGCCGAAAAAGCCAATTGGCAAATGCAGGAAGCCATGTTGGGTTATTTGCAGGTTACTGCCCCATTTGCGGGTGTTATTAAAGAGCGTAATGTGCACCCCGGCGCATTGGTTAGTGCCAACACAAAAGACAAGGCCATGCTGGAACTTAAACAAACGGCACATTTGCGTTTGGAGGTGGATATACCCGAAAAACTTACCACAAGGCTAAAAGAGAATGATACCGTAAGCTTTTATGTAAACGCTTTACAAGGCAAAAAAATGACTGCCACCATTGTGCGCAAAGCAGGTAATATTAACGCGCAGTACCGCAACGAAAGGATAGAAGCCGACATAAATAATGGCGACGGCTTACTTGCGCCGGGTATGTATGCCGAGGTATTGATTTATTCAAAGGAGGGCGGCCAGGCCCTGCGCGTGCCAAAAACCGCAGTGGTTACAGCGGGCGAACGAAAATATGTTTTAACCAGTAAGAATAATTTTATAACGAGAGTTGATGTTGCCACCGGCAATGAAAGCGCATCATCGGTTGAAGTGTTTGGTGCATTGCAGCCAGGTGATACTGTTGTTGTAAATGCAAACGACCAGATACCGGTGGGGCAGGTGGCGGCACACGGGTAAAGGGATTTTTTTGCAGAAAGGAAGGTGCAAGGGCACGAGAAATATTCGATTGTTTTAAGCCCCGCTGCGGCGGGGCGGCATCTGTCAGGGATGGGTGAAGCCCATCGAAAGAATGCGCGATAGGGCTTGGGATTGCGGATGTTTATTTTACAAACCGGCTTCACCCATCGCTGACAGATGCTTCCCTTACAGGGTTTAATGAATATGTAATTGTGGTTATGGTTGGTAACATTTACCGGCTTTATAGCGGTGGTTTGGGAAAATGCGTTTTTTGGGGAAGCCGGGCCGTATTTACGTTGGTAAATGAACGGCTGAAACATATTTACAACAAACCCAGCAGCAGCCTTATGCCCACAAGGCCCAACGCCACCGCCAGCGCCTTGATAATAACCGTGGCTTTAAGTTTGTGGGAAAGGTAGGCACCCAGTTGGGCACCGGCCACAACCCCAAGGCCGATGCCTAGCACCATACGGAGAATGTAAGCCGAGTTATAATTGCCTTCTGCCCAATGCACGATAACACTTACCAACGACATGGCCGCCAATATAAAATGTGAGGTGGCCGTGGCAATATGCACTGGAAAGCCCAGCCAGTTAACCATGGCAGGCACATGTATAATGCCGCCGCCAATGCCCAATATGGGCGATATAAAACCAACCACAAAACTTATGAGCCAGCCGATGTATTTATTGTAGTAATAATCGTACACCACGCCGTCTTTGTCGGTTAGTTGGTGGTGGGTTTTTGACAGCCCGCCGCCTTGTGTTGTTGGCACTGCCGGATCTTTTTTACGGAAGAACAACACAGCCGACAACAAAATGAGCAGCAAGCCAAAAAACAGTGTGAATATTTTTGAGCTGATGTGTTTGGTGATGTATACCCCCAACACCGAACCTGGTATGGTGAAGAGGAAAAACTGCAAGCCGGCCTTATAGTCAATTCTTTTTGCGCGGGCATAGGCAATGCTGCCAGAAAATGCGTTGAAAAACACCGTGGCCAGCGATATGGCCGTTATTTGCTCAGGGCTTAGCGATGGGTAAGCCAAAATTAGTACCGGCACCAGTATAAAACCACCGCCCGCGCCAATGAGGGTGCCCAACGTGCCAATGGAGAAGCCGATAACGATGAGTAAAAAAATATTATCCATGTAGTATTACATGGCAAAGATGGCTTTTTTGTGGTTAGGATAGGCGGTTGGTGATGCTTTATTTAGTTTGCCTTTAATTTTATGGACCCACTGATGACTCTCCGCTATTTAGACTACCTCGCTTTTTGAAAAGGGGTTATTGTATAGGCAAACCGATAATCGGTTTGTCCCAATAACTCCTTATTAGTTGGGGCACTCGTTTAAACGCCTTACCGGCGGGCAACCTGTGGGTTTTCGCCCGGATTTGTGTCTTCACAAATCCTGTAAAAGCCATCGCTTTATACGTAAACCCAAATGCGCATGGTTATTGCTTCAGCCGCAATTTGGTTTTTGTGTAGATGGTTGGCTCTTCTTTAAAGGGCATCACAGCCCAGGCCATCTTAGCAAAAAACGCGCTTATAGCCAGCGCGTGTTTGCTGCGTGGGGTATAGGGTGCGGTGGCTTGCATTGAATGGTCACCCTCTCAACCTCTCCTGTATCTCTTCAAAACCATACTCCTGCACCACCTCGCCGTTTTCAAAAACCGTTTGTAGTATGTCTTCTGCAGCCGGTGCAGCGTCTTCACGAACGGTTTCAAAAAGGCCGTTGGTTTGTATCAGCTTCAGTCTGCCTGCTTTTGATTTTTTAAAGGAAGACTCTATCTCACCACGGCCATTTAATTCTATAGGGTTCTTTTTTACATCTGTCTGCACCCCGTTTATTTCGGCGTAGGAGCATTTGAGCGCAAATTTTTGCGTGTCCCTATCAACTTTCTGTAATAAAGCACCACCCATGCCCAGCACCAGGTTTTCAGCAGAGATGCCATTCATCTTCAATACTTGGTAAATATGCAATATGCTTTCGTAATTAATACCGTCGCCTTGTATAACCCTCACTTGCGGCGGCAGTACTTTGTACCCTTTGCTGTTGATGGTATAGCCAAATTTATCAAGCAATATGTCAAACACGGAGAGTAAGGTTAATGCAGGGTCACCTGAGTCGGGGCGTATCACCAAGGTGCCGTCCCTGCCTAGAATCTCTTCTTTTAAATCAGTACCCCAGTAATCGGCACAGGCGCGGAAGATGTTGTACGAGTCTGACACACAGGCCACGATACCGGTGGGGTAGGTGCGCAGTATGTGCCTGAACATGTCTTCCTCGCCGACCTCGCCACGCATAGTCATTACAGAGTGCTCAGTTGCCGGTACGGATGCACCGGGTACCGTTTGTGCATGGTAGTATTCTTTGGCGTAGGCATTGGCTATGATGGTGTCGCTGCCTTTAAAACTGAGCAGGTGCGCCATGCCGCCTATGCCTGCGCTTTCCACTGAGCTAACACCACGGAACCCAAAATCGTTCAGCACAAAATCAATACCCGCAGCACTGCTGTCGTCTGCGGTTTCGGCAAAATACATTTGTACCACTTGTTTAATTTGGGCAGAGAGGGTTGCCACTGTAACAGGGTACCAAACCTGCATAAGCACGGTTTCTAAAAAATTGGTGAGCCAATAGCATTTTGAGTCATTGTTTTCAATGGTCATCAACACATTGTGGGTGGGTATTACGAAGCCTTCCTTTACCGCTTTAATGGTTACTGGCAGCCGGCCGCCATATTTTTTGATGATGTATTCAAAATTGGCTGCTTCAAAAACATCGGGCCGGCCAAAAATGCTTTGCATGTAATAACTGGCCTCCTCAATTTTTGGCTTGGTTATCACCTCGCCGGCCAGGTATTTTTTAAGAATATATTGCAGCCCAAAAAATACTGTTTCCTCAAACATGCCACCACGGCTTTCCATATAGGAATATACTTTTTCGGTGCCGGGGGTATATAATTTATGGTGGGAATATTTATAAGCGTCTGCAAGCAGTATCAGGTTGTTTTGCATAAAATCTACTTATGTAAGCTTTTGTATAATACGGTTAAAAAATGGGTATGTACTTCGGCAGCATTGCCACTTTCAATAAGTGCGGGTATTTGTTCAACAGTAAACCACCTTACCTCTTCAAGGTCATCGCCTGCCTCGGGTTTGCCATATAGCAGCGTAGTGGTAAACAGGGATGATATTACTTTATCCACTTCATGCACATAGCGCCAGTCGTTCATCTTGTGTGAAGTTAGATAAACGAACGGCGATGTTTCAAAGCTGCCACACTCCTCCGTTAATTCTCTTTTTGCGGCTGCTTCAAGACTTTCGTCTGTTGGGTCAACAAAACCACCGGGAAAGCGCCATTCCGCTGCATTGGGTTTTCGGCCCAGCAGCACTTGTTTTTTGTCGCTGCTCAATACGGCAATATCCACGGTGGGGTAGGCGATGGGGTAGCGGTTATGTGCCGCGTAATTAATGCCCAATCTAAACTCTTTTGAGGCCAGTACATCATCACTGTGTTTTTCCCGTAGCTCTGTTGCCGAAAACTGTATGTTGTCTTTCAACTCTTCTGTGGCAAGCCTTCCGTGGTAATAGGGTATAAATGAATCCTTGCTTCCGTACAGCACGAACGTTTCTGACGGGAAGGTATTTGCGAGCAGACCATCCAACTGGTGCGACCAGTATGCATCGCTGGGGTTGTCTGCCAATGGTAGCACAACGATGCTTGGGTACGATTCTTTAATCATCTTCTCCCTGGTGAAAAAGTCAAACGGGTTGCGGGGGGTTAGCTTTACTGCAGTAAAACCCAGCACTATGATAACCTTGTTGTGCTTGGCTTTAACCTGCTGTATAAGGTCGTGATGCCCCTCGTGCAAAAACGGGGTTTGAAACCTTGCTATAATAACGCCTCCTGTTTTCATTTTGCGTAATTTATACGCAAATATATGCGCATGATTTTCAATCTCCCAATTTATTTGCGTATAAATTACGCAAAATATTATATCTCGAAGAAAAAGCCTTTTTTAGTCAGTTGGTCGTACCGTTTTTTGTTAAAACGGAACATGTTGCTCGGCCTGCCCTGGCCTTCAGGGTGTGTAACCTCGGGCAGCTTCTCTAAAAAATCGAAGGATAGTATTTTCTTCCTAAAGTTTCGCCTGTCAATATCCCTGCCCAGCAGTGCTGTGTACAGCTTCTCCAAATCGGCAAAGGAGAATTTTTTATCCAGCAGTTCAAAACCCACGGGTTGGTATTGTATTTTGGCGCGCAGCCTTGCAGTGGCTGCCTGTATAATAGCCGTATGGTCAAAGGCCATGTGGGGCAGGTTGGTTATGTTAAACCATTCCGCTTTATCTGCATCGGTGCCGGCATGCAACTCTTTATACATGCTGCTGTTTATCAGGCCAAAATAGGCTACTGAAACAATGCGCTGCCGCGGGTCTCTGGCGGGCTCCCCAAAGGTGTATAATTGCTCCAGGTAATTTACGGCTATGCCTGTTTCTTCTTTCAGTTCGCGTGTTACGGCCTGCTCCAGCGATTCATCTTCCAGCACAAAACCGCCCGGCAACGCCCAGGTGTTCTTAAAAGGCTCGTACTTGCGTTTTACCAGCAATATGCTAACGCCCTCTGTTTTGGCATAGCCAAAAACCACCGCGTCAACGGTTAACCGAATGCCAGTTTGTTCCATAATAACAAAGGTTGTGGTATTTGGTGAAAGAAACAACGGAGATTAAATAGCAAACGAATGCCGTTTAGTAAACCATCATCCAAATTGGATTAATTTACTAAACGGCATTGGTATTTCACGATTCACGATTGCCGTTTCACGCTTTATCCGCTTATTCATGCACCACTAAAACCGGTACGCTGCTGTTATACGTAATTTTTTTGGTGTGGTCGGTTTTAAATATCCTCGTAAGCAATGGGTGCTCGTGTTGTATGGTAATAATCAAATCAATGCCTTTGGCCTCTGCCAACAGGTTTAGCCCTTCTTCCACATCGTACAGGCGCAGAAAGTAAAATTCGGGGTTAAACTCGGCAAAATGGTCCACAAAAGCCTGTTTTTCCTTCTCGTATTGTTCTGAAATGGCTATATAATGCTCGCTGTTTACATTAACAATGTGCAATGCTGGCTTAAATGTTTTAAGAAATGCCTTTATGGGTTCGGCCGGTGTGGTGTAGTAAACATTTTTAAAATCTGATGCCAGCATAACGTTATTGATGCCGGTAAACTTGGCGGTTTCCTGCACTATTAGCACGGGGCAAACTTTGGTTTCGGCCAGTTTAAGGGTGTTGCTGCTCACAAAAACCTGTGCAAGTTCGGACCTGCTGGTGATGCCCATAATAACCAAGCCTGCTTGGGTTGCCTTTACTTGTTTTTCCAGCTGTTCAATAAAATTGCTGCCTAACTGGCAAACACCTTCAATGCCAACGCCATAATCACTTGTTAGTTTAGCAATCAATTCATCCAGCCGCTCAGGTGCAGTTACGAAATCGAGGTCAGATTCGGAAAGGTGGAACAAAATAATTTTCAAATCGTCACGCCCTGTTAGTAGTTGTGCCGCGTAATTAGCCGCATTAATGGATGTTTCTGAAAAATCAACTGGTACAATTACAGTGTTCATATATGTTTTGGTTAATCGTCCTCAAGATAGGGAAATGTTACAAATTGGCAGAAAACAACCCCAAAGTTTCGGGTCGATTTTAGTAAAGTTTTATTTTGTACACCTAAAACCAATGTGGTTACTGGCCGATTTTACCTCGCCCTTACCGCGGGTGCCTACCATGTAACGGGTGCAATATTGGTCGGTACAAAGAAATGAGCCGCCCCTTTGTACCTTTTTTTTCGCGCCCGGCTCATCGGGGTCAAATGGTTCATTGGGGCCTAAAGGGTTTTTTGCCGTGGTGCCAGCGTTGGCCAGTTGGGCATAGTAATCGGGCCGGTACCAGTCGTCGCACCACTCCCAGGCGTTGCCCGCCATATCGTACAAGCCATACGGGTTGGCCGCGTACTGCTTTACGGGTGCAAGGCCTTTGTAACCGTCAAGCCCCACGTCGCCATTGGGGAAACTGCCTTCAAAAATATTGGCCATCCATTTGCCGTCGGGCCTAAGTTGGTTACCCCAAGGGTATAGCTCGCCCGCTTTGCCGCCCCGCGCCGCAAACTCCCATTCAGCCTCTGTGGGCAGGTGTTTGCCAGCCCAGCTGGCATAGGCAGCTGCGTCAAGCCAGCTAACTTGCACCACCGGGTAATTGTCTTTCCCGTTTATGTTGCTACCGGGCCCTTCGGGGTGCTTCCAGTCTGCCCCCGGCACATAACGCCACCATTGTAAATAATTATCCAACGCAACAGGTTTGCCCGGCGGTGTGAATACCGAAGACCCTGCGGGTATGTTTGTGCCGGCCGGTACGCCGGGAAATTCAGCGGCATCCGGCTTACGTTCAGCATCTGTTATAAAGCCCGTTGCTTTAACAAACTTTGCAAATTGGGCATTGGTAACTTCTGTGGCGTCCATATAAAAGCCATCCACATACACCCTGTGCAGGGGCCTCGCATCATCCATTTTCAAATTTCCTCCGCTGTCCATGCCTACGGGGTTAACGCTGCCCATGGTAAACTCCCCGCCTGGTATCCATACCATGCCTTCGGGCGCGGGCGCGACAGGTTTGCCAAAATTTATGAAAGAAGGCTTATAATCCCGGCCGCCTTGCTGCATATACACCACACTGTCAGCAGGCGTAAGCCCAATGCTGGTGCAACTAATGGCGGTGGCCGCTTTTGCGCCCAACAAATTTTCTTTTATCCCTGCCTGGTTGCCGCAGCCAAACAAAAGTGTTACCCCGGCAACCGCAAAACAGTATTTCCAAATATGCATCGTCATTTGCTGGCATTAAAATATTTTAATGTAGGCTGTATTAACAGCCATTTATGCGGCATGCCCAGCACGGCCTTGTCGGTTTATGTGCAGGCTTGCTATTTCATTTTTTTTGCGTTGTTCAGTAGCCGTTTAACCCTTATGGTAAGCTCGGTTGGCTTAAAAGGTTTGGACAGAAAATCATTCGCACCCATAGAAAACGCTTCCATAACGGTGGCCTCCTCATCCAAAGCCGACAATACCAAGATGGGTAACTTATTATTCTGTTCCGACCTTAGTATGCCAATCAATTCAAGCCCAGAGGTATATGGCATGAGTATATCGGTAATCAAAAGGTCGGGCTTAAACGTTTCCAGGGCCTGTATAGCCTCTCTGCCGTCGTTGGTGCCCAATATTTCGTATGCGTCCTTGTTTAGTTGTTCCTTTATCGCCTCCAGCATTATCTCGTCGTCTTCGGCAATCAATATTTTCATGGATGTAGAGTTTTACGTAGGGTGCGTTCAAATTTAATAACCGCATAGTAGCGAAAATTACAAAATATTACAATTAAAATTAATGCACGGTATGGTTATATAGTATAAATATAGGGCAGTTTTATGGGTTTTGGCTAATTTTTAACCAGTTGCTTGGTTTCATTCATCTATTTTTGTTGCTAAAGTATATAGGCTGTTTAAAACAACTGCATGATGAAGACAATATTATTGGGATGTATTTTTTTGTTAGGGGTAACAGTATCCGAGGCACAGGTTAAAGACACTACGGTAAAAGGATATAAAAAGAGCTGGACAAAATTTGACCTTAGTAACCGCGCCAACGACCATTTTATGTTGCAATATGGCTTTGATAGTTGGTTAGGTACAAGCGATACCACCGCACCCTCAGGTTTTTCCAGGCATTTTAATTTTTATTTTATGATTGATAAGCCGTCTAAAAACAACCAGCACACCAGTGTGGCGTATGGGCTTGGCTTGGGCAGCAGCAATATATTTTTTACCAATAATTTTGTAAACTTGGCGTCGCAAACCGGCACTTTGCCGTTTACCAGTGTTACAAATGCCTCTATTAACCATTTTAAAAAGTTTAAGTTAACCACCATATTTTTGGAAGCCCCTGTTGAAGCCAGGTATGCAACCAACCCTACCACGCCCGACAAAGGCTATAAGTTTGCGGTGGGTTTGAAGTTTGGCTACCTGATTACAGCATACACAAAAGGCAAAGACGCTGTTGACGGCAACGGTAACAGCCTGTACGGGCCAACATACAAACGAAAGGATTACGACTCCCGTTTTATAAACCATGCTAGGGTTGCTGCCACCGCTAGGGTTGGCTTAGGCAATTTTTCGCTGGATGCATCATACCAAATAACTAATTTTTTAAAGGCCAACACCGGCCCAACCATCAACCCGTTTTCCATTGGTTTAACCATAAGTGGTTTGTAAATTGGGTTTTTATTGTAAAAGCGGCTGGCCAAAAAAGGCCAGCCGCTTTTATTTTGGCAAAGGCTATGGCGTTTTTAAATGGTAACGTGGCATGCTGTGTGGGTGTTGTTTTGCTGTAAACGATGGCGCAAGCGTTTAGTTATGTTTTTATACAGACTACGGCCTGCTGATCTGGCCTATTGCTTGCTGTGTACACGCAAATAAAAGCGATACCTGCTTTTATGCATTTTGTACTGGTTGGCCGCAGCGGTGGCATGTATAATGGCCATCCAACCGTAAAAACCTTCAAATAGTTACTTGCTCTATTGCATATGCTGCGCGGTTGTTTTACTCGCGATAATTTTTTTTTCTGCATTTTTAAAACCGAATTTATTGGGTTGCCGTACTTGATTGTGTAGTAAAATATAACAAAAAGTAAAAAGCAAATCATTATGAAGATTGTATCAACTTGTTTAAAATCAATGCTTACGGTGGTATTATTGTATGCTGGCTCAACATTTGCACAAACCGACCCAATGGTTGGGGGCGCGCCAATGTACCCAACAAAAAACATTGTGGAAAATGCCGTTAATTCAAAAGACCACACCACGCTTGTTGCAGCGGTTAAGGCTGCGGGACTTGTAGAAACATTGGAGAGCGATGGCCCGTTTACCGTTTTTGCCCCCACAAACGATGCGTTTAAAAAATTGCCCGCAGGCACGGTTGAAACGTTGCTTAAGCCTGAAAATAAAGCAAAGCTTGCAGGCGTGTTAACCTACCATGTTATTGCAGGCAGGGTTGACAGCAATACGCTGATGGAGTGGATGAAGAAAAACGGCGGAACCTATACGGCAAAAACTGTGGCCGGCGGCGAACTTAAGTTTATGCTAAAAGGCAAGCATATTGTTGTGGCAGACGAAACTGGTAACACCGCAAAAATTACCATTAAAGACGTGTACCAAAAAAACGGTGTAATACATGTAATTGATACAGTATTATTACCTAAAAATTAATTAACGGGTGTTTTTTGTGTAAGGGCAAAAGGGCTGCTTTTTAGCAGCCCTTTTGCCCTATTTTTGTTAAAAACTAGTGTGCCTAAAATAAGATTGTTTTTACCTGCGGTTATTTGGTTTTTAATAATTTTTTACCTACTTATAATGTCGGGCAAAAAGATACCGCACAGCGGTATTTTCAGTATCCCCAATTTTGACAAGTTTGTACATGCGTCGTTGTTTGGCATGCAGGTGTTATTGGCTTGTTTTCCCTTTTTTAGGTCAAGCTTGGCCTCGGCGCGGCTATTTTTTAAAATAGCCATCTGTGCTGTTTTGTATGGTATTGCCATGGAGTTTGTGCAAAAATACTTTACGACAGACAGGGCATTTGATTTTTGGGATATGCTGGCTGATACGGTTGGTGCATTTACCGGTTACTTGTGTATAAATTTTTGGTATAAAAGAATGTTGCGTAAACAACAGGCTATCGGCTAAAAAAATAGGCCCCTGTGAAAACAGGGGCCGCAACCAAAACTAACTGCTTATGAGAAAAAAAATTATTATACTGTTTATATCCAATTAATTTGCAAATGCAATGCCAAGTATTAAAGGTAGTTATTATTAATATTTGATGCTCTTTTCATTTGCTATTGAGACCCAAAATTCATCCAAAGTTTTAATAATAAAAAGTTAAGTAATCATGTTATTGTCTTATGTTAGGCACCCATTAAGTTTTATAAATGTTAAAGACCTTGATAATGTGATAGTTACAATTTTAGGCCCGTTGTTTTAGGCTTTTTTTTTAACAATTGGCTTTGGTTGTAAAAAAGTATTTGCTTAAGTGCCCGCTTTTTAATCCTTATCCACCCCGTTCTTATTGGCAGCCGGTTATTAATTGTTCTTCCATGATTTGAAAAGAATATCCCGATTTTGGAATGCTTGCTGCCCCTTTTAGGATACGTTTTGTTGCCAACGTTTGTAGGTAAATGGCATGGCCTACATTAAAGCTTTACCACATAGCCAACCTTTAGGCTTGCTGTTGTTGTATTGTTTTGCCCGTACGTGGCGTTCTTTTGCACAGTTATAAAGCCATAGCTGCCCCCGGCGGTAACTGTAATAAAGCCCTTGTATAGTTTTTGTTGCAAGCCAAAACCACCCTGCACACCCACGTTAAAGGCGTTGTAGTTGTCCTTCACATCTTCATTTACTGCAATGGTATAAGCCTGGCCTTGGGTAATAGAGTTTGTTTGCGCCGCGTCTGTATAAAATTGTGTAACCGCGCTGGAAAGTGTTCTTGCAGATACCAAAACGCTTGCATAAGGGCCTGCGTTCACAAAAAGACTAAGGCCGTTTTTTAACGGCCATGATAGTTTGGCCAACACGGGCAATTGAAAATAATTTAACTTGGTTTCTGTATTTAGGTTGGCATACAACACAGTGGGTAAATCTACAGTGGGGTTGGGGTTATAATAGGTTACCGGCACGGCCTGGGCTCCTTTTTTGTTAGCCCCCTGTGCCGAGTAATTAAACTCCACCTGAATGGAAAACTTCTTTTTTACTTGGAAAGAAGCCACCACGCCAGCGTCACCGCCAAACTTTGAAGAAAAGCCTGTTGAAAACGGATTACTGGCGCTGCCACCCGTAAGGTCGGCTATGCTTGCGCCACCTTGTATGCCCACTAAAACACTTTTTTGGGCATTGCAAAACTGGCATACAATAAGCATGGCTATGCCTAGGCAATTGGCTAAAATTTTTTGTTTCATAATTGTTATTTTCTTGCGTAATAAGGCAAACTTACATATATATAAACGTGGCTTGGGTAGCGCGATGCATAGTATATTGTTAAATATATTGTTGATAAACAAAATTTTAAATATATTTATTATTCACCGATAAATATGTGTTCTTCATCGACACACGCTTTGTTGTAATCTCATTGTGCCTTAGGGGGATTTGTCGGTTAACCGGCGCATGTGGCAAAAAAGTATATTTGTGCATGTTTCTTTCGCAGCAAATACTCCCTTTTTTATTTAACCTCAGGCTGCCTTTTACATTGCCCCAGGGCATTGAGGTATTGGATGTGCATAAGCACCCCAACGTGAGGGCAGCGTGTACTGTATTTTATGAAAAGTTTTACCAAGACTTTGCCGCAAGGCATGTTTTACTGGGCATTAACCCCGGCAGGTTTGGCGGCGGTGTTACGGGCATACCCTTTACCGACCCTATTAGGCTGGATAAGTTTTGCGGAATTGAAAATGAATTTGAAAAGAAGCAAGAATTGTCTTCTGTTTTTATGTACGAGATGATACAGGCATTGGGTGGCCCAAGCCAATTTTATAGTAAGCTTTATATTTCGTCAATAAGTCCGTTAGGGTACGTAAAATCTGGTAAAAACCTAAATTATTACGATGATGCCGATTTGCTAAAGCTGGCAGAACCGTTTGTAGTTGACTGTATTAATAAACAACTCTCATGGGGCATGCACACAAACATTTGTTTTTGTATAGGGGAGGGAGAGAATTTAAAATACCTAACGCGGCTTAATGAGAAGCACGGGTGGTTTGGCAAAATAATGGGCCTGCCGCACCCTCGGTTTATAATGCAGTACAAATTGAAACAAAAAGAAGCGTATATTAACACTTACATTGTCAGGCTTGCCTGCGCCAATGCTTAACGGTAGGGTTTTTGATAACCTATACAGGTGTTTTGTTTGGATGGTATGCTTTTATTAGCAACAATTTATGAGGCTGTTAATCGGTTGCCACATAGTGCTAAAAATTTGTAATAGACTGTTAATCATAATATTAGCCTTTTTGTTTGGTCGTAGTGGGTTGGTTTAATAAGCCGTGGTATTACGTACTGTGTAGTTTTCACAATATTTACACCCTTTTATTCAAACATGCTGTTTATCTTGCACCCCTTAAAATTTTCGCATTTACCATGGAATACAGCAAAATTATATCGGTAACCGGCCTAGCCGGATTATTTGAACTTGTAGGCAGCAAAACCGACGGGGCCATTGTTCGCTCCCTTGATGATAAAACCGTACGCTTTATATCATCCCGCCAGCATAACTTTTCGCACTTAGAAAGTGTGGAAGTGTTTACGGTGGGCGATAACGTAAACTTGGCCGAGGTTTTTATTGCCATGAAAGAAAGTGCAGAGCCCCTGCCATCGGAAAAAGACCCCAAAGCTATAAAGGCATACTTTGAAAAGGTGTATGGAGATTTAGATTTTGACAGGGTGTATGCCAGTGACATGAAGAAAATGGTTAAATGGTTTTCAATATTAACCGGTAGCGGCATAGAAATTAAGTTAAGAACAGACGAGGATGCTAACGACGAAGAAGGAAATGACGAAGCTGAAGCCGTTGCATCTGCAACCGATGATGCAGCCGTAGTTGCGGAAGTTGACAAAGCCTAGTTGGCTGACTCGGCCTTAGCTACTGCCGCATTTGGGCTTGAGGCTATAGGTTATTACCAATTATGCCAGTTTAAAATAATTTGTTTTACCCCCTGGCCACTAGCCGGGGGTTTAATTTTTTGAGTATGACCTTAAGTGCTGACATTCAAAAATTGCAAAGGCGTTTTCTTCCCAACGAATTTACGGTAACTACGTGGGACGCCTTGGAACCCTATTTTGTAAACCTACTTGATAGGGAAATAAACAGCGGTGCAAATTTAGACGAGTGGCTAAAAGATATAAGCGAAGTGGAAGCCGCCATAAGCGAAGATGCTTGTTGGAGGCAAATTAAAATGACCTGCGACACAACCGACAAAACGCTTGAAGAAGCTTTTGCGTACTTCTGCATGGAAATTCAGCCCAAGCTACAGCCGTACGCCGACAAACTGAATAAAAAGCTGATAGAAAGCCCTTTTACCGCCGCATTGGACAGGGATAAATTTTTTACTTACCTGCGTAGCGTACGTAAAAATATTGACCTGTTTAGGGAAGAAAACATACCCATACAGGCCGAGTTAAGCGTTATGCAACAGCAATATGGGGCCATTGCCGGTAAAATGACGGTTGAGGTAAATGGGCAGGAATACACTTTGCAGCAGGCTTCAAAGTTTTTAGAAAGTGCTGACAGGCAGCTGCGCGAAGATGTGTACCGCAAAATACAGGAGCGCCGGTTGCAGGATAAAGATGCGATGCACAATTTGTATACCGAACTGATTGAGCGCCGGGATAAGGTGGCCAAAAATGCGGGCTTTGAAAACTACCGCGATTATAAATTTGTGGAGCTTGGCAGGTTTGACTACACAAAAGACGACTGCTACAAATTTCATGAATCAGTTAAGTTGCATGTGCTTCCGCTGGTGGAAAAAATTTACGAGCAGAAAAAGAAAAAACTTGGGTTGGATACGCTTAGGCCTTGGGATACCGAGGCGGAGCCAGCAGGTATTAAGCCTTTGCACCCGTTTGAGGGAGGCAAGGAGTTGTTGGCCAAAACGGAGCAATGCTTTACTAAGTTAAACCCGTTTTTTGCAGACTGCTTGCGCAAAATGGATGAACTGAAACATTTTGACCTTGACAGCCGTAAAGGCAAGGCACCTGGCGGCTATAACTGCCCGCTTACCGAAAGCGGTGCGCCGTTTATATTTATGAATGCGGCCGGGCAAATGGGCGATGTTACAACCATGGTACACGAAGGCGGGCATGCCATACATTCATTTTTGGCACATAAGCTTGAATTAAGCGCCTTTAAAGAATACCCGATGGAAATAGCAGAAGTGGCCAGTATGGCCATGGAGTTGTTTAGCATGGACCATTGGGATGCTTTTTTTGATAATGCGGATGATTTAAGGCGCGCAAAGGAACACCAATTGGAAAGGGTGATTACCATTTTCCCGTGGATTGCCATTATTGATAAATTTCAACATTGGGTTTACGAACACCCAGCGCATACCATAGAAGAGCGTACAAGCGTTTGGATGGATATTTTGCAGGAGTTTTCGACCAACAGCGTTGATTTTACAGAGTTGCAGGAATACCGTAAAATAGGCTGGCAGCGGCAATTGCACCTATTTGAGGTACCTTTTTATTATATTGAGTATGGCATAGCCCAGCTGGGCGCTATTGGCCTGTGGATGCAGTTTAAATTGAGTAACCAACAGGCTATAGATAATTACGTTAACGCACTAAGCTTAGGCGGTACTAAAACATTGCCGCAGTTGTACGAAGCTGCAGGCTTGAAATTTGACTTTAGCCCTGCGCATATTAAAGGCTTGATGGATTTTGTAAAGGCTGAAATGGATAAGCTGTAGTTTATAGAAAATAAACTATCGCCAAGTATATCGTAAGCCCTGCCATTTGGCGGGGCTTTTTTAATATAAAAAACGCGGCCTACATGTTTTTACATCTAAGCCGCGCTTTTTATATTAAACCAAGTATTACTCGGCTATTTTCAAATCCTTTAATTCCTCAATGGTTACAAATGGCTTTTTGCCATGGGTTAGCTTGTTAAGTACCAATTTGCCGGTAGCCATGGCATCTTCTTTAGTTTTGAAAGCATGAATTCCGTTTATAGCTGGTATGTATTCTTGTTTTATGTATAGTTTCTTGTCAACATAAATCTCATATCCCCAACCATTTGCTGTTTGCAAAGGCTTTAACTCACAAAATACCTCGCCTTCGTGAGCATTACGTTTGCAAGAAACCAAAGCTATTGTTGCCAAAAAAAATACCGCTACGGCCTGATGCTTAAAAGTCATTAGTGTTCAACGCTTTGTTGGGGTCAAATTGAATCAGGTCGTCAAAGTAAGCTGTGCCGCTTTTGCCTGTGGTTATGTATCCATAGCCTTTAAGCGCAAAACCTAAAGCACCTTGTCTGGCTGTACCTTGAAAAGGAGAACGTGGCACCCAAGTGTCAGTTGCAAAGCTATAACCCCAAGTTGCAGTAGAAAGGCCACCGTTTTCACCTGTGGTAATAAAGGCCGAGTCGCCTATAACAAAACCTACACCGTTGTCTCTTTCTATGTTGGTATAATTATCGTCGTAGGTTTGGGAAGAGTTTGAGTTGTAAATGTTCCTCAACTGTAGCCATTGGTCAAGGGCTGCATCGTAATACCAAAAATCGCCGGCTTCAACGCCGTTGTTTGAACCTGTAACAACATAAGCTTTGGTGCCATGCACAAAAGCTATGGCAGCACTGCGCTTATCGCCACCGAAGCTTGTTTTTGATACCCAAGTACCCCTTGCACCTACTGAAGGGTCGTATTTCCAAAAATCCTTCTGCCAAGTACCGTCGTAACCGGTAGTAACATAACCATTGTTGCCTATGCCAAACGCAACCGCATCGTACCTTGCTGTACCAGCAAATGGAGCCACAGAGTCCCAGCTGTTGGTGGCTTGGTTAAATCTCCAAAAATCGTTCAAACTATTAAAGCCGTCATACCCAGTGCCCACATAGCCTTGTGTGCCGATGGTGAAGGCAACAGCCGAACTGCGGGCTACACCAGGAAAATTGGCGTTTTGCGTCCATGCATTTTTTTGGGGGTCGTATCCCCATAAATCTTTAAGCCTGTATGTACCATCATAACCAGTGCCTACATAAGCTGTGTCGCCAATTGTAAATGATACAGCCTCGCTTCTGGATACGCCATTCATTTCTGATTTCCGCATGTAATCCCCAGTCGTCGTGTCGCTGGTAGAACTTGATTTACTGCACGAAGCCATTAAACATATTATTACACCAGCAGCAAAATAGTTTTGCAAATTTTTCATGATATCCCTCATTTTTGCGGCTGAAATTATCCGAAGCTTGCGGGTTGAAATCGTTAAAATGGATTATTATGCAATATTTATAGACAGAAGTGGAAAATTTATCTACTAATTGCCAAAACTGCTTGGCTTTTGGGGTTACTGCCTTTTAACACACTGACTATTTAAAAAATTAGGCTACTTATCGGCAAAAAAGGTCATTTGGCAGATAAATTATATATATTTATACATACTAACAATTTTGTAACAGGCTCGCAATCTATTATTGCATCCGTTAAACGTAAAGCTGGCAATAATGGGCATAAAGCAATTTGAGCATTGTAGGGGAAAAATCAAAATAGGTTTCTTTTTATTTTTATTGACATTAGTACTAAATAGCTGTCAAAAAACCGATATAAACTTTGGCAGCCAGTTTGTTGACAACAATTATACCCAAATAATTAAGATTGATACCATCAATACAACGCTTGAAACACGTTTTTATGATTCAATCCAAACCAATGGTACCGCCAAGGGCCTCTGTGGCATTTACAACGATCCGCTGTTTGGTATCGTTAAAGCCAGCTCGTATTTCAAAATAAATCCTCCACAATACCACAACGACAGTGACTATTCGCGTACATCGTATGATTCACTTGTGCTGATCATAAGGCCTGATAAGCATTTTCATGGCGATACAACCAAACCAATCCATTTGGATGTATTTCGGTTAGCCGCAACACTGCAGGCGCCTTATAACGCTTCCTACTACTATAATTTTGATACCATCCAAAAATATCCAAGCCCGCTTGGCTCAACTGATTTTACATTTTATCCGCACAACCATAATTCAGATAGCATTGTTGTGCGTCTTTCGGATGGTTTGGGCATTCAATTGCATAATCTTATAAAAGCAAAGGATGCAAGTATACAGAGTTCGGACAATTTTCTCAATTTCTTCAAGGGTATTTGCATTTCGTCTGGCAATAATCCTTCGGCAGTCTTTAGTTTTAGCGACAGTGTGATAATGCGTTTGTATTACCAGCAGCCTGGTGTAATAACCACAAGGGCCTATAAAGATTTTGTGTTTAACGATGCAAACAACCAGTTTAATAATATTTCTATCAATAGAAGTGGAACGCCTCTGGGTACTGTAACGCCGAATTTGCGCAGCTTGGTAAGTAGTGCTGCCACCGGCAATGCCGCATATTTGCAGGCAGTATCTGGTACCGGTGTTAAGGTTAGTTTCCCTTACATACGCAGTGTGCTGCAAATACCCAATATTGTAAAATTGGCAAAGGCGGTACTGGTGCTAAAGCCAGCACAGGGCACTTATGGCTTAAACTTTCCTTTGCCCGACTCGTTGCGGCTGTCGCAAACTGATGTATACAACAATAACTTTGGGGATATTTCTTACTCCACGGGTAGTACAACCACTGCATTAATCGGCTCACTCATTACTGATTATTTGTATGGGCAAAACACGCAATATACTTTTGATATAACCAGTTATATAAATACACAATTGGTCATTAGCGAGAACAATGCCAACGGCTTGGTGGTTAGTCCGCCGCAGCCCCTTTTCAGCACCAGGTTTAACAGGGTTGTGTTTGACAACAGTACAAACCCGTTGTTAAACTCGCAATTACTTGTATATTATATAACCGTTCAGTAACAACAGTAACCATTTTATGAAATATACATATCTCTGTATAATATTATATGTTACGGGCTTAACCACTGCGGCGGCCCAAAACAACACCTCACCTTATTCCATATTGGGTGTTGGGGATATTGAAAATAGCACATTCGATAGGTCAACAGGCATGGGCAATACAGGTATCAGCCTTTCGTCCGACAGGTTTATATACCAGCAAAACCCGGCCTCGATTAGCAGGCTTGCTGACCATTTTTTTAACATTGAGCTGGCATCGAGGTATAAAAGCGTTACCTATTATGGTAATCCTGCCTCAAGCGGTACTTCCAGTTCCGCTGACTTTCAGGTAAAAAAATTAACATTGGCTATAAAGGTTAAGCCTTTTTGGGGTGTAAGTGCCGGTATATTGCCTTTTAGTACCAGCAATTATTCTTTTTTTGCCAATAAAAGCATTCAAGGTACCGTGTTGTTAAGCAATACCTACTACAAAGGGTCTGGCGGGTTAAACCAATACTTCCTCACCAACGCCTTCAACATAAACAAGCATTTTTCCATAGGTGTGCAGGCTACTTACTTAGCCGGTTCATTTATTCAGGACGAGGCACTGGATTCTATCTCGTTGGGTACATCACTAAATACAAACCGTAATATTTTTTTGGCTAAATTTATTGCTAAGGCGGGGTTTCAGTACCAAGGGCAATTGTCAAGAAAATGGAAGCTTGGTATCGGTGCCACTGCATCAAACAAAGCAAATTTGAGCGGTGATTACTATTTAACAGTAAATAGCAATGGCCAAAACTTAGTGAGTAACCAATCATACAAAGGTGCTTATTTTACCATACCCCTAATGTACGGTGGCGGTATTTCACTTACCCGTAATAACGCCCTAACGCTTGCGGCAGACTACCAGTACCAAAATTGGGGCAGCACCAATTATAGCGGCATAGGGTATAAGTTTGTAAACAGTAACCGCATTTCTGGCGGCGTTCAATATGCAAAAACAGTTGGGTACGGCAGCAATATTCTTGAACGTTCCAACGTGCAGGCGGGTGTGTTTTTTGGCAATTCTTATTTGGATATAAATGGATACCGCGTGCAAGATTACGGCATATCGTTGGGTGCAGGTTTCTCCAGCAAAACCGCTCCCATTAGTTGCCAGTTTAACTTGGTTGTGGGAAGAACAGGCACCACCGATAACGGCCTTATAAGACAAGATTATATACAATTTGGCGTTACTGTTTCGTACAGAGACTTTTGGTACACAAAACTCAAAAAATATTTTTAATACTACGTTGGTTCAAGGCTGTTCAAGCGGGTGGGCCATTGGTTAATACAGCATTTAAAAAGGGGATGATTTTCATCCCCTTTTGCTTTTTGGGGTAAACACCTATGTTTACCGCTAAACTGCCGACACACCGGATATGAAACCCATTTATGCTGTTATTTTACAATACCTGCTGCCTCAACAAAAAATGGAGAGGCATTTATGAAAAAAAATTACTTCGGTTTTTCTCTGGTACTGCTCTTGGCAGTACTCCAGTTGCATGCGCAAAATGCAAAGGGCGTTATTAAGGGCCGGTTGTCCGATACTACAACTGCCCAAGTATTGCGCAATGCTGCCATTAAAGTGGTAAGTGCCACAGATGCATCTGTGGTGGTGGCGCAAGGCCTGTCTAATGATAAAGGGTATTTTATGCTTGCTAACTTGCCAAAAGGTGTTTTTAGTTTGCAGGTATCTTTCAGCGGGTATGAAACCCGCTCCCAGCCTTTTAAAATCACCGATAGCAGCTACTTGTTGGATGCTGGTACCATCTACATGCAATTGCACGCCAACCAACTGAAAGACGTGGTTGTGGAATCCCCACCCATTGTAATTAAGGCCGATACCACCGAGTATAATGCCCAGATGTATAATGTAAAGCCTAACTCAACCGCACAGGACCTGTTGCAAAAATTGCCTGGCGTTGATGTTGATAACCAAGGCGGCATAAAAGCCCATGGCGAAACCGTGCAACGCGTGCTCGTAAACGGTAAGCGTTTTTTTGGGGACGACCCCAAAATGGCCACGCAAAACCTGCCCAGTGATGTAGTGGATAAAATACAGGTATTTGATGATTTGAGCGACCAGAGTAAGTTTACGGGCTTTGACGATGGTAACAGGGTTAAAACGATAAATATTGTTACCAAAAAAAATATGCGTACAGGCTATTTTGGCAAAGTGATTGCCGGTGTTGCCGATAAAAGCCTGTACGATGAGGCCGCCAATATAAGTAAGTTTAAAGGCGATGAGCAAATTACGTTTATAGGCCAAGGCAATAACACCAACAAGCAAAACTTTACGGTACAGGATATTTTGGGAAGCAGCGGCGGGCGGGGTGGTTCCGCAGGCGGAATAGGGGGCGGTGCCGGCGGCGGTTTTGGCGGTTCGGGAGGCAATAAGGCCGGCAACGCGGGCGGCTTAACACTTGCCAGCAGTAACGGCAGCAATGGCCTTAGTACTACTTGGGCAGGTGGCCTAAACTATAAAAACACTTGGGGTAAAACAGATGTTTATGGCAGTTATTTTTACAATAACATTGCCACCGCCCAGAACCAAAAGAGTAACACCCAAAGCTTTTTGGCGGGCGACTCCACTTTATACAGCAACCAAGGCCAGGCTTCCAACAACAGGAATATAAACCAGCGCATTAACTTTAATATTGAGTCTGCCTTTGATTCGTCAAACTCAATGGTTATAAGGCCCAATATCAGTATACAGCAGTCAAACGGCCAATCGCAAACCACTACCAACACAACAAGGGGGTTGGCTAGTTTGGTAAGCAATTCAAACGCCACCACCAATACCAGCAGCAGCGGCTATAACGGCAGCAACGACATATTGTTGCGCCACAAATTTGCCAAAAAAGGCCGCACCATATCTGCCGGCCTTTCTTGGAGTGGTAACGCTACCGACGGCACGGGGTATAACTATTCTTCCAGTGTTTATTCCTTGCTAAAGGGCGACTCCACGCATTTAATCAACCAGTACTATACCTCAAAAGTAAATGCGCAAACGCTAAGCCCCACGGTATCGTACACTGAGCCGATTGGTAAAAAATCAATCGTTGAGTTCAATTATAATTACTCATACAACAAAACCACCGCCAACCGCTATACGTACGATTTTGACAGCACTGCAAACCTTTATTCAGCTGCCAACAGCCTTTTAACCAATACCTATCAAAACACGTACAGCTCTAACCGGGCTACCTTAAGCTACCGGTACCAATATGGTAAGCTAAACTTTAGCATTGGCAACGGGTTACAGTTTGGTAATTTAACCAGTATTAACACCAGCAAAAACGATACTGTTGCCCAAAAATATACCAACATTTACCCAACGGCCAACCTAACGTACAAGTTTTCCAAAGCGGCGACATTGCGTTTTAATTATAGTGGGCGCACCAGCCAGCCAACAGCCACGCAACTGGAGCCGGTGATTGACAACAGCGACCCCAACAACATACAAGTGGGTAACCCCGCATTAAAACAAACGTTTACCAACAACTTCCGTCTGTTGTTTATTTCTTTCAACAATGTAAATTTTACCAACATGTTTGCATCCATCAACGCAAACTTTGTAAATAATAACATTGTAAACCAAACCATTACTAACCGCAGCACCGGTGTTGACACGATTAAGCCGGTAAACTTGAATGGTACCTATAATTTATCGGGCTTTTTTAGCTACGGGTTCCCCATTAAAAAGCCTAAATCTAACCTAAACCTTACCACCAATATAAGTGATGCCAGAGGAGTAAGCATGGTGGGTACTGATATTGGCGATAAGGTCATAACCCCGCCAACAAAAAATTATACAACCAATTATACCATGGGGGAAACAATTAAGTGGACCACCAACTTGAAGAAAAATTTCGACGTTAATCTTTCAGTGGCGCCTACATACAATATGGTGCATTATTCGCAAACCGACAGCAGCATAAAATACTTTTCGTTGCAGCTTTCCACAGAAGCTACCTGGTTTACCAAAAATGGGTGGATACTTACGTCCAGCTTAAACTATACCTATTATGGGGGCCGGGCCTCTGGTTATAACACCAGTGTGCCTTTGCTTAATGCGGGCATAGCCAAGCAGTTTCTTAAAAATAAGCGCGGCGAGTTGCGCCTTACCATTTACGACCTGCTTAACCAAAATGTAAGCATACAGCGTACTGTGTCGTCAAGCTATATACAGGATGTGCAAACCAAGGTGTTAACCCGTTACGCATTACTAACGTTTACGTACAACCTGCGCAGCTTTAACCAGGGCAGCCAGCAGGGTAGGCGCGGCATGATGGGTGGCGGTTTCCCCGGTGGTGGCCCAGGTGGGTTTGGACCACAATAGTATAATATTTACTGTTTAAAACACTAAGAGGCCCCATTAGCATTAGCTGTTGGGGCCTCTTAGTGTTTTTACGAAGGGCTGGTATGCAATTACATTACCCCCTCCCAAAAAACCACTATTTTTTTGCTGGTTCGTCAGTTTTTGCCACTGTTAATTTTTGCAGGTTGGCTATAATATCGCGCACCTCTTTTATTGGGTAAAACTGGTAAACTTCTGGTGTTGAATTATCATCGTTGGGTGGAACCTCGGTCATAGAGCGGTACGGTGCAACCACAAAAGCATTGGGGTTGGCCGAAATTTTAACGCCTGTGTTGGGCAGTATAAAAAAGTTTCTGTTGGCTGCGCTTACATTTTTGCCTTGTATAAGCTGTTGCAGGGAGTCTATTTTGCCTTTTAAATCCTCTTGTGTCATCACCCTGTGGGCCTCCTCTGGCGTGGTAAACCGTTGGTAACTGCCTATAATGGTATCGTTGGCTTTTAGGTTTATTACGTAGTAACCTTTTTCCTTGGTGTCAATGGTGGCATCGCCAACGGCTGTACTAACTTTAAGGGCATCCCCTTTAAAATCAAGGCTACGTTCCTCGTGGCCTGATGAGGCTTTGCAAACAATTGTTTTCTCTGCTTCATTCACTTCCGGGTTATTGTTGCTTAACACCAGTAGTTTCTTTTGGTTTCCGCAAGAGGCCAGTAACATGGCGATGGCAAGGGGACAAATATACTTTTTCATATTGCTAAGATAAAGAGGCTGTTTTAAATAAAACAATCAATTGTTTTGTTTAAAACAGCCTCTTTGCAACATAACACCTAGTAAGTAGGGCAGTTACGGTATTTTATTTAGCCGCGGCAAAATGCTCGGCAACCTTGTTCCAATTAACCAAGTTCCAAATGGCGGCAAGGTAGTCAGGGCGCCTGTTTTGGTACTTAAGGTAATATGCATGCTCCCAAACGTCAACGCCCAGTAGCGGGGTGCCTTTAACTTCGGCAAAATCCATCAACGGGTTGTCTTGGTTAGGTGTAGATGATATAACTAACTTGCCTTCGGTTTTAACAAGCCAAGCCCAGCCGCTGCCAAAACGTGTGGCACCAGCCGCAGCAAACTTGGTTTTAAATTCTTCGAAACTACCAAAGGTGGCGTTAATGGCCTCGGCCAATTCGCCTGTGGGTGCGCCGCCGGCGTTGGGTGCAAGTATCTCCCAAAAAAAGCTATGGTTCCAATGGCCGCCGCCGTTGTTGCGTACCGCTGGCGATATGGTGCCTGCTGCATGTACCAGTTCCTCAAGGGTTTTATGCTCATTGGGTGTGCCCGCAATGGCATTGTTTAGGTTGGTTACGTAAGCCTGGTGGTGTTTGGTGTGGTGAATGGTCATTGTCGCAACGTCAATATGCGGTTCCAATGCATCGTATGCATATGGTAATGCCGGTAATGTAAATGCCATAAGGTTAAATTTAATTTTTCAATGTTTGTTATAACAAAAGTACTCATTCAGAAGCTAAACCTGCAAGCCGAGTTTTAATTGTTTCTTAAGTCGAAAAAGGTCACGGCCCATTTTGCAGCCGGGGGGTGCAGTGCGTAATATTTATCGGTGCTAAAATCACGCTTAATGGCAAATGGCGTACATTAGTAACAAAAACCTATTTATGGGCAATACCCCTGCTGGCAATAGCCGCCGACAATTTGTAAAAAACGCTTCTGCCGGTTTGGGCCTGCTGCCACTATCGGCACTGTTGCATGCACGCCCCCAGCAAAAGAATACCGGTAAATTGAACATTGTGTGTGTGGGCGGCCACCCCGACGACCCCGAAAGCGGGTGCGGTGGCACGCTGGCTAAATTTGCCAACGCGGGGCATACCGTTACCATTATTTACCTAACCACCGGCGAGGCTGGCATACCCGGCAAAAGCCACAACGAGGCAGCGGCCATTCGTAAACAGGAGGCGTTGAATGCGAGTAAGATATTGGGGGCAAAGCCCGTTTTTGCCGGGCAAATTGATGGTGACACAATTGCAGACAATGCATGGCTAACCAAGCTTAAGGGGCTGATAACAGCGGAGAGGCCGGATATTGTGTTTACCCATTGGCCGGTATGCTCCCACAAAGACCACCAGGTGGCCAGCCTGCTAACTATACAAACCTGGATGCGTGCGGCCAATAAATTTGCCTTGTATTTTTTTGAAGTGTGTACTGGTGAACAATCCATGATTTTTCACCCGACCGATTATATTGATATTACTGATACGCAGGAGCAAAAACGCCAAGCGGTTTACTGCCATGTTAGCCAGGACCCTCCCGGTATTTATGGCTGTGGGCATGCCGCCATGGAAGAATTTAGGGGCCGCGAACTGGGTGTTAAAGCAGGGGAGGGCTTTGTAAGGATGAGCGGCAGGGGGCAAGGGGGATTTACTATTTAATGGGCTGCCGCTGCTGTTTTTGGAAGTACACTCCGTCTGATTACACGGCACGATACCGCGATGTGTAAGTGTATACGAAGATGGCAACTATGGGTTAATGCCGCATTTTTTACAAATGCCGCTCACTACCACATCTGTTTGTTTGCTTGTAAAACCTTCCGGTAATTGCACGGGGGGTATGGTAACATGGTTAAGGCAAAAAGTGTTACCGCAACTGTCGCACACAAAATGCACATGGTTATCGTGGTGGTGGCCGGCCTCACATTCTTGCTGGCACAATGCATAGCGGATGGAGTTGTCGGCCGTGGGTATGGAGTGGATGATGCCTTTTTCCACAAAAGTTTGCAGTGTACGGTAGATGGTCACCCTATCAAACTGGTCGCCGGAAAGCTTTTCAATATCGCCATGGGCAAGCGCACCGTCAGAATGGTGAAAAAATTCCAGAATCCGTTTTCGGCTGTCAGTCACGCTTAACTGGCTGCGTTTTAATGTGTCGGCTACCACCTTCTCCATAGGTATCTATTTAAAAATTAGCGCCTCCGCTTGCTTTTTCAAGTAAAAGTGCCTTTATATCTGTTTGCAATTGTTTCAATTCATCTTGCTTAAGCCCGTCATATATTTGGCCGCGCACCTTTCCGTTTTTATCAACCAACGCAAAAAACTGCGTGTGCAAAAACTGGTCGTTAATATTTACCACGCTGTTTTTAGGGTCATCCAGCAAATAGCTGTTGCGGGCTGCCTGGTACAAGCTGTCTTTACGGCCGGTAAGGAAAACCCATTTGCGCTCATCCACCTGCAGCGAATCCGCATAGTGTTTAATCCTTGGCACTGAGTCGGTTTCAGGGTCACAGGTGTTGGAGACAATCATAAAATCAGGCTCGTTTTTAAAAACGTTGTACACCTGCTCGTGCAAATTGTTGTTCATGCGCGGGCAAATGCCTTTGCAGCTGGTAAAAAAATAATTTACCACGCAAACCTTGCCTAACATATCCTGCTCTGTAAAGGGCTTGCCGTCTTGGTTGGTGAACTTGAAAGGTTTTACGGTATTCAACTCCGGCGATTTGCTCTTAAACCCATTGGCAAAGCTGCCCCAAGTGTTAGCCTTAAAAACATCGCCTGCACTTTTAACCCCACCCAGCACCACGAATAGAAACACAAAAACCAGCACAAAAAAGAAAATGCCCAGCCCAATTAATTTCTTCCTGTTCATAGTAAAAATTCTGGTGCAAAGTTAATGATGCCAGCGTTTACAATGGTGTTATAAAAACAATCCAATAATCTTTTGCAACAACGTTGCAAAAAATTACCTTTGTAATGTTATTGAGAATCTATGGTTAAAAAAATAAATTGGGACGCTTTGGGTATTGCCACATCAGTATTGTGTGCCATACATTGTGCGTTGCTGCCACTTTTTTTAACAAGCCTGCCGTTACTGGGTATAAACATTATACACAATGCCGTATTTGAGGGGGCCATGATTGTTGCGGCATTTTTAATTGGCAGTAATGCATTGTACCATGGGTACAAAAAACACCACGGCAAAAAAATGCCTTTGGTGCTTTTTGCAGTTGGTATGTTGTTTTTGGTGGCAAAACAGGTTTGGCACACTGCTGAACTTTGGCTGTTGTTACCGGCGGTGGTGTGCATATTGTGTGCGCATATTATAAACTACCGGATTGAACATAGGCGGTGAAAAAGCTATAAATGTAAATTCAAAATGAGTCAAATTTTAATTAGAGCTAAATTCGTTAATTTTTCAATTAATCGTTCTCAATTTCTGAATAGAGGAACTTCACTGATTATTTTTGTTAATTTTGATTAATGGGTGAAAACAAAAATATTGACCAACCTTTAGCGGAAGTTTTTGGTTTTCCGATCACTAATGAAACATTGAGGGCAAAAAGATACAGAGATAATAAGCTTTGCCCGTTTAATAATATTGTTTCGAACTGTACAAAAAACAGTATAGAATTTCCGTTAGGGGTTTGCAGTTTACAACATAAGGGTAAACCTGTAATAATTTGCCCTATTCGATTTAGGGAAGATTGGACAATCGTCACTGATGCTGCGGGTTTTATTTTCGACAACAACGCTAAATGGACCCATGTTGGAGAAATCAGGCTGAACGATAAACATGGCAAATCAGCTGGTAATATTGACTATGTTTTGGTTTCATATGACGAAAAAGGTCGCGTTATTGATTTTGGATCTGTTGAAGTTCAGGCTGTTTATATTTCGGGAAATTTGACAGGGCCATTTACTGCCTATTTGGAAAACGCGTCCCCTCAATTTGTTTGGACGCAAGCTTATAAAAGTCCCAAACCAGACTACCTTTCATCCTCCCGAAAGAGGCTCATACCTCAAATAATTGCAAAAGGATCGATATTGAAGCAATGGAACAAAAAGCAAGTTGTAGCCTTGCAAACAAGCTTTTATAATACGTTACCAACGCTACCGGAATTTGACAAATCCGAATCTGATTTTGCTTTTTTTCTGTACGATCTATTACCAGAAAAGACAACTAAAACTTTATCGTTAAAATTACAAAAAATTGTGTACACGAAATTTGCGAGTGCTTTAGAACAAATTGCAAAATTTGAAGCCGGGTCAATAAGCCATTTTACAGAGCTTTTGCAAAAGAAGCTTGATGCGAAGCAGGGAGGAAAGGCTGAAATTAATAATTTTGAAAACGTGGTTGTAGAATGAAAAATCAAATGGCGATGTTTGGCTTTAATGAAGCTATTGGCGAGCAAGTAATTATCAATGTTGCATCTGTTCCGCAACGAAGTCCATTCAGATATCCGGGAGGCAAGACATGGCTTATACCAACTGTGAGGCGATGGTTAAAGCAGGAAGTCAATTCGGTAGGACTTCTGGTTGAGCCATTTGCTGGAGGGGGTATTGTTAGTTTGACTGCCGCATTTGAAAAGTTAGCTGATCACGTTACAATGGTTGAATTAGATCATGAAATTTCCGCAGTTTGGGAAGTAATTTTAAATGGTAAAAATGAATGGCTTGCAGAAAAAATATTTACTTACGATCTTAATTACGAAAATGTTAAAGCCGAATTAGAAAATCCTCATAAAGAGTTGCAAGACATTGCATTTTGTACCATTTTGAAAAATAGAATTTTTCATGGAGGGATTCTCGCTAAGGGGTCGGGAATGATAAAAAATGGCGAAAATGGAAAGGGGATCGCTTCTCGATGGTACCCAAAAACCTTACGTGATAGGATTCGTGCGATAAGCTACGTCAAGGACTCAATCAGCTTTATTAATGGTAATGCCTTTGACATTTTGGAAAAAAGTTTAGATCATCAAAGTGCTTATTTTTTCATTGACCCCCCATATACAATAGCTGGTAAGAGGCTTTACACTCATTATGACATAGATCACCAAAGATTATTCGAAATAACGGCACAGCTTAAAGGGAAATTTATGTTAACCTATGACGACACGCCTGAAATAAGAAAACTCGCTGATAAGTACAATCTGCAATACAAGACAATTCCGATGAAAACAACGCTTCATTTTGAAAAAAATGAGATTATCATTTCAGACAACTTTTCATGGTGGGTTTAATTATACTAACTACCCAATCGTATAACTCATGTTGCCATCTTTCTCATCCTTAATTTGTATGCCGATGGTTGCCAGTTCGTTGCGTATTTTATCGCTGGTAATGTAATCCCTTTTGTTGCGGGCATCTTTGCGAATGGTTATCAGCAACTGTAACACGCTGTCTAGCTTGCCGTCTTTGCTTTCTTGTTCGTCCATTAAGCCAAAAATATCCTCCATAAAAGTTTTCATTTTGCCTTTAAGGGCGGCAAGCGTGGCTGTGCTTAATGCGTCTTCGGCAATGTGTTTGTCTTTTATGCCGTTTATCACCGGCACCAACTCAAACATGTTGGCCATTACTTTGGCAGTGTTAAAGTCATCATCCATAAACTCATCAAACCCTGCCAGCAAGCTGGTTACCTTTTCGTTTAAAGCCGCATCGGTATTGGCTGCCTGTGTGCCGTTGTTGCTGTCGGGCAGTTTTTTAAGGTTTTCGTACCCTTCCCAAAGGCGTTTTAACCCGCGCTCTGCTGCTTTTAATGCCTCGTTGCTAAAGTCGAGCGTAGAGCGGTAATGGGTTTGGAGTATAAAAAAACGTATCACCATAGGGCTGTACCCCTGCTCAAGCGCAGGGTGGCTGCCGCTGAATAACTCCGTTAGTTTAATAACGTTGTTATAGCTTTTGCCCATTTTTTTGCCGTTAATGGTTATCATGTTGTTGTGTAGCCAATAACGTGCGGGTATGTGGTGGTTGCATACGGCACTTTGGGCAATTTCGCATTCGTGGTGCGGAAACTGCAAGTCCATTCCGCCGCCATGTATGTCAAACTCCCGGCCGAGGTATTTGGTACTCATCGCCGAGCATTCTATATGCCATCCGGGAAAACCTTCGCCCCAAGGGCTGGCCCAGCGCATAATGTGTTCGGGCGGGGCATTTTTCCACAAAGCAAAATCGGCCTTGTTCCTTTTTTCCTCCTGGTTATCTAGTTCCCGGGTTGTTTCCAACATGTCTTCCAACACCCTGCCGCTTAAAATGCCGTATGGCATGCCTTTAGGGGCAAAATCGCGGTTGTATTTCTCTACGTCAAAGTATACAGATCCGTTGGCTTCGTAGGCATAGCCGTCAACAATAATTTTTTCAATCATGCCTATCTGTTCCACAATGTGGCCGGTGGCCGTAGGCTCAATGTCGGGGTCAAGGTTGTTGAAGGCGCGCATCGCCCAATGGAACAGGTTGGTGTATTTCTGCACCAGTTCCATGGGTTCCAGCTTTTCCAAAACGGCTTTTTTGCTAATTTTATCTTCCGCCTCGCGGCCTTCTTCCTCAAAATGGCCCGCGTCGGTTATGTTGCGCACGTACCGCACTTTGTACCCTAAGTGGCGTAGGTAACGGTAAATAATATCAAACGTTATAAAAGGCCGGGCATGGCCCAAGTGGCTTTCGCCGCTAACGGTGGGGCCGCACACATACATGCCTGCCCTGTTGGGTATAATGGATTTAAAAACTTCTTTTTTGCGGGTTAGCGAATTATATACTGTAAGCTGTGACATGCAAATACAAGGTTTTTGTTTGAGTGTTGTTTAAATATACGGACGTAGATGCTTAATCAGCAACAACAACAAGTGCGGCGGTATGGTGTGTGCATTAGTGCCATGGGTGGCGAAGATATTTTATTTTTTTAAACTAACGTCAGTCACTAGCATAATATGGTCGCTCAGGTCTTCGTCAACCATGTCAAACTGGTGTATAACAAAGTTGGTGTCGGGTAAAATATAATCAATCCTTAAAGTGGGCGCCAGAGAAACATAACTGCGGCCGATGCCGAAGCTTTTTGCCAAAAATGCATCCTGCCTTTTGTTGCGGATGTTGAAGTAGGTAAACGAACCCGGCACGTCGTTAAAGTCGCCGCAAATAATGCTGGTGCGCGGGCAACTATCCAGCTCGCCGCGCACTATGCCAGCTTGTTTGCCTCTTTCTACAAAAGCCAACTTCATTTTTTGGTACAGGTTTTTGGAGGCGTCAACGGCATCTTCTTTCTTATTGGCTATCTTATCTATGTCCTCATAATCGTACTTGTTAAATTTAAACGACTGCAGGTGCGATGTGTACACCCTAAAAGTGTCGGCCCCATGGGCTACATCGGCATAAATCAGGCTTTCCGGCCTGCCGGGGTATTGTATCCTACCCGTGTCTGTTAGCGGTAGCTTGGAAAAGATGATGCTGCCATACTGGTAACCATTTTGCTTGTTGATGTCTTTGGAGAAATAGTACCAAGGATAGGTTAGTGTAAACAAGCTTAGGTTATCGGCATCTGGCCCGCGCTGGGTGCTGTTGTTAAATTCCTGCAGGCAAATAATATCCGGCTGCAATTTTAGTATGGCTTGGGCTACCTCAACCCTGTTTTGCTTGCGTTTTTCGGCATCTTGGCTAAGGCCGTACATGTTGGCCACGTTCCAGTCAACTATGCGCACATGGCCGGGTGCTTTTACCGCCGTAAATTTTGCCCTGGCATGCACGGCAAACAGCACGCCGGAGAATTTATACCCAGCCAGCAGTACCAATAGCGGCAACAGCGAAATTTTGGGCTTAACTACCAGCCAAAAAAAGATGGAAAATACCAGCAAAATAAGCAGATATGGAAAAAACAGGCTCAGGAAACCAAATACAGGCCAAGTTTTTGTGCTGAGCAGAGGGCTAAGGCAGGCCAGCAGGTATACCATACAAACCACCACGTTTACAGCGATAAAAAACTTTTTTATAAACCTAAGTATCATACTGCCTGCCGATAGGTGATTTGATGTATTTTACAGGCACTAAATGTAGGCTATTTTTGAAATGGCCAAGGCTAAATTGGTGCGAAAGCGAGCTATGGTTATTTGGGCGGCTTTTTAAAAGACTGCTTTTTTTGGAATGGGTACAGCTTGGTTGGCTTATGTGTAGCATAGGCACCAAATTGGGCATTAAATCGCTTGCAGTGTGTATTGGTTATTGGCTTAGGCAAACAAGGATATTAGTTTTTTAACAATTAACGGGGCATGAATATAGAAACCTTGCAGGCATACTGCCTGGCAAAAAAAGCTGTGGAAGACGGCTTTCCTTTTGGGGAAGACACGTTGGTGTTTAAAGTGGCTGGCAAAATTTTTTTGCTCGCTTCTCTATCTGCCAACCCGCTGCAATTTAATGCCAAATGCGACCCCGACAGAGCTGTTGAACTAAGGGAGCAATATGATGCCATTATACCCGGCTACCACATGAACAAACAACATTGGAATACCGTAATCATAGACGGCAGCCTGCCAGCATCGCTCGTAAAACAATTGATTGATGATTCGTATGACTTAATTGTTAAGTCGTTGCCCAAAAAAGCAAGGGAGGCATTGCTTTAGCAGCTGCTGTTAGTACCTCCAACTCTTTAAATCTACCCCTTTGGGTGCGCGGGTTTTAACTTCCTCCGCCCATTTGGTAATAAACATTTGGTTATACCGCAAGCGGCTTATGTAGTTAGGGTGGGCATGGTCGCCGTTCCAGCAATGTTCCGCCCTGTGGCCATAGTCAACCTCGCACCCACAGTTGGGGTTGTTTAACTTCTTCAACATATCCTCTGCCGTGTAAACAGCGTCATTAAGGTAGTAGCTGTCCATCTCGCCCACGTAAATATGTATTTTGCCCTTCAGTTTATCGCCCAGTTTTGGCCAGTCCCGGTTAATAATATTGGTAAGGTCAAAATGTTCTTTCCAGTAGGCTGCCACGGCCGTGTCAATGGCACCAGTGTATTTGTCAAAAATGCGTTTGGGGTATCCGTCAACATCCATGGGTGAGAAAACTGCTTCCCAAATATCAAACTGGTCTCCGCTTCGGGTGCGGGTGCCAAGGGCAAGTTCACGCTGGTTCATGTCTTTTATCATGGCACCCACATGGCCAAGGCTGTCGCGGTAGCCGGGGCGGGGAGTTTTTTTAAAATCACTTCCTACATAATAGGCATTCTTGTTATTATAAATGTCAATGGTGGTATAATGGTGAAAATCCAGTGGGTCGGGGCAGGCAGAATAGCAGCCGTTGTATTCATCTGGGTAAAACACCTGCGCTGCCATCACTTCCCAGCCGCCAGTGCTGCCCCCGTACATAAACCTCGCCCAGCCTTGGCCAATGCCACGGTAGCGTTTTTCAACCTCGGGTATCAGTTCGTAGGTAATGGCATCTCCATAGGGGCCCAGGTTTTCTGAGTTTACGGCATAACTGTCGTCGTAATACGGGTTGGCATGCTGTATTTTAATGGCCAGTACGCGGGGGAAGTTGGCACCGGTCCATTGCTTGTAAAAATCATACGATTCCTGCTGAACAATTTTATTGTAGCCGCTTATGCGGAAACGCGTATTGGTATCAGGCTTTAGGTTTTCATCGGGTGGCGTGGTGCGGAAGTTGTCGAAGTCTTCTACAAAATGGTCGTGGAAAATGGCCAAAGGGTACTTTACAGTGGGGTGTTCGTCGTAGCCGCCGGGCAGCAATATAATAGCACCTAAGTACATGGGCCTGCCCCAAAATTCTGTAAGCAGCTTGCTTTGTATTTTTATGTGTTTAATGTATTTGGTATCCTCCGGTTCCTTAATGGGGGGGATGATATTGTTGATGGTGAGGCTTGTTTCGTTGGCCGTTGCGGGGTTGAAATGTATTTTGATGGGTGTGGAATATATATTGCCCGGGGCAATGTTCCAATGCTGGCCTTCGCCACGGTCCATCGGTAGTTTTACCGTATGGCCATTTTTTAGATGGAAGGTTTCGTATTTATGCAGCAACACTTGTACATAGTAGTCGCCTGCGGGCACATCCTTAAGCCTTTCCAGCGGGTAGCCAAAGGCATGCATATCCACCAATTGGCTGGTGCCGGGCTGCCAGTTTTCCACATCAACGCCAAAAACCAGTTGCGTTTCGGCGGCATCACTCACTTCAAAGCGGGGTTCGGCTTTGTCGTTGTTGCTAAGCAGCAACAACAAACGGCCGTCTAATGCTTGCCGCTGTAGCTCGGGGGTAATAGTAACCCTAAACGTTTGTGCATTACAAATATAGGCTGCCAAAAACAGGCAGAGGCAGGTAAAGGCTTTTCTCATGTGCTGTTGATTACATGCCCAAAATACAGCTTTTTTTTATTCCAGCCCGTGGTTAAGAAAAACAACCAATGGCTGCAGTGCCTCAAAAGCGGTGGTAATTTTTTGCACCAGATCTTTGCTGGTTAGGTCTGCATCCGTTAAGGGCTGCAAGGCCACAAAGCTTTTTAACTTAATGTATTCAATGGCTGGGTTGTCTTTTTCGTACCCCTTCGGCTCGCGGGTAAGCTTTACGTCTTCGCTTTGTTGAATGTCTTTATACACATCCGCAAACTTGGTGTTAGTGATAATAGCTTTAAAATCAACAAAAGAATAATCAATCTCCTGCCGTATTTTTTTAAGTTGGTCTGTCTCAGGCATCCACAGGCCGCCGCCTACAAAACTTTCCGAGCCGCCGGGTTCGCAATGGAAATAATACCCCGCGAATACGCTTTTTTTGCCGCCCCGGTTTATGCTGGCGCCAAAATTGGTTTTGTAGGGCGATTTATCCTTGCTAAACCGCACATCCCGGTTAATGCGGAACATGCAATCCTTGGGCAGCAGGGCTGCAATGCTAGCGTCTGTTTTGCCAAAGGTATCGATCACGGCTTTTATCAGCTGTGCAAAATCGTCTTTTGCAGCCTCGTATTGTTTTCGGTTGGCATCAAACCATTCCTTATGGTTATTCTTTTTAAGCTCTTTCAAAAATTTTATGGTGGTAGGCTGTAGCATTAAAGATAGTTTTGTTATACAACGCAATTTACACATCGCAGGTTCACACAGGTTGTTTTTTAATATTTTTTAGCAGCACCCAACCTTACTGCTTGCCCGCGCCGTTAAATGGTTAAGGTGAAACAAAACACCTATTGTATGAAAACATTGCTTGCTGCTTTAACCTTACTTCTAGCATTGGCTATAACGGCCTGCCAAAAAACGTATACAGCGTTTAGCCATAACAACGGCACAGACACCACCGCCAGAACCAATGGGGTGGATACTGCAATAACACCGCCGGTAAGCGGCCCATTGTTGACGCGTGTTACAAGTTATTGGAAGGATAATGCGTTTAGCCCTGAAGGCCCGGCACAGATAACGGACTACGCGTACGACAAGGCCGGTTTTCTTATAAGGGAAGCCTTAATTGGCCAACCGGCAACATTGTACAAAAGGGATGCACGGGAAAGATTGACTGCAATAGACCACGAGGGCTGGAGTGCTTACGCGCACATGCATTATATTAATGAAAACAGCAGCCAGATTGCTTATGCACTGCTTAGCAAAGACAGTGTTACAAAACCTGATAGCATGACTTTTGCGTATTTAAACGGGCGTGTGGCCGTTATAAAAAATTATGTGCCTGACGGCGATAACATGCGGTTGGAATGGTACCAAACCACCAAGTACGATGCGCGTGGTAACATTACCCAATGGCAATGGTATATAAACAACCAATACAATTCAGGGTGCGATTATGAGTACGACGACAAGATAAACCCATACTACCAAAAAGACGATGCAAGGGTGTATTACGGGGGGGCATACGTGGTATCGCCAAACAATGTTATTAAGCAACACAACCATTACCCGGGCCCGCAGGATAACCCTGATTACGTAACTTTCACCTATGTTTTTAACAACGATGGCAAGCCCGCAACCGGATTACATGCCGGCACAGCCATTGGTACAGCAACAGAAAGATCAATTTACTATTATCAATAACCGTTTTTGGAAGACCTGCAAACACTTATAAAACAATGTGCGGCCAATAACCGGCGCGGCCAAGAAAGGCTGTACCTGCTGTATTACCCAGCGTTGTTTGCATTGTGTAAAAAATTTTTTGCACACGACCACGATGCGTTGGAGGTATTGAACAACGGTATGCTAAAGGTGTACAAAAACATACATGGCTACGACCATAAAAAAGGCGATTTTTTTAACTGGGTGTACACGGTTGTGCGCAATGCGGCGTTGGATAAACTTAAAACACATAGGTACGCCGTTACAAAAGAATTGAACGAAGCAATACCCGTAAAAGACAACCCGCTTGAGGGCCTTGAATGGGCAGACATATATACGTTGCTGGATGTGCTTGCACCGGCAACACGCCCGGTTTGCAGTTTGTTTTACTTGGAAGGTTTTTCCATACACGAAATAAGCGCGTTACTGGGCATAAGTGCAGGCACGGTAAAATGGCATTTAAGTGAGGCAAGGAGTAAATTGAAACCAGTACTTAAAAAACATTATTCACAACATGGGTAGCGGTTACATAAATAACCCGGAGGGATGGGAACAGGGGTTGCCATTAAACGTACCCCCCGCGGAAGCATGGGATACTATGCGCGCCATGCTGGACGAAGATATGCCCGCACCAGCCATGCTTTTGCCTGAGCAGGTTGTAGTGTACGCAGGCAACGGCCTTATGCGTGGTATTTATTTACTTTTTTTGCTGCTGTTAATGGGCAGCGCTGCAGGTTGGTTTATTGCTGGCAAAGGGGCCGGTGATAATGTTGCCAGTAAACAGTTGGATGGGAAAAGCTTTTTGACAAGGCCATTTGCTGCAAACAAACGCATGGCTACCCCCGGTACAGGCGGCCATAGCTATGTGCAAAAGCGTGTGCCGAAAGCCGCCAAAACACTGAATGCTGCAAGCGGTAGCAAACGGAAAAGCGTGAGGCATGTTACAAAAAAAGTAAAGAAATTACCACTAGTGCCAGCAACTGCATTGCCTCTGGCCAGGTTTAGCGAACAGTCTACAGGTGTTGTTGATGCGAACCCAGTAGCGGTTACCGACAGTGGGTTTAATCAATTGGCGAAAAACGGTAAAGCCAAAGCGGCCAGTACAACCAAAGCAGAAGCTCCCCTGCATGAAACCGTTGTAGACAAAAAAGACGATAAAAGCCCCGCGCGAATCGAGGCTGGTTTGCAGTGGCAGGCACAATTGCCGCTTCACAGCACCCGCCATTATTTTTCAGGGCCGGGCGGCGGTAGCCAGCCGGGCCGTTTTTTGCTGCCGGGCATTTGGGTTAGCGTAAAGGCTGATAAGTTTTGGGCCTCCGCAGAAGTAACCCCGTTTGCCAGCACCGTTTTTAACCCTAAACCTTTTACCACCACCACCCAAATAAATGGCCAAACCAGCCTTGTTGAAACCAGCGGGCTTAGTAAAATGTTCGGTGTTTCGGCCGCCTTACGGTGTGACTATAATATTGCAGGCCATTGGTGGGCTGGGGGCGGCCTTGAGACCGTTTTTTGGAAAAAAGGCATTGCCACTGTAAAATACACGCAGGACAACAATGGGCAAATAAGCAATGGTGAAAAGTTGGCCAGTTTGGGTGATTCGGATTGGGTACACATTGCCAAGTTTCAAATACGCACTGGTGCGGAAATTATGTACGATGCCAAAAAATGGCATGCCGGGCTGCGGACAAGTGTGTTTTTTACGCCTATTGCCAAAGACCATAACGACGCAAAAAGCCCTTTTGTGGTTGAAATGTTTTTTAGGTGGCGTTTGTTTTCATATGAAAAACACCGGCGGTGATAAGCTAAATTGCTAGCAAAAACAAAAAGGCCGGTGCAACCAACGTGTTATTTGAAAACTTTATGGTTGCCCGGCCTATTATTATGGAATATTTTTTTACTTCCCGCCAGTTTTTACAAAAGCCGCATGCTTGGGTGCCGGCACGGTGGCGTTTTCCCCTTTAACGGCTTTCCAAACCACTTCTGTAAATTCTTGGTCGTTAATCTTGTCTTCTTTGGTAAAATCAAAGGTTTCGCTTTTACGCTGCCATGCGTTGCTAGCTTTGTTTCTTTCATTTATATCGTATTGTAACGACTTGGCGTTAAAAACCGTTAAGTCTGGTTTTGCTGAAAAACACCGCCACATAGGCGTTGCTGCTGCATCGTATTGGCTCATGGGTGCAATGCCCAATATCAGTTCAATGGTGCGCAGTACCGACGTGGTTGAATACATGGTATGGTCAACAAAATGGCGTTTCACAAAACCGCCAGCTACGTAAACCGGGCTTCGGTGTGCATCCACATGGTCGGGGCCGTCCTGTGCATCGTCTTCCAACACAAACACCACGCTCTCTTTCCAAACCGGGCTTTTGCTTAAATAATCAACAAACATACCCACTGCAAGGTCGTTGTCGGCACAATGCGCTTTTGGTGTTGGCCGGCCAAGAGATAGCCCCTCGGTATGGTCGTTTATAATGCGCAGCGTGCTAATGCCGGGCAACGCATTCACAGCCACCAAGCTGTCAAAATCGCGTTTCCACTGGCCTACGCGGGTGGTATCCCTAACGGTTTGGTCCCAACTGGTGTAATAGGGGCAAAAATGGTTTTTTAACACCGGTATGTTTGGTTTGTAATCGTCGGCAAACTCGCCATATGTTCTGTAGCTAACGCCGGCCCGTTTGGCATGCTCCCAAATAAAACCGCCCTTGTTGTTGGCTATTTCGCGGTTGCCTTCGGCATCATAGTCTCCGCCACGCCCGCCGTAACTGGTAGGCCATGTTTTTTCCTCATAGTCATTGGTATAACCGCCCATGCTCCAATTGTGGCCGTCTGCACTTACCTCAGCGTCAACATAAAAGTTATCCAATAACACAAACTCTCTTGCAAGCGCGTGTTGGTTGGGGGTTACCTGCTCGCCAAATAGGCAAAGGCTGGTATCGCCGTTGCCCTCAGGCATGTCGCCCAGTACTTGGTCATAGGTGCGGTTTTCTTTAATAATGTAAAACACGTGTTTTATGGGGCAGGGGCTGCCAACCTTCATAGGTATGGGGTTGCCTGGCTGCCCTTTGGCAAGCAGTTCAGTGGTTTTGTTGTAAGGGGTGTTTTGGTAAACCAGTTTTGAATAGATGCCCAACTGCGCATCGGTGGGCGTGTTAAATATACTTATGGTGCCTTTAAACAGGCCACCAATGTATTGTACTTCGGCAGGTTTGGCCTTTAAACCTTTTTGAAAGCTGTTTTGTTTCTTTCGGTCGTAAGGGTCAGGGCCATAAGGGTTGGCCATGCTGGTAAACCCTTTGCCGTTTGCCACAAATACGGTGTTGCCCACCACCCTAACCACGGTGGGGTACCAGCCCACGGGTATAAAGCCTTTTGATTTGCCCGCACCAGGCGTGCTAACATTAAAAACTGCCAAGCAGTTGTTGTCGGCATTGGCTATGTACAGTGTTTTTTCATCGGCACTAAGGGCCACGCTGTTGGTGGTTGAACCGGGCACCGAGTTGGGGTACAGCGCGGCATTTAAGGTTTCCAACACTTTGCGTTGCTTAATATCAATTACCGACACGCTGTTGTCGTTGGCGTTTGCCACGTACATGTACTGGCCGTTTTTGGTTAGGCAAATATCATTGGGGTTGTCGCCAACGGCCACAGAGTCAACCAATTTGTTTTGCAAAGTATTGTACACCAATATTTTGTCTCCGCCCCACAGGGAAATGTACAACTCCGACTTGTCGGGCGACAATAGGCACGTGTACGCCTCTGCACCCAGTGCTAGCGTTTGGGTAATTTTTTTTGAGGCAAGGTCAATGGTGTACAGGCTGTTGTTTTCCTTGGTAACCACGTACATGGTATTGGTGGCATCATTTATCTCAATGCCCGCAGGCGAAATTTTTATTGGCCATTTGCCGCCCAGTTTAATACTGTCTGCCAGCAGTAGTTTGTTGTTTTGTATGGCATACCGCAGTATCCAGTTGTCGTTGCCGCCACTGGCGTACAGGTATTTTTCATCTGCGCTAAACTTTAAGCCCAACCACGATTTTGGTATGTCAACACTGTCTAAAATAAGCTTGTTTTTGGCATCCACCAATTGCAATGATTGTGTGCTTTGGCCATTGTTGGTAACAGCCAGGTACTTTTGCGTGGGCGAAACCGCTATGTTTAACGGCAAATCGCCCACCGGTAGCGATTTACCTACGGGTGTTAAGCTCCAACCGTTGGGCAGTTTTACCCGCTTTGCCTGTAACTGCTGTAACGTCTGCGATTGTGCGTAGGTGCATATACATAGTAATGCAACCAGTATTGCCGGTTTTGTCATATGGTGATTTTTGCAGCCATAAAGTTACAGTTAATAGCGGTTTGCAGGCAGCTGGTAACAATCAATTAATGGGCGTTGGCACCTGTTTTCGCGTGGTGTACTGGGGCCAAAAGAATTTTTTGTGGATATCTATTGCACATGGCACCTAGCAGAGACTGTAAAACCCAGTGCTGTTATTGAAGTGTAGCCGCCGCTTTTTTGGTGGGCTTGGCGAAGCAGGCCTAACGGCGGCGTTGTATTTAACTAACGATGCTGTTACAAATATAGTCTGGTATAATGCCAGACGCGTTGATTTGCATTTCGGCATTCTCAGCACTGGTATTGCCAGATAGCACGAGGGTGGTTTTAACGCCAAATTTATTGCCACCCAAAATATCGGTGTTCAGGTTGTCGCCCACCATCAATATTTCATCTTTGCTGTAAAAGCCTTTTTGGTTTAATTGGTCAAAAGCATACATGAACATTTGGGAATCGGGCTTGCCAAAATGGATAAATTTTTTGGTAAGCATGTTCTCCACCAGTTTTGCAATGCCGCCCGTGGCTACCGCCACATCATTTTTTGAAACGGGGTATAACTTATCCGAATTAGCGACAATAACCGGTATGTTTTTTCTGCGTAGCAGGTTTACTGTTTTGTTAATGTCTGTGTTCCAGTCAAAGCCCTCATCATCTAAAAAAACAAAAGCCGAAATGTCCTCAATATGGTCAAGCTGTATGTCTCTTACCGACACATGTTCCAACCCTGACTGCAAAATGTATTCGGCAGAGTTTTCTGTGCCCAAGTAGGCTATACGGCCGGCGTGTATCTTGTTTTGTAAAAACTGCCTGGCCATCATGCCTGAGGTGATTATTTCATGGGTTTCAATGGTTCTTATGCCCAGCTTGTAAAAGCTTTCCGCCTGTTGGTGTTGGCTGCGCGAGGCATCGTTGGTTAATATCCGCAGGGCGATGCCTTTGTGGCGTATAAAGTCAATGGTATCCTGCACACCGGCAATCAAGCCCTTGTAGTTTTTAATAACCCCATAGGAGTCTAAGAATATGGCTTTGTATTGCTCTGCGATGTGTAAAAAAGAAGTTTCTTTCATTGATGGAGATTTTGGACGGAGATTTTGAGGGATTTTGGGGATGATGAGGACGTTACATTGTTGCTGCGTTTTTTTGTTTGCTATGAGACAATTCGCTTTAAAGGGAGAAAATATCCTTTTATGCAATCAATATTTCGGACGCAAATTTGTATGTGGTCTTTTTCTCGGAAACCCGCATTTGGGTAGAGATGCGTACCTTCCCAAAAAACGCCCCTAACAGAGTCGAATTGTTTTTCATTACTTTCAGCAATCGCATTGTGGAGAGATTCAATAACGGCGCAGTCTAGCTCACGCAACAATAAATCATCCGTGCCTCTGTTTTGTGGCAATACGGCAGTTGAGGATGCCACAGTGCTTTCTAACAGTTTATAACCTTGTTTTACGAGATGTAGGTTTTTGTAGTCAAGGAGGTCTAAGCAATAACCGAGATCCAAAATTGCCCCAACTACCGCAGGGTTTTTAATGTTTGGTTTTCTTTGTTTACTTAATTCAACTGCCCATTCCAATGCTCTGCTCGGGCTGTTGTCCCAAAAATAAATTCCGTTTCCCAACCAATCGTATGTGTTGTTATTGGGTTTTAATTCAGCTTCTCCGTTCAATACCGCCCGTACCACTTCTTCATCTGTGCCATGAAACCCCAATACTAACCCTGTTCTTGCGGTATACATAAGTGCTTGTAGTTTTTCGACAACTTGCCTTTTTGTGTCAGTATGCCTGCGTCAATTAGAAATTGCTTTGATTTTTCCGGGCTTTTGGAAAGCTCAATTTTGTATTTCTCCAGTTTTGCAACCAGCTCATCTACTTTTTTATCTTCCATGGAGTAAATATTTGCAATAAAGGTAAAAAATATCAGCCAAGATGTTGAATAATTTTACCAATGCGTAGGGTGTTGAATTGTGTTTCTGCATATGCCTAATACCTTAAATCCCCCTCCAGCCACCCTCACAAACCCAGTGTTTTTAAAATAATATCCGCATTAAACCCTTTTTCTATGGATGGCAGGTAAATGTCGTAGGCTTCTTTTTGCAGTTTGGTGGCAAATATTTCGTGAAAAAAATACCGGCCGTCTTTTATTACATAGTTGAGTATAAAAAAGCGGTACACTTCCTTTAAAAAGCGAATTTCATTTTCGGTTAGTGGGTATACCTCGTGGTAAGCGTGTAAAAAAAGCAGGAACCTTTTTTCTGTTAATGGCCCTATGTTGTAGCTAAACACCGTACGGTCTCCGATGTCTGACACCACCCGGCTCAAGAAATAGAAATCCAACATCCTGGTGTCCATCCTAAACCAGTCGTAGTCCCACCGGGAGTACAACCTAAAAGAAGGTGACACGGAAAAATTGCCAATGTTCCAGTCAACAAACACGGGTATCTTGTCAAAGCCGCCAGCCCCCAGTTTTTCAAAGCCCTCGTTAAACAGGGCGCTTTGCTTTTGTATCTCGTCTTCGTGCATGCGGTGTTCGTAACGGCCTTCCTCTGTATCCAGTTGGTACAGTAGGCTGTTAACATCCACTTGCATGGTTTTTGACGAAGGCGGCAAGGTATGGCGTATGTTATTGCAGGCTTTGTGAAAAAGTGCCACTTGTTCGCCAAGCTTTATAATCTGCTCTTCATCCAGCCTGCGGGGCAACCTTTGTTTAATTTTTATGGGCCGGTAAAACACCACCCAGGCATCCAGCACAATGTTTTTAAAACGGTACACAAACAACTCGTTCCCCTTCATGAGCGAACGCGCCAAAAAGTTTTCAAAAGGGGCAGGCAAGTTGTTTGACAGCGAGTTGATGATGGAGTGGTCCTCCACAAAATGCTCGTACTGCCCGTAATAAGAAAGCTTGGCAATAATAAAGCTCCTGTCGTTAAAGGTTACCCGGTACACATGGTTGGTGCTTACCTTAGCGCTGATGTCAACAATGCGCACAATTTCACGTGTTTTGTCATAGGCCTGCCATGCCTCTTTTACAATGGCGGTAAAGTCAATAAAGGGCATAACCTGTCGCGTTATATTATTTCTAAGTATCTTTTCAGTTCCCAGTCGGTAACTTTCTGCGTAAACTGTCTCCATTCCCATTCTCTTGTTTTTGTAAAGTGTTCAACAAAGGTTGCTCCAAACAACTCGGCCGCAATGCCAGATGCTTTCATGGCTTGTGTGGCCTCCTGCAGGGTTTTAGGCAGTTGTTGGTTATGTGTGTTTAGGTACTCGCTGCCTTTTGTTGGCGGCAGCACTAAGGGTAGTTTGTGTTTAATGCCATACAAACCTGATGCCAAGCTCGCTGCCAACGATAAGTAAGGGTTGGCATCCGCGCCGGGTACCCTTGTTTCCAGCCGTGTAGAGGTGTAACTGTGGTTTATTACCCGCAATGCGGTGGTTCTGTTTTCAATACCCCAGCTAACAGAGGTGGCTGCCCATGCACCCTCAACATACCGTTTGTAGCTGTTAACGGTAGGCGCATACATAGGCATAATATGCGGCAGGCAATACAATTGGCCAGCTATATAGTGTTTCAAAAGCTCGCTCATGTGGTTAGCGTCGTCTTCGTCGTAAAATACGTTGCTGTTGTTGCTGGCATCCCAAAGGCTTTGGTGTATATGGCCGCTGCAACCGGGCAGGCTGCTGTTCCACTTGGCCATAAAAGTGGCCACAATGCCGTGGCGGTAGGCAATTTCTTTTACACTGGTTTTAAACAGTACGGCACGGTCGCCGGCCTCCAACACGTCGGCATAGTCAATCGCGGCTTCGTACACGCCGTCGCCTGTTTCCGTGTGCAGGCCCTCCAGTGGCACCTTAAATTGGTGCAAAAGGTCAAACAGGTCATTATAAAACGCGTTGTTTTCCGACGGCCTCAGTATGCTGTACCCAAACATGCCGGGTGTAAGTGGCTTGGGGTTAACAAAGCTTTTGTCTTGCAGGCTTTGTGGGGTTTCCTTAAAGTTAAACCATTCAAATTCCTTGGCGAATAGGGGCGTAAAACCCATGTTAAAACATTGCTGCCTAACCCGTTTTAGCAATGCCCGGGGGCAGGCTCCCGCCAAGGTTTCGTCGTTGCTAAAATCGGCCAAAAAAAATGGCAGGTGGTCGCTCCAGGGTATGTGGCGCATGGTGGCTAAATCCAAGGTGGCAAAAGCATCATGGTAGCCGGTTTCCCAGCCGCTTATGGTGGTGTTGTCGTACACCGCATCGTTGGCATCCCAGCCAAAAATTACATTGCAAAAACCTATGTTTTCTTTTACAGCTTTTAAAAATTTGGCCTTGCTAATCACCTTGCCGCGCAGTATGCCGTCAATATCAGCCACGGCAAATTTTATTTTGTGGTGGTCTGAATGTTCAATCTTATGTAATACTTCCTGCCCGTTCATATGCGTGTGCATTTCATTGAATATTGAAGGTAAAGAATAAATGGTGGTTCAACCCCCATTTAAAGTGCTGTTTTTAGTAAATTATATTATTCTTAAGCAAAACTTTACGCCGATTTAATAATGCATAAAAGGTGATATGTGTGTTTTTTACGTATAAAAAATAATTATATACAAATAAGTTCAGCGGTGTTTGGCCTGCTTTTTGGCAATTGGTTACAAAAAAGCGTTAAAAATTTAGCATCTACCTTTGAACAAACAATCATTTACGCCATGAGTACACTTTTTTCACCGCTCACCATAAAGGGCGTTACATTCAGGAACCGGATAGCGGTATCGCCCATGTGCCAATATTCGGCAGTTGAAGGTTTTGCAAGCGATTGGCATTTGGTTCACCTTGGCAGCCGTGCCATTGGCGGGGCCGCGCTTATCATCCAAGAAGCCACGGCGGTTTCGCCTGAAGGCAGGATTAGCCCCGATGATTTAGGTATTTGGGCTGACGCACACATTGAAAAACTGCTGCCCATAACTGCGTTTATACACAGCCATGGCGCGGTGGCCGGTATACAGCTGGCGCATGCAGGCCGAAAAGCCAGCGTTAGTGCCCTATGGCTGGGAAATAAGTTTTTACAGCCAAGCGAAGGCGGCTGGCAAACAGTATCGGCTTCGGCAAAGCCTTTTAGGCCAACCGATGGTATGCCTGTCGCTTTATCAAAAACTGAAATTGATAAAGTAGTAAATGATTTTAAGCAGGCAGCTACAAGGGCGATGCTGGCTGGTTACAAAGTATTGGAAGTACATGCCGCACATGGGTATTTGATTCACCAGTTTTTGTCGCCGTTGGTCAACACTCGCACAGATGAATATGGCGGAAGCTTTGAAAACCGAATACGGTTATTGCTAGAGGTTATAACGGCCGTGCAAAGCGAGTGGCCTGCCGATAACCCTTTGTTTGTGCGTTTAAGCTGCACCGACTGGGCAGAAGGCGGCTGGGATATTGAAGCATCAGTAAACCTTTCTGCTGTATTGAAAGGCATTGGGGTGGATTTAATTGACGCTTCCTCAGGTGGTGCGGTGCTACACCAAAAAATTGCGGTGGGGCCAGGCTACCAAGTGGTATTTGCCGAGCGGATAAGGAACGAGGCTGGTTTAGCCACCGGTGCAGTTGGCTTAATTACCAGTGCCCAACAGGCGGAAGGCATCGTTGCCACCGGGCAGGCCGATATGGTGTTGCTGGCCAGGCAACTGCTGCGCGACCCTTATTTTCCGCTGCATGCGGCAAAGGCTTTGGGTGCCGATATTCATTGGCCGCCCCAGTACGAGCGGGCGAAGTTGTAAACTGCGCCAGTATAAAATGTTGCATACCCAAATGCCTTTAGCCATCAATGGTTGGCGGTGTTTGGGGCAATCAACGCAACAATGTAGGCTTGGGGCCTAAAAAATAAAAGCCCCCCTTTCGGGCGGCCGTTATTACCTGCTGCTTAAAACGGTTGTTTATTGGTTAATAAAATCTTGCGTCGGTTTTACATCGGCTATACTCATCTTAACGGTTTTGTAATCGTTATTGTCGCGCAGGTGTACCACCACTTCTGAGTCGCTGCCGGGCTGGTCAATTTTTTCAAGGCCGGCAATAAAATAGTTGCCGTAAGTGCCACGTACTGTTTTAAAAATTTCCAGCGGTACATTTTCAGCTGAATAGCGTTTAATGGTATACACCATATTGCCTTTTTTATCGTAGGCAGTGGTGGTGGCACCGTCAATTACAATTGTGCCGGTTTTTAGTTTTGTAACTGTTGCCCCTGCGGGGATGGCTATTTGTTTTTGGTTTTTGTTACCGGCTGCAAAGCTGGTGGTAAAGCTTAACAAGGCTATTACACTAAATGCTGCGGCTGTGAAATACTTTTTCATGTTGTTGATATTTTTTTTGTGTATTTGTTTTGTTTGATTAACAATACAAACCTACGATGCGTTTGCGCTGTTGCTTTTGTAAATACGGCAAAACCAAGAAATGACGCGATGAAATAGCAGAATGGCGCGTGGGGTGTATGGTGCTTTTTTGATAATATAGTTTTTGTTAACACTTATATTGTAATACGCTACAAGCAATATGTTTCACCGTTGTGGATGATATGCCTACCACTAAAATGTTGTATTCGGCCAAAGACAGAAAACGTTGTTGTAGATAATATGTAACGGCGGCGGAAACTTTATCATTAAAGTGTTTGATGAAAAAAACGGCGAATATATTATTGGTAAATTCGAAAAAAAAACGTGGCGGAATGGAAACTGCTTTTACATGCAAAAAAATAGGGCCCCCTTTCGGGAGGCCCTTATTACCTGCTGCTTACAATTATGGTTAACCTTTAATAAAATCTTCTACAAGTTCAGTTTCGTTGCCGCTAACCTTTACTATTTTAACGGTGTTTTTATTTTGCATATGTACCAAAAAATATGCATCGGCACCAGGTTGTTCAATACGCTCCATGCCCGATACATAATAGCTTCCGTAGTTATTTCTTACGGTTTCAAAAACATCCTTTGGTAGGTTGTCGGCCGCAAAGCGTTCAATGGTATACACCCAGTTACCTTTTTTGTCATAGGCCAATGTGGTATTGCCATTTTTAACGATGGATCCTTTGTCTGCCGTGGTAAATTTTTCCGTATTGTTACCTGCTGCAAAACTTGTGGTAACGGAAAGTAACATTGCAATTGCTGCTGCTGCGGAGAATAATGCTTTTTTCATTGTTATAGTTTTTAAAGTGGTAGAATGTTTTTTATTTCTTTCACAACACAAACCTACAACCGATAACAACGTTGTATTTTGTACTTGCTACCAACAATTAAAAAGCTGCGATGAAATGGCGAACGGGTAGGCAGAAAAATAAAAAAAGGATAGCGTTTAAACTATCCTTAACAATTATGCGTATGTTGAATGTTTGACTATGTTGTTATGTTAACACATTGGCAACATATTATGAAAGGTTTTTGCGTTGCGTTGAATAAAGCACTATAAACACACCTGTTACTATGATGCCAAATATTGGAGAAAATCCCTTGAAGGCAGCTGCACCAACAAAAAGAATACTGCCTACAAATGGTAAAACTTCGCCTATTAGCCAAGCCCCATAGCCATCTTTTTTTTGCTGCCTCATTTTTACGGCACCAAATAAGCACAATGCCGTGCTTACCAGGTAAATGATCAGAATTGGTAACCGGTTTTCGTAATTCTTGCGGGTAACTTCTAACATGTCTTGGTTGTACATGCCACGCAAAAAAGATGGCATTTTGTCTAAATCGCCGCTGTTTATCAGCGTGTCCATTTTTTCATAGGTGTCTTTGGCGCTAAAAAAGCCCCAGATGGCTCCAATGGCCATTACTCCACAGCCTATAAAAGTTAAAATGGTGAGTACATTTAATGTACCCGGCAATTTCTTCTCTTCAAATGCCTCTAAAAAACTTTTGTCTTCTTGTTCCATATTTGGTGTTGTTTGGGATTTAAAGAAGCCTAAAGTACGGCAAATAATCACAATTTTTAAAAAGTGTTTTTGGCTGTTTTCGGTAAGTTTTCGGGTTTGCTGCCGTTTTTTGCCAGCCTGCCGTAGCTGCCTGTTTTTGGGGAAGGCAGCAGGCCGTCGCCTTAGGAGAGCTGGGAAAAACTGGAGTAATTTACCTGCCCATTGGCATTTTGTGGGTCAAAAGCCACCCAAACCCATTTGGTTTCAATTACTGTGCACGAACAGTTTTTTTAATGCATGAAATGATTATTTTTGCCCGAATAACCTGAAAAGATTGCTTTAAAAACGATCAATGAAGAAGATAGAACTGGAAATAATAGCCCTGTCGCACAGCATTACCCAAACACACTCCTACGCGGTTGTGCTTGGGGAAGTGAATGGTTTGCGCAGGCTGCCCATTGTGATTGGCGGTTTTGAGGCCCAGGCAATTGCCGTGGCACTGGAGCGTATGCAGCCCAGCCGGCCGCTCACGCACGACCTGATGAAGAATTTTATGAATGCCTTTAACGTTGACCTGATGGAGATTGTGATAAACGACCTACAGGAAGGCATATTTTACTCGAAACTGGTTTGCATCAGCGAACACGACACGGTGGAGATAGACAGCCGCACCAGCGACGCCCTGGCCCTGGCGGTTAGGTTTAGCTGCCCCATTTTTACGTACGAGCATATATTGGAGAGTGCGGGCATATTGATGGAGGACGGCAACAAAAAGAAAAAAGCTGATATAACCGTAGATGAGCCCACCAGCGCATCCAGGGAGGAAATATCCCGCCTTAACTTGGAGGAGTTGCAGGCCCTATTGAATGATGTGCTTGAGCAGGAAGATTATATGCGGGCTATTGCTATAAGGGACGAAATGAATAAACGGAAAAAGTAGGCGAAGAGGCCTTGGTTGGCCGGTAGTTATTAAAATGTTGATTCAGATTGGGGGGTAGCGTTAAAAAAACTTCATATTAATACCTTCAAACATATGGCCAACCTAGTTGAATATTATTTCTCCATTATCCCTGTACTTTCAAATAATCCATAAAAAATCCAGGAAATCTTGGTTCAGCCGCCATGGTGTTATTCCCCAACTGCAAAATAAACCTCGGGCTAAACATAATTGGTAAAAGAAACGACGGCTACCACAACTTGGAGACGGTTTTTTTACCCATACCCTTGTGCGACGCATTGGAAGTTACGCGTGCCCAAGCCAGCGATTACCCCATACAATTTACCAGTTTCGGGCTGCCTATTGCAGGGGATGAGCAAAATAACCTTTGTGTTAAGGCGTATTGGCTGTTAAAAAACGATTTTCCACAGCTGCCACCCGTTAACATTTGTTTGTTAAAAGCTATACCCATGGGTGCAGGTTTGGGCGGGGGCAGTGCCGATGGCGCTTTTGCTTTGCTGGCATTAAATAATAAGTTTAAGCTGGGTATAACACAGGCGCGGTTGGTGGGGTACGCCCTACAATTGGGCAGCGACTGCCCATTTTTTATCATAAACAAACCCTGCTTTGGCCAAATGAGGGGTGAGGTTTTGGAGGAGGTAGCCGTAAATACCAACGGGTATAAACTTTTGTTGGTTAACCCTGGCATACATATTGGTACGGGCTGGGCCTTTTCACATATAAAACCTCAGCAACCCCAAAAACGCATCCGGCAAATTATAAGCCAGCCCATGGCAACCTGGAAAGATGAGCTGGTGAATGATTTTGAACAGCCTGTTATAATGCAAACCCCCGTTTTGGGGCAACTCAAAAGCAGCCTCTATGCCATGGGGGCCGTTTATGCCAGCATGAGTGGCAGTGGAAGTAGTTTTTTTGGTATATTTGCCAACCAAACGCCTATAAACGTGTCGGTTTTTCCGGCGGAATATTTAGTCAGAGAAATTTTTTTATAAAGTTAACTTCAAGCCCCTGTTAGCTTCGGGGTTTTGTTTTTTAATATTTTTCAAGTAAAAGGTATTTGTTTTAGAATTATTTCAATTTTGGTGGTGTTTTGTCGAACAATATGACCAAAATTTAGCTTGTTAATAATTATTTATTATTGTATTCATTTATTTCCTAACTTTATCGCTGCCTGCCGTATATTTTTCCTTAACAATTAAATTCGATTGTGTATGCCTGTAGAGAGCAGACATGACGGGTTGTATGACCCGGCTTTTGAACATGACGCCTGTGGGATTGGATTTGTGGCAAATATAAAAGGCAACAAATCGCACCAGATTATTTCCGATGCGTTAACCGTATTGGAGAATATGGAACACCGCGGGGCATGCGGTTGTGAAAACAATACCGGTGATGGGGCCGGCATCATGATTCAAACACCCCATGAGTTCTTTTTTGACGAGTGCCTTAAAATGGGCATTCATTTACCCGCCTTTGGTAAGTACGGGGTAGGGGTAATATTTTTTCCGCAAGACATCCGCTTGCGCGAACAGTGCCGCGATATTTTTAACAGCGCGGCCGAAAAGCTGGGCCTAGAAATACTCGCGTACCGCAAAGTACCCGTGGATACCAATGGTATTGGCGCCACTGCTTTGTCGGTTGAGCCCGAGATGGAACAGGTGTTTATTGCCTGCCCCGACCATGTGAACGACCCCACGGCGTTTGAGCGTAAGCTGTTTGTATTGCGCAATTATGCCAGCCACACCATTAACAATACTGTTAAAAAAGACGAGATAGGCTTTTATATAGCCTCTCTTTCTTATAAAACAGTGGTGTATAAAGGCCAGTTGATCAGCACCCAGGTAAGAAGCTATTTTCCCGACCTTAATAATAAACGCATTGTATCGGCTTTTGGCTTGGTGCATTCCCGTTTTGCCACCAACACCTTCCCTTCGTGGAAGCTGGCGCAGCCATTCCGCTTTATTGCCCACAACGGCGAAATAAACACCGTACAGGGCAATATTAACTGGCTTAAAACCAGCGAGCACAGCTTTATTTCGCCCTATTTCAGCAGGGAGGAAATGGAAATGCTGCTGCCTATTATTACCGACGGCCAGTCAGATTCAGCGTCTTTAGACAACATGGTGGAATTGTTGACCCTTACGGGCCGCTCACTGCCACATGTAATGATGATGCTGATACCCGAGGCTTGGGACGGTAATGCGTTGATGGATCCTGTGCGTAAAGCGTTTTACGAATACCACGCCAGCATAATGGAGCCTTGGGACGGCCCCGCCTCTATATCATTTACCGATGGCAAGATTATCGGTGCCACTTTAGACAGGAACGGCCTGCGCCCATCCCGCTACTGCGTTACCAAAGACGACCGGGTTATCATGGCCTCAGAAACAGGCGTGTTGCCAGTTGACCCTGCCATGATACTGGAAAAAGGCCGCCTGCAAGCAGGCCGCATGTTTGTGGTGGATATGGAGCAAGGGAAGATTATAAGCGATGAAGACCTTAAGCAAAATATTTGCGGCCAAAAGCCCTACGGCGAATGGCTGAACAAATATAAGATAAGCTTGGAAGAACTGCCCGAGCCAAGGGTAATGTTCACCCACCTTGAAAGTGATCAGATATTTAAATACCAAAAGGCATTTGGTTATTCAACCGAAGACCTGGAGACCATAATAGCGCCTATGGCGCTGGAGGGCAAAGAGCCAATCGGTTCCATGGGTACTGATGTGCCTTTGGCTGTTTTGAGCGACCAACCCCAGCACTTAAGCAGTTATTTTAAGCAACTATTTGCCCAAGTAACCAACCCGCCTATTGACCCCATTAGGGAACGTATGGTAATGTCGCTGGCGGCATTCGTGGGCAACAACGGCAACTTATTGGCAGAAGACCCGCTAAGCTGCCATTGCGTGGCTTTAAAACACCCGGTGCTAAGCAACCACGAGCTGGAAAAGCTTAGAAGTATTGACACCGGTATATTTCAGGCAAAAACATTACAAACGTATTTTAGGGCCGATGGCAAGCCGGGATCACTAAAGGCCGGTATTGACAGGCTTTGCCGGTATGCGGTTGATGCCGTAAACGATGGTTTTGAGGTAATAATACTTACTGACCGCGCTATTGACAGTGAGCATGCCCCCATACCCTCGTTGCTGGCCGTTTCGGCCGTACACCACCATCTAATACGCAAAGGTATGCGCGGGCAGGTGGGCATTGTGGTTGAAGCGGGCGATGTTTGGGAAGTGCACCATTTTGCCTGTTTGTTGGCGTTTGGCGCAACAGCCATCAACCCTTACCTAGCCATGTCTTCTATCAGGGATATGAAGCTTTCCGGCCGGCTTGAGACAGGGTTGGATGCTGACCACCTTAAGAAGAACTATGTAAAGGCCGTATGCGACGGGTTGTTGAAGGTGTTCTCCAAAATGGGCATCTCTACCCTACAGTCGTACCAAGGCGCACAAATATTCGAGATAATAGGCTTGGATAAAGCAGTTGTTGATACCTGCTTCACCGGGGCTACCTCCCGCATTGAAGGCATGGGCATGGATGAAATAGCCAAAGAAACGCTGGCCAAGCATTACTTTGCCTTCAGCCGCAAAGAAGTGCCGATAGACAGGTTGTCTGTTGGCGGGTTCTACCAGTGGAAACGCAAAGGTGAGTTCCACTTATTCAATCCCCAAACAATACACTTGCTGCAGTATTCAACCAAAATGAATGACTATGGTGTGTTTAAAAAATACTCCAAGTCGGTAAACGACCAAGCAGAAAAGGCTGTTACATTAAGAAGCCTCTTCCAGTTTAAGCGTAACCGGCCGGCCATTAGCATAGACGAGGTAGAACCTGCTGAAAATATATACAAACGTTTCGCCACGGGTGCAATGAGTTTTGGCTCCATTTCGTGGGAGGCACATACCACATTGGCCATTGCCATGAACCGCTTAGGCGGCAAAAGCAATACCGGCGAGGGCGGTGAAGATGAAATACGCTACACGCCGCTGCCCAATGGCGATTCCATGCGCTCGGCCATCAAGCAGGTGGCCTCCGCAAGGTTTGGCGTTACCAGCTATTACCTTACCGAAGCCGATGAGTTGCAAATTAAAATGGCGCAGGGCGCTAAGCCCGGCGAGGGTGGGCAGTTGCCCGGCCATAAAGTTGACGAGTGGATAGGCAAAACCCGCCATGCCACACCGGGCGTGGGCTTGATATCGCCGCCGCCACACCATGATATTTACTCTATCGAGGATTTGGCGCAGTTGATATTCGACCTTAAAAATGCCAACCGCCGTGCACGCATCAACGTAAAGTTGGTGTCAAAAGCCGGCGTGGGTACCATAGCCGCCGGTGTAACCAAGGCAAAAGCCGATGTGGTGTTGATTGCCGGCCATGATGGTGGCACGGGTGCGTCGCCCATCAGTTCCATCAAACATGCAGGTTTACCGTGGGAGTTGGGGCTGGCCGAAACACACCAAACATTGGTACGCAACAAACTGCGCAGCCGTGTAACCGTACAGGCCGACGGCCAAATGAAAACCGGCCGCGACATTGCCATTGCCACGTTGCTAGGGGCGGAAGAATGGGGCGTAGCCACAGCTGCCCTGGTGGTAGAAGGCTGCATAATGATGCGTAAATGCCATTTAAACACCTGCCCGGTGGGCGTTGCCACGCAGGACCCTGAATTGCGCAAGCGGTTTACTGGCGACCCTGACCATGTTATTAATTTCTTCCGCTTTATGGTACAGGAACTACGGGAGATAATGGCTGAGTTGGGTTTTAAAACCATTAACGAAATGGTGGGCCAGGTAGACTGCCTTGAAATGCGGGAGAATATTACCCATTGGAAATACAAAAGGCTTGATTTAAGCCGCGTGTTATACAAAGAGCCAGCCACAGAATATGTGGGCCTTTACAAGCAGGAGGAGCAAGACCACGGCTTGGCCAATGTGCTGGATTGGAAGCTGTTGGAGGCTGCCGAACCTGCCCTTGACCGCATGGAAACCGTATCTGCGGCTTTTAATATCAAGAATACCGACAGAACGGCCGGCACCATACTTTCTAACGAAATAAGCCGCAAGTATAAAGCAGCCGGTTTGCCTGAAGATACCATACACTTTAAGTTTAAAGGAACTGCAGGGCAAAGTTTTGCAGCTTTTAATACCAAGGGTGTAACTATGGAACTGGAAGGCGATGCCAATGATTATTTTGGCAAAGGCCTAAGCGGTGCCAAGTTAATAGCGTATCCGCCAAAGCAGGCGTCGTTTGTACCCGAAGAAAACATCATCATTGGTAACGTGGCGTTTTACGGTGCCACTTCTGGCGAGGCGTTTATACGGGGTAAAGCAGGCGAGCGGTTTGGTGTGCGCAACTCAGGCGCGGCCGTTGTGGTAGAAGGTGTTGGTGACCATGGCTGCGAGTACATGACCGGCGGCACAGTGGTAATACTGGGGCCAACCGGGCGCAACTTTGCTGCAGGTATGAGTGGTGGTATAGCCTACGTGTATAACACCTTGGGCAATTTTGATGAACTGTGTAATAAAGAGATGGTTGATATTGACCCCGTTGACCAGGAAGACGCCCAAGTATTGTTTGACATGATACGCAGGCATTACGAATATACTGGCAGCGCGGTGGCGAAATTTGTATTGGATGATTTTGACAACCAGCTTGCACAGTTTGCAAAAGTTTTCCCGCGGGATTACAAAAAAGTGCTGCAGCAGAAAAAGCAAGCATTGCAGGTGCAATAAGTTTTAGTAGTTTACAAGTTAGCTGGTAGCAAAGTCCGCGAAGTTGGATAAAAGGTGAACAGCATTTGCCGTTAAACTTGTGAACGATGGAACTTATGAACAATGAAACAATAAAATTTGAAAACTCAAACGAAAGATAGATAATGGGAAAGCCAACCGGTTTTTTGGAGTTTACAAGAGAGTTGCCTACCAAGCGTGAAAAAAAAGAACGCGTAAATGATTACCGTGAATTTGTGGATTTATACAAACCGGAGAGCCTAAACCACCAGGCAGCCCGTTGTATGAACTGTGGCATACCTTTTTGCCACAGCGGTTGCCCTTTGGGTAATGTAATACCGGAGTTTAACGATGCGGTATACAAGAAAAACTGGGTAGATGCTTACGAAATATTAACAAGCACCAATAATTTTCCTGAGTTTACGGGGCGTATTTGCCCCGCGCCTTGTGAAAGTGCTTGCGTTTTGGGTATAAACCAGCCACCAGTGGCCATTGAGGAAATTGAAAAGCATATTATAGAACTTGCTTTTGAAAAAAACATCATCAAACCCAGAAAGCCCAATGTAAGAACCGGTAAAAAAATTGCCGTGGTGGGTTCGGGGCCGGCAGGCCTTGCCGCTGCTGCGCAGTTAAATTATGCCGGCCACACCGTTACCGTGTTTGAACGGGATGATGCGCCGGGCGGACTGTTGCGTTATGGCATACCCGACTTTAAGTTGGAAAAATGGGTAATTGACCGTAGGATAGCCTTGTTGGAGGAAGAAGGCGTGGTGTTTAAGTGTAACGCAAATGTTGGTGTTAATATTAGCCTGAATGATTTGCTGCGCGAGTACCATAGCATAGTGTTGGCAGGTGGCTCCACAGTACCGAGGGATTTAAACATGCCTGGGCGTAGCTTGAACGGGGTTTATTACGCCATGCAGTTTTTAAAACAGCAGAATAAGCGGGTGGCAGGTAAAAACCCCTTGGCGAATGCCCATATTGAAAGTAATATAATGGCAGAAGAATTAACTGCCGCCGGAAAAAATGTGGTTGTAATTGGCGGCGGCGACACTGGCAGCGATTGCGTGGGTACCTCAAACAGGCACAAGGCAAAATCGGTTACGCAGTTTGAGCTGTTGCCAAAGCCTCCCGAAGGCCGCACCTCGTTTATGCCATGGCCTACCTACCCAATGGTGTTAAAAACCACCAGCTCGCACGAGGAAGGGGCCGACCGTAAATGGGCCATTGCTACCAAGGAATTTATTGGCGATGAAAACGGCAATTTGAAGGCGGTGAAAATAGTTGACTTGGAATGGAAGATTACCGAAGACGGCAGGCCTGCCAAGTTTGTGGAAGTTGAAGGTAGCATTAGGGAGATACCTTGTGAGCTGGCTTTGTTGGCCATGGGCTTCTTACACCCGCAGCAACAGGGCATGGTTGATGAATTGGGCGTTGAATTGGATGAAAGGGGTAATGTAAAGGCTAGTGAAAAGGCCTACCAAACCAATATTTCGAAAATATTTGCCTGTGGGGATATGCGCCGGGGGCAGTCGTTGGTGGTTTGGGCCATTAGCGAAGGCCGGGAGTGTGCCCGCAAGGTGGATGAGTTTTTAATGGGGGCTTCGCAATTGGAAAGCAAGGACCAAAACATACACGCGCCCAAGTTGGCATACTAAGTTTATAAAATAAAAATATAATAGGTACTTTTTTTATATTATAAAAAATAAGATATTAATTTTTAAGCGTTAAGCCGGCTTTTTATAGCCGGCTTTTTTATTGCGCACAATTCCTGAAATTTTTTTTGCACAGCCATAAAGCATTTTTTAACCACCCTTGTTGTATGGTCAGCGCAAATAGTTGACTCGCGCAGGTGTTTTGATACCTACCTGTTGCAACGTATGTAAACTGCTTAGTTGTATAAATAATTGAAAAACAAATTACTCTGTAAGCGGCATCTAAAATCTCGTGGTTTCTTAAGTTAATTCGGCACTTGGGCGGCAGTCTTTTTATGGCAGCTCTTTGGTTTGGTATAGCGC
>CAIRZB010000036.1 GCA_903882935.1 uncultured Parafilimonas sp. | reverse complement strand
TTCACAATTTGCTGATTTCCAGCAAATTACAACTTTAAAAACTCCCAAAAAATCAAATCGTCTTAGGCTCAAAATCGGCTGTAACTCAATATTGACAATACTTTCAAAGAACTATTTTTCTCAACGACGCAATGCTAATGACTTTTTAATAATCCTGTTGAGCAAGTTATTACTTTAAAATTATCACAGGGAATATTTATCGTATCCTTAGGTTGCTTGAAATTTATTAATTTCGAATTACCCCAAAAATCAACTGTGAATAAACTGATATTTGAGTTTTTATCCTTCAAAATATTAGGTGAATTGATAACAATTGTCGCGAAGTCCTTGTTGCTATTCTTTACTTCAGTGCCCCGCTTAATATCATTGGAAAAACATGCAAAATAAACAAATATGGTGGGAAATAAAATATACGATTTCATCAATTCAGTTTTATTGGAAATAAAATAGGCAGGGCTTTACAGCCCTACCTGTCAGTTTTTGACCTTAAGAAGCGGTTGGAAAGCTACCACAACTGTCGCAGCACCAGCCCCCAGTTGCCTGAACATAACCTCCATTCTCATTATAAATGTCATTACTACTCGCAGCGGCCTTTTTTGCATCATCCATCGTACTGCCATTTCCGTTTGCATCAGGAGTATATAATACATATCTAGTATTGCTACCAGGGTATGTTACGAGAATACCACAACCAGCGGCCTTACCCGCAATTATTTTCTTTTGCGCGGCTTTACTGAGAATATGAACTCCTTTTAAGCCTTCAATTGTCTTTTTGAAGCTTTTCATTCTACTTAATTTTACATTTTTAATTTGCTTACTCTTTTCTAAAGGTTTTCGGCATACCCCTTGTTGTTTGGCCAAACAATATTTTTTATAAAATAAATTTCAATTCTTCCACACCATAGTTCTCAGGCAGGCGGTACCCGTTTATAAAAATGGTGGGGGTGTGGGTTATCTCCGCTTCATCGCACCATTGGGCCATCGCCTCTATGCCCCCGTCCCCTAAAGGGGGGTATTCGGCTATCGGGTATCTTGCAGCAAACGCTTCATAGTCTTTTTTATCGGCCAAATACCAATCGTCAAGTGCCTGTTGCGTTTTGCTTTCAATGCCCTTTGCTGCCACAGCCAACAGGTGCTTTACCACCGGTGCACTCCGGTCGTGCTCCGCATTGCGGGCGGTAAAAATTATTTTTAAGTTTACGTTATTGTTTTGCTTTATTACCTCCTCCAATTGTGGGTGGGTTTTTGCGCAAGGCCCGCAATAAGGATTGCATACTTTTATAATGGTGTTGGGGGCGTGCGGGTTGCCAATGGTTATGCCCAATTGCTGCCAGCCTTCGGCCGCCTTGGCCTGCTGTACCAGCAGGCTGTTAAATGTTTCGGGATTGTATTGCAGGCGCTTGTAAGCATTATAGTACAGTTTGTAATCTTTGGCTTGTAGCAGGATAGGTTTTAAAAAATACCAAGAAACAATTGAAACCCCCATCCCCTGAAGGGGGGCCAAAAGCCAAAACCCCAAAGGAGGAAGGGTGTGGCCTTGTAGCAAAAAATTAGCGATTCCCCAAGCCAATTCTGCGGCCAGCGCGGCTTGCACCGTGAGGCACAACGGGCACCACTGTTTTACCACCCGCCACTGGTAATAAATGCTAAATATAATGTATGGCGCGGCCAATGCGTTTGCCACGGAAAGTAACGCTGCTTTTGTCTTAAAAGGTATAGCGGGCATTAATAAAAAAAGTGTTGTGGAGGCGAAATAGAAAAAACCAATCTCGCCCCAACTTATGCCCCATATTTTGGCGGCCTTGCTGCCCAATACCGCATCGCAGTTGGTTTTGCCACCAGCACTGCATATATTCTTAATAAAGGCATTGTTTTTATTTATCTCAAAAATTAGCAGCAAAACTGCAGCAGCCAAGCCTGTCAGTTTTATTAGGGCAATAAGCCCAAAAGCAACGGCTGTGTTGGCGGTTAGGTTGGCGGCCACCGCAAGCAATACCAGTACCGCCGCACCCACGGCCAGCCAGCTTTTTTTACGTTGCAGGGCTTTTTCTTCTGCCAGTTTTTGTATATAGTCTGGTTCGCCGCTTGTATCGTCCGGCTCGGCAAGTAAAACAACATTTTTAAACTGGTTTACAAATGCTGCTTTTGTAACAGTTGTTGCTTTGCTGCTATCATATATATAGCTGACTGTTGTGTTGTTTATAGCTGTTACCAACACAAAATCACTGCCAATGCCAGGTATACTGGCAAGCGCAACAAAGGGGGCTTCCAGTTGGCTAAAGCTTTCAGCATCAACCTCATAGGCATTGTTGGGAATGTTAAAGCGGCTTAAAGTATCACTAAGGCTTAACAGGCTTGGGTAATAAGCATTTTCCTCAATGGTTTTCTTTACGGTTGTTTGCGTAATTTTTACATTTAGCTGCTTAGTATAACATGCAGCCACAAATTGCAGTTTAGCGTTAAACGTTTGAGCCATGGCATAACAATTTTAAGGGCATAAGCATTGCTTACACTAGGGTATCTAATCAATACAATTACAAATTATGGTTGTTTCATGAGGATGGATTAGGGTTCTCAGCATGGAGAGTTATATGCTTTTATTATGTAATATTAACACCGATATTTTTATTGTCCAAATTTTTTTAATAAAGAATTTGGCAGTCGCTTCCCATTCAACCCTTGTACAAGTCTTACGATTATTGTATAACTTTCCACCCTAACAAAACCGGTATGCGCAAACCGTTGTTGCTTGTTATGGGCCTGCTTTTTTTACTGGTCATTGAGGTACTAAAAGTGTATTTCATCATGCCGTTCCCCGGCAGCCAGTACAGCAATACCATTTCAGTTGCCTATTTTATTGATAATTATGTTTGGCTGCTGCGCCTAGCAGGTGCTATATTAACTGTTGGGCCACTAATGCACTACCTGCGTGCAGGCAATGGCTGGCAAAAAACGGCATTGGTGGCCGCGCTGGTGTTATATGGTGTGGTGGCCTATGCATTTAATTATAAATTTTTGGCCGATAAAATGTTTTACCAGCCGAAAATAAAACAGTTTGAAAGCGGCACCCAAGACACGACCAATAAAAACAAATTAGTTATTGGCGTTGCCATAAAGGGCGAGGCGAAAGCCTACCCGGTTGAAATAATCGGCTACCACCACCAGGTGAAAGACACGGTGGGCGGCCAGCAGGTAATGGTTACCTACTGCACGGTTTGCCGAACGGGCAGGGTGTACAGCCCATTTGTAAACGGCAAGTACGAAACCTTCCGGCTGGTGGGTATGGACCATTTTAATGCCATGTTTGAGGACGCCACCACCAAAAGCTGGTGGCAACAGGCCACCGGCACCGCCATTACCGGCAAGCTGAAAGGCACACAACTGCCCGAGCTGCCCAGCAGCCAGATGCGCCTGGGCGACTGGCTACAACTATACCCCAACAGTGCCGTGCTGCAACCAGACACCACCTACAAAAAAGACTATGCCGACCTTGCTGGCTATGACGACGGCTTGGTGAAAAGCAAATTAGAGAAACGCGACAGCGCAAGCTGGCAGTTTAAAAGTTGGGTGGTGGGCCTTACCGTTTATGGCCAAAGCAAAGCCTACGACTGGAACGGCCTATTGGCTGCCAAACTTATACAGGACACCCTTGGCAACCTGCCCATAGCACTGGTACTGGCCCCCAACGGCAAAACATTTTACGCCCTTAACCGAAACCTAAACGGCGAAACCCTGCACCTTACCTATGACAGTGTAAAGGCTGTATTGACCGATGCGGAAACCAACAGCACTTGGGCATTAAGCGGGGCTTGCTTGGATGGAAAGTCAAAAGGCTATGCCTTGGCACCCGTGCAGGCCTACCAGGAGTTTTGGCATTCGTGGCGCACTTTCCACCCCGGCACAAAACAGTACGGCAAATAATGTCATCGAGGCTAGTTTAATGCGTGATGCAATTAACTTTGCCACAAAGCCCTTATACCGGGCATAGTGGTTTTGAACAACGACTACCGCGCGCAGATAAATATAAAAAACGCTAAAAAGGTAATGTATGAGCCAAAAACTGGGCAGCATCGTTTGGGATTTAATGTTACTGGCAGGCTTTGTTTACCTGCTGCTTGTAATGCGGGGCAAAATAAACCCCGCACAGCCCATACCGTTTATTCAAAAAGCTAGCATACCTGTTAAAATTATAATTTACTTGGGTGTGGCCGTGTTTGGTGCAGCCGTAATACTGGAAATAACGGGGAGGTAATAACCCCAGAAAAAACTAGTAAAAAAGCACCAACCCGTTGCTATTGTGTTGCAGAACAATTATTTTGTAACATAAATTGTACCCCATGCCAAATACCGTACAGTTTTGCGGAAACCGTTATTGCGAACGACCAGATTGCCACTCCAACTGTTTGTCATTGCAGCATTACCCACCTTACAAAAACAACAATAACAGTATGGCCAAGGTAATTATTGATTCAATAGTTCAACCAATCATATTATCCTATGGCAAGTAATATATATGCGCTACTAGTGGGTATTAATGGCTACAAAGAGGCGCCGTTACAGGGTTGCATAAACGATGTTACCGCTATAGGCAGCTTGCTGGATGATTATATTGCCCCTACCGGGCATTTACACAAAAAACAGCTTACAGACGAAGACCCTGAAAACCTACCAACACGGGAAAACATTATACAGGCGTTCAACCATTTTAACAGTGCGGAGGAAGGCGATATCTGCCTATTTTACTTTGCCGGCCACGGCGCAAATGTAAAAGCACCCGCAGCCTTTGATACAGATGCCGCCACCGGGGCATTGCAGGTAATTATATGCCACGACTGGGCCAGTGAAGTATCTGGTAAAGGCTATATTGTTGACAAAGAACTTTCATTTTTAATATGGGAGGCCACCCACGGTAAAAATGGCGTTGATTTTATTGCCATAACTGATTGCTGCCATAGCTTTAGCAACACCCGCGATGTTGCCAGCAAAGCTGATTTGGCGTTTGAGTTAACCCCAAGAGGGATGGCGGTAATTGATGCCAGCCCGCCTGTAGAGGCTTACCATGGTTTTAACAAGAACGTAAACGGGGAACCGGGGTTTACCTATAAGAGGGATGAGGCAGGCAACATTACCCATGTTGCTGTAAACAGAGGGCCCCATATACATATTTCTGCGGCGATGGACAATGAGGTGGCCAACGAGTTGAAAATTAACGGCACCACCCATCGTGGTGCGTTATCATTTACCTTGGAAGCCCTGCTAAAGCAATACAAAGGCATCAGTTACCGGCAGTTGGTGGAATACGCTGCGCTAAATATCAAAAACTATTTTATTGGCACCAGCACAAGGTTGCAAAATCCGGGCATTAATGTAAATAACCTACCGGCCGTGCATGTTAACAGGGCTTTTTTATCCACTGAAGCCGCTGGCGCAGCAAATGACCATAGCGTGTTTTTTGACAAGGAATACGGCTGGTGTTTTGATGCGGGCCGCCTCTACAATATTTCGCCTGGCGATAGGGTAGTTGTGCAGTTAAACAATACCGACACATACAACTATACTATTGTTCGTGCATCGCTGCTGTACTCCGTTGTTGTACCGCTACAGGGTGTTAACCAAAGCGATGGTATGTTACCCCAAACTAGGTACAACGCGTTTATTGCCGGTGCGTGTAAAAATGCAATTGCTATTTGTTTTGACAGTACTGTAAAAAAAGAAGACCAAGCGTTTATTACCAGCCAGCAATATAACGCACCCGGTTTAAGGGAGGATGAAGTAAAATACCCCAACATACAGCTGGTAAGGGATGTTGCAAGCAGCAACAATACTTATTTAATAGCAGCGCAGAATGGCGATACCATGATAGATGCGGTAGTTACAGCCCCTGATGGCACACCGATAATTGAACATATTCCGTTAAAAAGTATAGCGTTTTTGACCCAGCTGAACACTTATGCCAAATGGAATAGCCTACTGGCATTAACCAACCCCTACGTGGGTGCCAGGTATAACAGTCTGTTTACCGTGGAGTGCGCTACGGCCTATGGCGACAACGGTTATGTATTTACCCCTGGCAACCTGGGGCAACAGAACGAATTAACCTATTTTAACAGCCCAAACGGCCTCAAATACCCTTGCTTTAGGCTGAGGGTTAGGAATGAGAGCACACAAGCCCCCTTGTATGTGAGCGCAGCCTGGCTTGATGCCAGCTTTGGTATACAAACCAGCAGCAGCGGCCCCTGGCAGGACATGCAAGTTGACCCAGAATACGGCGCCTATTTAATGTATGGGCAAGCAGGCAATTGGTCGAATAATTTTGAGCTATCAAATAACGGAAGGGAAAAAATTACAGAATATTTAAAGCTATTTGTCTCCACACAACAAATTATACCGCTGTATACCATTGAGCAAGCCCCCACCAAACAAAACACCCGTTCTGCAGGCCGGGTGCGGTTTTCGGATACTTGGCAGGCCATAACGGTTGTGTTTGTTATTTACCCTGCGCCAACTAATGAATAAGCCTAGCATCATCCGGGTGGGTAAGTGCCCAAGTGTTAAAAGCTTTGTAAGCACAGGTTTGGTAGTGTTCCTTGGCTGCCGCCTCGTACTTATTTTTTAACTCTTGCCAGGTATCCACCGGCACATCCTCCAGTTCGCCCGTGCTGGTATTGTATTGCAAACCCGTGAGTGCCTGGGCCTGTAGTTTAAAGAGCGCTGGGGGAATGTCGAGATCAACTGAAATAAGGCTTTGGATAGTTGTCGAGCTGTCAAAGTGCCTGACTGCCACGTCCAATTTGCGTGAATCTGAGCTAAAAAAAAGAGCGTATCCCCACGTGGCATAAAGATCCGAATGTGGTTTTGCACCAAGCAAAAACTTTCCACTTTCAATATCATAAATCATTGCAGTATCGCCCTGATAATCGGCCTTATGCAAATAACAAGCCACTGTTTTCTGGTCCGGGGAAATTAACGCACCATCTGTTGAGATGTTTCCAAAATGCAACTTTTTGCCTAATTGCTGTAATGACAATTTGCCTTCAAGGCGTTTTAGCCTATAAAAACCGTATCCGTGGCCAAGAGCTTTCACATAATCTTCTGTAGCAACAACACTTTCGTCATCCCTTATATCAAATGACGAAATTCCTGTATTAACTGGCGAGTTAAATACAGTCCCGTGTAAAAAGTCAATAATAGACGTCCCAAGTACACCTATTTGGCGGCTAACCGAATAATGGACCGAACGAACAGCATTAGCATCCAAAATTATGTTTGGCAGCAGTGTAAGACTTCCATTTTCACCGATTTGGAGGGCCCTTAAACCTACATTTTGCGTATTCGGCCCACTAAATAATGTAAATAGAAATATAAATTTACTGTTTGAAATGGTATCAAGTGTAAAAACTGTATCCTTTCCAAATTCGGTTCCGTTAATAGCGTATAACGGCCTAGAAAAATCATGTAAATCCCATGTTACAATTCCATTGTTGGTTATTGCCGCAACGACATTATTTGAGGACTGGGCAAATACAACAAAACTTGTTTTTCCAAGGTTGGGCAATTCATAGTCTCTCCAATCCGGGCTTTTTCTAATATGCACAATGCTATCATCGTTTCGATAAATGATTGCATTAAAAAAACTATTAAAAGGGCTGCTAAAATTTTTATACCTTTTTTTGAGGTCATAGATTTTCTTATTCCTAAAATCCGCTATATATGATGATTGCCCGTCCTCAAAATAGCAGATTTTTTCTTTGGCATTCCCAAAAGCCCTAGTAAGTATGCCAAAATGGTTATGCTGTAGCGGGATTGAAACACTTAAACTTTCGTCGGCATTCCACATCCTACAACTATCTTTTTGAATGTATAATATTGAATTTTCGTTTAATAAACGTGTGCTGTTTTTCGATATATCGATGACGGTTTTTTGTTGCGGAAGGCAATATTTGTAAAACCTTAACCCATTTTCAGTACTTATTATAAAATAATTACTTGTACCTAAGAATATTACTTCGTAAGGTGCGGAGGGGCTAAAGGAGCCAGTCCCTAGGAGCGCATGTGCGCTATCAAAAATATGTATATTATGGTTGTCTATTACATAAGTTTTATTGTCATTGTCTAACGGATTTATAAAATCTTGAGAATGATGGGGAAAATTTCTGAACCAAGTAAGGCCTTCGCTATTTCCATTATCTGAATTATTGCGTCCCAACCACCTTAAGTCTTGACCATCAAGATGTTTATGGGTGATTATTTTTCGCTTTGATATATCAAACACGTCCACGTCAACGATCCCATCTACCAGTATCATTTTACCATTTCGGCTTTGTACGATTCTAAACCATTTGGTGGATTGCTGCTCTTTTTTTGAATATATTTCTTTATTGGTTTGCGCATCAATTAAATCAAATGCCATTAAGCTACCTGTTACGTTATGAAAATTGTCTTCATCAATGAATGTTGTTACCGTTTCTCCAGTTGGTAAATATTGCGCAACCCCATACCAACTTTCATCATTCGATAATATGACGTTATCTATTACATATGGAAAATTGACCAAGTTTTTTTTCATGTACCTGCCAATAACTAAATCCCACCTACAAATACTCTTACCAATTGCACCGATAAACGCTGCATCACCCTTAAAAAAAGATATTGCGGTAACATTATCGCTACTTATAATGTAACTGCTTCTTGAAGTTAAGTCAACGAGGTATATTCCTGATTTGGACGAAACAAGCAATTTATTTCCAAGGCTATTAAAGGACACTGAATTTATGCTGTCATTTTGTACATAAAGGCTTTCTCCTGATTGGGTTTCAACAACCTGCAAAGTATTATTGTTAAAAAATGCAACCTTATCACCGCTTTTTGTCACCCGGTACTTCATCCAGTTGCCTTTGGGTATCGGCTTACTATATTGGTAAACAAAATATGGTAGCGATTTTTGGGCCTGTAATAATACATCACGCCGTTTATCGTCATCGGTAACTGCACCTAATGCTTCTACGGCTAAAAAGAGGGATTTAATATAGTTCTGTTGGTTATTTTCGCTGAGGCTTTGTTGCACATAACCCTCAGCCAATTCATTTCTTACCTGTTTGTTCAATATACTAAAGTAAATTGCCACGGCCGTTGAAATGGCACACAAAGCCGCTAACAATATTGTCCGCTGCCTTTTTCGCCTCTGCCGCAGTTGCGCAGATTCTTGTACAAACTGGCCCTCTATGGCGTTAAGCATTATAAAAGCGGGCTGCAAGCTTTGTATATGCTGTAGCCGGGGGTCTTTCACCCACAATTGGTCTTTTCGGTTTTTGGCATCGGCAGTATAACTGGTAATGGCAATGTCAGATAACTGGCGCAGCAAAACAATTTTATCTTGGTTAGTTATTTGCTGTGTGGCTTTGGCAGTAGCCTGCCCATCCCGCCTTATCAATAAATTCGATAGCCTGGGCCAGGAACGCAGCAGCGCCTCATGGGCAGGCTCAACGTACGCATTATTGTTGCCGTCCCTGTCCTGCTTTAACAACCTTGCATTTACCAACTCCTCACAAACCTTGGTTACCTTGCTGTTTTTTTCTGCGCCAAAATCTAATTCGTTTATTATCTTACCATTCCGCTCCTGCCGCGTATAAACCCTTCGCTTGGTCCGTTCGCCCCCGTCAAACGATATCATCCTGAATATTATCTGCAACAGTAGCTTTTGCCCGTCACCGTAGGCATATAAAGGCACTTCAATATTATCAGGGTTTTTATTTTCCCCAGTGCCTACGCGGGCAAACACATCTTCCACCAGGCTCTGTATAATGCCGGCTACACCATTAAACCGTTCATACTCGTTTTGGGTTAAAAACTCAAACTGATAATAGGCGTCGGTGGCTCGGTTCTTAAACAAGGTGCTTAAGGCCAGCGACAGCAGCGGCAGCGAGTCTGGGTAGCCTGCGGCGTCATCTATAATCTGGCTGGTAAATACCTCATCGGCCATGGTTTTTTCCACATCGCCCATACCCTCATCATAGCTGGCCCGGTACAGCAATGATTCATGTTCTGCCACACCCGTAACAATTTCTTTTATATCATCGCGGGTAAAAGACGGCACCGAATACTCTTTATAATTGCCGGCTTCGCACAGGGTTGCGGTGTTAAAGTGTATCTTAAAATCTGACCTTACCGCGATGACTATTTTTACGGTACCCGATAAGTCTTTCAGCGCTAGCTCAAAACTGTTGCGCTCCCGCACATCACTGCAAACAGATATCAATTCTTCATATTGGTCGATAAAAAGGCAAAAATTTTGGCCTGCTTTGCTTTTTACACCGGTTAAAACATCTTGGTGCTTTGTGTACGGCGTAGCGCCTGGCCTTATTTCTAAACAATTTTTTTCATCATAACCAAGTAGCGGTAACACCCCAGCCCTTATTAGCGAAGATTTGCCACAACCAGATGCGCCGTACACCACAATAACATCGTAATTTTTTAACACATTAATCAGGCTGCCGGGCTCATCCCTATCCAGTATGCGCTGCCTGCCAAAAAAAACATGCCTGTCTTTTGCCGTGTACGATTCCAGGCCCTTAAAAGGGTTTGGCCTGTTGGCGCCTAGCTTTTTAAGCAATATGCTCGGCGTTGTTGGGTTTTTAAAAATAAACTCCCCTTTTGAGTAGTCGCCAATATTCCATACCGCCGGTATCTGGGCCAGCTGCTCATCCTGAATTTCCTTTTTTACATATTCGCCTATTTCAACTGCAGTAAGGAGCCCATCGGGGTAAGGGCTTCCTAATGTATGGCTGTCAGCAACACCAGTGGCCAGGGCTTTAATAAGGCTGCTGGCAAAAGGTGAAAGTGCTTTGCCGCCCGCTGTTGTTTCAACCGCGTCGCGTTTTGCAGCATACACGTCTGTGGCCGTTTGGTCATCTGCGGTAGAGGTTATTACTTGTTTTGCCTTGTTGCCGGCAAAATAGGCAAACCGGTTATAGGCAATCGGGCCACGGGTACGTAACGCACTACCGCGGGTGGTGGTTTTCTGCGCCCATTTTAACGCACCGGCATAGCAACAGTCAAGCACAATCAGCTGGTGCTTACATTTTACCCGTAGCAGGGCTTTGTACACATCCGTCATTTTTACATAGCTATCGGTGTTGCCAGGTTCCGCGTCATACGGTATTAAATACCCTTCAGGCCTGCCGTTTTCACTTTCTTCAGTTATGCCGTGGCAGGCAAAATAGATGAGTATCCTGCTGTCGCTGCCATGTTGTATATTGTTTACAAAATGTAGCAATTGCTGTTTTGTGGCATCTTGCAAAGGGTTGGGCAACGATACTGTTTCCCCTGCGGCAGTTGTGTAATCCACCGGCGGCACCGCAAAATTGTGCATGCCGGCAAGCACATCACGCAGCCTTTCCACATCGTTATGCGGGCTGCTAAGGTTGTGAAAAACCGTAGAATTTTGATAGTTCTGTATACTTACAAAATAGGCATAGCTTCCGTCTTTAAACCAGTCGTCAAAATTTAATGCTACACGCTCGTCGTTTTGGCTTGTTTGATCGGGAATATGAACTGGCATAACGTACTTGTATAATAGGGGTATGGGAAATAATGTGTACCATAAATTTAGCGAAACCAAGTACATTTGACACTATTTTTAAGAAATTTTTTTTTGCCCTTGATGACCAATATGGCCTACTATTTTGGGTATGCAGTTACATGGGGCTTCTTGATAACCTTTCCATTGTTACTGTTGGCATTTTATGCCAACAGGCGCTGGCGGCCGTTGATAAAACAGTGGCTGGCGGCGGGCTATAGCTTGGTGTTTATTTATTGCTTTATAGTGTTTGTTTATAGGATGAAGGTTCTTTTTGACCTTTGCAAATATTTACCTCCAAAAACTGATAGCTATAATTTCTACTATTCAGCTGCCAACCAGCCAGGCACCTATATTTATCCGCTGTTCATCCTGCTAACCTTAGTGCTGTATCTTTTCAAACGCTTACGGCTATCATTTGCTTGGGGCTTATTAGCATTAGTGGCAACACATTACGAAACGGTGTATATAGCCATTACTTCGCCATACGTGGGTGCTCTGCCTTCTTCTTGGCGCGTGTATTACTATACGCCGTTTGACCTAAATATTTACTTGTTTAGTTTTATAGCATTTAACCTACTGGTGTTGGTTATTTACTACGGCAGAATGCTTTACTTGAAAGGTACAAACAAGGTGTTGGGGTAACTCCTACTGTCATAATATTGGCAAAAAACCCACCGGCAAAAAGCAACACGCATTAAGCCGCGCAATCAAATTGCCCCCATTATTTCAACGCCATCATAAAATGGTTTGCCAACAATCTTCCCTAGTAAGTAATTTTTGGGCAAACATAGCGTCTCGCTACACTGTTTAATAGTTATAGCAATCATCCAGTTAAGCAGTCTTTCTTTTTCCGCATCATACTCGTCAATATTCACCCAAATATGCCGGAAGCTTTTTAGTAAAATATCACAGGCAACATCGCTTTCGGGGGTTAATTTAATAATCAACCCGTAAAGGGCGGGCGCATAGGCATCGTACAGATAATTAAACGATTGCAGATTTTTGCTGTGTGCAAGTGTTCCCATTGCTCGGTTAGTTTATTTTGGTTGCGTCTAATCAATAACCCCATAGTGCTACAAGGCCATGCCAATTAAGCATCGTAGGCACTTTTAATAACAGTGGTAATCATCTTAAATTGCACATTGGCATTAAAGCAATAGGGCGCATTAGCGGGAATAACGATTCCTTCACCACGGTTTAGCTGATATTTTTTTTCCGAAATAACCACCTCCGCAGCCCCGTCAATAATTTGCACAAAAATATCATGCGGCGATATTCTTTCTGCTAACTCCTCCCCCACCGCAAAGGACGTAACAGTTACGTTGCCGGTAGTTTTTTTAAGAATGGTCCTGCTAACTACTGCGTTCGGTATGTATTCAATTATTTCTACAACAATAAGCACTTTCCCTTTTTCTATCTCGTTACTTACTATATTATCTAGCATGGGATGGTGGTATTATTTACTGGTTAGCCCTAGTAAACAAAGTTGGGTTAATATTAAAACAACGTTGTTACACAATTGCAGGCATTATTTACAAAATTCATACTTGTGCAGCCCAACATAAGGGTTACAACAGTATGCCGACCAATATTTACAGGCTTTTTTGGCAAATTGGCTTTATCTTCATCCCATAACATTCATAATCCTAAAGCAATATACCGCATGCGTAAACAGCTCTGCCTGCTAGTAACCATATTTTGCATAGCCAATCTTGCTTCTGCCCAGCAACCCAACACCGCCATTAATGTGCTGCATTACAAACTTGCCATAAACATTAACGATACTAACAATATTATCCAAGGCCAAGCTTCCATTACACTGCAATTCGCGCAGGCCATAACAACCCTTTCGTTGGATTTGGTGGGGCCAAATGGCGACACTGGCATGCTGGTTACCAAAATATGGCAACAGCAAAACGAAGCAGGCTTTAAGCAGGATGCGCAACACTTGCTCATCAGCACCAATGCCAAGCCCGGTGATACGGCCACCTTTACCATACAGTACCAAGGCATACCTGCCAACGGCCTCATCATATCTACCAACCTGTACGGCCACCGCACTTTTTTTGGCGATAACTGGCCAAACAGGGCGCACTACTGGTTTCCCTGTAACGACCACCTGTCTGACAAAGCTTCCGTAGAATGGCTTGTAACAGCACCTGAGCATTACCAAGTGGTGGCCAACGGCATAAAAACGGAGGAAACCAACCTGCCCGGCCACCGCAGGCTTACCCATTGGGAAGAAGCTGCCGAACTGCCCACCAAAGTAATGGTAATTGGCGCGGCCGATTTTGCCGTGCAATACGCAGGCAATGTGCAAAACATACCTGTATACAGCTGGGTGTACCCAGAGGACAGAACGGCGGGCTTTGCCACCTATGCCATGGCCAAAAACATACTGCCGTTTTACATAAGCCATGTGGGGCCTTATGCTTATAAAAAATTAGCCAACGTGCAGAGTAAAACCATATTTGGCGGAATGGAAAACGCCAGTGCCATTTTCTATTACGAAAAAAGCGTGGGCAGCAGCACCGCAGAAGCCTTGATAGCGCATGAAATTGCACACCAGTGGTTTGGCAATACCGCCACCGAAAAAAACTGGCAGCACCTTTGGCTTAGCGAGGGCTTTGCCACCTACATGACACACCTTTACCACGAGGAAAAATACGGTACAGACAGTTTTTACAAACGGCTGGCAGAAGACCGGAAAACGGTTATTGAGTTCTCCAAAAAGCGGCATACCCCCGTGGTGGATACCACGTACGGCAACAACCTTATGCAACTGCTAAATGCCAACAGCTACCAAAAAGGCGGATGGGTATTGCATATGCTGCGCAGAAAGTTGGGCGACGCTGCTTTTTGGCAGGGCGTAAGGCGTTACTATGCTGTTTACGGTGGCCATAATGCCGACACGCACGACTTGCAAGCCATATTTGAGCAGATATGCCACAGCAACCTATCGGCATTTTTTAAGCAATGGCTGTACACGCCCGGCCAGCCCCAACTGGATATTATATGGCAATTCGATTCCTTAACGAAGAAAATAACCGTTTCGGTTGAGCAAAAGCAGGCAACACTGTTTGATTTTCCGTTGGAGGTAGTATTTCCTTTTGTTAACGGGCAATTGGTAAAGGTATTGCACATAACCGGCCGAAAAACGGTGTTCAACATACCGTGCAACCAGCCAACACGCAAGCTTTATGTAGACCCGCAGGTTGATTTGTTGTGCGAATACAAGGCGTGGATGCTATAGGTGGCTGCAAGCCGTAAAATAACATCGCGTAAGCCCATTGGCTTATTGCGCCTGTTCTAGCACAGCCTTACGGCCCTGCCTTACCAGCCGCACCATTTGTAGCACCACAGCCAGTGATATAAGTGCAAAACCGCCATAAAAATTATTGTGCAGCTCTTTGTTCTCATGAAACACGATAAATGCGAGTATGATGCCATACACAGGCTCCAACGTAAGCAACAGGTTGGCGGTAAAGGCACTCACCTTTTTTAGCGATGCGATATACAGGAAAAAAGTAAATATGGTACACACCCAACTTAACAGCACCAGCCACAACCAGTCGAAATGCTGGGGCATCAAATATTTTGCGGGGAACAAGTAATTGTACAAAGGCATTATAAGCGTAAGCCCAGCAAAACCGCCGCTCAATTGGTATAAGGTAATGGCCATGGGGTGGTAGCCCGACACGATTTTTTTGTTTAAGATTGACACAGTCGCCGTAGTCACCGCAGACAACAAACCTATATAAATGCCCGTGGAAAACTTAAGGTTAGACAGGTAGATGAGCCCAATACCTGCCAGCGCGAACAGCCCCAATAACAGCTCAAACAAATCAATTTTTTTGCGGAAGAACAGCGGCTCAATTACTGCGGAAAGCAACCCCGTTGTGGAGAGGCATGTTAAGGCGATGGAAACATTCGCAAATTTTATGCTGCCATAAAAAAACAGCCAATGCAAGGCAAGCAGAGAGCCTATACCTGCTATCTTCAAGAAATCTTTAAAAGTCACCCGTTGAATGTTACCGGTAACAAAAAACAACACCCACAACGTAATGGAGGTTATGCATAAGCGCCACCAAACCAGCGGCCCTTCGCTAAGCGAGATCAGCCGCCCCAACACCCCGGTAAAGCCCCACAAAAAAACAGCCAGATGCATTTTAAGCAACGCAGGTTTCATATACCTGCAAAGAAAGTATAAAATTTGGCGGGGGTAAAAATTTATTAGAACCCACCATATGCCCAGGTTGAATGTTGAAGGGTGTGGTACTATATCCCACACCAAACACCCACTTTTGCAAAATGAAAAGGGCGACCAGAAAATGATCGCCCTAATTCTTAAAGAAACAAATGTTCCATTTTAGAAATCGCTTTGCAGGTAAAACTTATTCCGTTCAATAATTTTATCGTCCTGGTATAATTCAAACGAATACCAGCCCGCCTGCAAAAAATTCGTTTTGTCAAGCACTAGGTCGGTATCGGGTACGTGGTTAATAGTAAAAAGGTGCGCCCCGTTGTTATCAGTAAAAACAACCTTATATCTTTTCAAATTCGCATCGGGCAGTTTTATCTCCACAAAACCTTCAGGGTTAAGGCCAATAAAACCTAAAAAATTAATATCGGCGTGGCCAAAATGCTTCAGCACCATTTCGTTTTGGTTCACCAACACCAAAGTATCCTTGGTACTTGTTGAAATGGAGTCACGAAATTTTCTAAAATCAGTTGGGGTAAGGTGCGCCAATATGCTTAACGGCGTTCTAACAGTTATAGTGCTTTCCTTTACGGCAAAACGCGTCTTGCCTTCCAACTCTTCTTCTTCTTCAACGGCTTTCGGCTGTGTAAAATAGTATGCACCCCCGGTCAACACAAAAAATAAGCGGTAGTACACCTTGCCGGCATAACCTTTTGTGTTAACAAAGCCGTTTTGTGGCAATGTGGGGGAAAGGGGTTCGAACACTGTTCCAAAATTCCGCAAGCTATCGTACGAAACCTGCACATTCACCTGCAGCAGTCCGTCGCCATAGGGGTTTTCCCAACTTACCAAGGTTCGGTTTTTGCCAAGGTTCTCAACCGTAAATTCAGGCAGGCCGCCCTCTTGGGCGCCAGCTTTTACAATACTAAAAAATAGGACGGCGGTTACTATCAGGTTAATCTTAGCCATAAACTGTTTTATTAATGCGCAGCACAAATATAAGCTGCACGGTTTATTAATATGATAATACGCCGGCTGGTAGCGATGCGTTGCCTTGCAACCCCCCGCTATGCACAAATAAAACCCTGCTGCCAGCATCAATTAACTTTTCAATAACCATTTGCCTCAACGCATAAAAAGCTTTGCTGGTGTAAACAATATCAGTGGGCAGCATGTGGGCAGTCCATAATTCATTCATAAACCCAATAAGGTTTGGCGGGTGCTTTGCATAGCCCCCAAAATGGTTGCCATGTACAATATTGTACTGGCCATGGCTGTTATTGTTGTTAATCAACAACTTAACCTCATCGGCTATGGAAAAATTATTTTTAAGCACACTTATGCCAATTACTGTTTGGTGCGGGCTGCTGCCGTTTACCAGCCCGGCAAACATGGTACCCGTACCCAGCGCGCAAACTATATGCGTATAATACTGGCTATCTGGCACGCATTGCAATATCTCAGCAGCACCTTTGGCCCCCAATGCGCCGTAGCCCCCCTCGCCAACAAAGTAAACCCCGTTGCCGCTTTGGTGCAGGGGCTGCCTGTTTTTAAAGTGCGCCCGGCTAACAAATTGCAATTGCATGCCATAACCTTCCGCTTGGGTTAACGTGTGCGATGGCGTGGCAGGTTTTTGGCCCCGTATTATGCCAACGCTGTTAAGCCCGTACTCCCGGCAGGCAAACGCTGCCGCCACAATGTGGTTTGAGTAGGCCCCGCCAAAAGTAGCCACCGTATGGCAACCAGTTTGCAAAGCATCCAACAAGTAATACTTCAACTTAAAATACTTGTTGCCGCTTACCACTGGGTGCAACTCATCAATGCGCAACACATCTATGCCAGTGTTTTCCGTTAACCAACCAGCGTAAAAGCCTTGTATCTTAATGTTTTTTAAAACCAGTTTATTTTGCAAACACATTATTACCAATTAATATTGCAATCTACAGTGTTAATTGTAGCATTTTCAAAAAAACAAAACGTCCAATATGCAACCTACGCTCGTTATCCTAGCCGCAGGCATGGCCAGCCGCTACGGCAGTATGAAACAAACACAGTCTTTCGGCCCCTCTGGCGAAACTATTATGGACTACTCAATTTACGATGCCATCGGGGCAGGTTTCACCAAGGTGGTTTTTATTATACGGGAAGACTTTGCTGAAAACTTTAAGGCTATTTTTGAACCCAAGCTGGCCGGCAAAATTGAAACGAGCTATGTTTACCAAAGCCTTACCTCCTTTTTAGGCACAAGGGAGCTGCCTGCAGAAAGGGTTAAACCTTGGGGTACCGCCCATGCCGTGCTTTGTTGCAAAGGCGCTGTTACCGGCCCTTTTGCGGTAATAAATGCGGATGACTTTTACGGCAGGGATGCGTTTATAAAGGCCTATGAGTTTTTATTGAACAGGTGTACCGATAAAAAAATGGCTGTGTTAGGCTACGAACTGGCCAACACATTAAGCGATAACGGCAGCGTTAGCCGTGGCGTAATTGCCACCAACGCCCAAAATGAAATGACAGGTATAGACGAACGTCTTAAGATTTACCGTAAGGAAGATACCATTGTTTACGAAGACAATGACACCCTTACCGAACTACCGGAAAGCACAAAGGTGAGCATGAACTTTTTCTGCTTTGCACCAGCGTATATTGACATGTGCGAGAGTGAGTTCCAACTATTTTTAGACAAAAATATACATACCGCCAAAGGGGAGTTTTTGATACCCACCATGGCCGACCACTACATTAAGTCGGGCTTGGGGGTTATTGAACTGATACCTACCAGTGCTAAATGGTTTGGGGTTACTTACAAAGAAGATGCCCCAGTAGTACAGGCCAGCATTGATGCATTGGTGAAGAGCGGCCTGTACCCGGGTAATTTATGGGCATAGCCGAGGTTGTTTCTAAAAAAAATTGCCTGGCATAGCAAATTGCCGGCATCCTTACTTAACTTAACGGCATTATTGTTTTGGCTTAACGGCACTACAATAATGCCTTTTTCTTTTGTATGTTGTTTACTTTGATAGTACAACCATGAGAGCAAAGTTATAAGTACGCCTAACAATGTTGTTGGGCCAAGCAGGCACGTACATTCAATTACCTCTTAAAAAAAACCGCCATGATTAAAAAACTGTTATTGCTTACAGCTTTGCCAGTACTAGGGTCATTCATTATTTGTACTGCACAAAAGAAACCAGTAGCACCTGCCATTAAAACCACTGCTATTACAGATTTGCAGGCAGGCTACGAAAACTATAAAAAAATTGCCGTACAAATTTGGGACTATGCCGAAGTGGGTTATAAGGAATACAAAAGCTCGGCATTGTTGCAGCAAACCCTAAAAGACAACGGCTTTACTGTTGAAGCAGGCGTTGCTGGCATACCCACCGCATTTGTCGCCCAGTATGGCAGCGGCAAACCGGTAATTGGCATATTGGCCGAATTTGACGCATTGCCCGGCTTAGCGCAAGACAGTGTGGCGGCAAAAACACCGCTGGCAGGTAAACCGGCAGGCCATGGCTGCGGGCATAACCTGTTTGGCACAGCATCAATAGCGGCGGGCATTGAAATAGAAAAGCTGATTGCCGAAGGCAAACTTAAAGGTACTGTTAAGGTATTTGGGTGCCCGGCGGAAGAAGGCGGCTCTGGCAAGGTGTATATGGTAAGGGCCGGTTTGTTTAATGATGCCGATGCCATTATTCACTGGCACCCGGGCGATGCCAACGAGGTTACCAAGGTAAGCGCACTGGCCAATATTTCTGCCAAGTTCAGGTTTCATGGCATAGCCGCGCATGCAGCAGCCGCACCTGAAAAAGGCCGCTCGGCACTGGATGCGGTAGAAGCCATGGACTATATGGTTAACATGATGCGTGAACACATACCCCAACAAACCCGCATACACTACGTAATTACCAACGGGGGCAAGGCACCCAACGTGGTACCCGACTTTGCTGAAGTGTACTACTATGTGCGCCACCCTGAAAAAGACATGGTGCGCGAAATATTTAAAAGGGTGGTAAAAGCAGCCAATGGGGCCGCCGAAGGCACCGAAACCACCATGGATTATGAAATAATCGGCGGCACGCACGACCTGCTGCTGAATAACACCCTGGCCGATGCCATGCAAAAAAACCTGTTACAGGTGGGTGGCGTGAAATACACCGCTGAGGAAACTGCCTTTGCCCAAAAAATACAGGCCACCTTTAACTATAAGGCACCGGCCATAGCAACAGCAGACAGCATTAAAACCACCCTTAATGCGGCCGACGCATCCACAGGCTCCACCGACGTGGGAGACGTAAGTTATGCCGTACCCACCGTGGGGCTTACAGCCGCCACCTGGGTGCCTGGTACCGCAGCCCATAGCTGGCAGGCTGTTGCCTGCGGCAGTAAGGATATTGGTGCCAAAGGCTTAATGGTGGCAGCAAAAACCATGGCACTTACTGCCATTGACCTTTTTACCGACCATGCTCTTATTGAAAAAGCCACCCAAGAATACAAAGCCGCCCTAGGGAATTACAAATACCAGGCTTTGCTGGGCGACAGAAAGCCCGCGCTGAATTATAGGGATTGATAAAGCAATTGGCATTGCGGCCTTTGTACAACAGGCCGCAATGCCAATTATAAATTGCGGAAAAGGTTCCACATCGTTATAAAACGCCCCACCCCCCAATTGAACCGTTATAAAAAGTAGCAAAAACCAAATAACCTACACTGGCCGCGCAGTGCTTTCGCCTACAATACCCCGCCATTTACCGCCGTTTTTGTACCCAGCCGCCTACCTGCCCTTCCGGCCCTGCCATAAGCTGTATATTTTTGGTGCATCAAATTAATCCATCACAAAAAATATACTCCATGGATCAGAATACCCCACCAGCAAGGCCAAGGCACAAAGAATGGACAGGCATTTTCCTCATCATAGTAGGCGGCCTAATGCTTTTACACAAATTGGGCGTAGGCCTACCCTATTGGATATTTACTTGGCCTATGCTGTTGATAGGCATAGGCCTGCTAAATGGCTTTCAACACAATTTTAGAAATGCTACTTGGTTTATCCTGATTATTATCGGCAGCGCTTTTTTGCTTGATGAGCAATTCGAAGCATTCCGCCTTAAAGAACTTTTGTGGCCCGGCGTGTTAATATTGGTAGGCATCATGTTTATTGTAAGAAGGAAAAACGACCGATTTGACAAGCAACAATGGAAGCGGAACATGAGGGCCAGCATAAAAGAAGGCTGGAAACAAGACTGGAAAGATGACTGGGAGAAATGGAACCAAAAATACGACACCAATAAGGCATACAACGCCTCCACCACTGATGGTGAATATATTGATTCCACCAACATTTTCGGGGGCACCAAAAAAGTGGTTTTGTCAAAAAATTTCAGGGGGGGCGACATTACCTGTTTTTTTGGGGGAGCTGAGATTGATTTTAGCCAGGCCGACATGCAAAGCCCAGTGATACTGGACCTAACCATGGTTTTTGGCGGGGCTAAAATAACAGTACCCTCCCACTGGGACATAAAAAACCAAGTAACCCCCGTGTTCGGCAGCATTGAAGATAAAAGAACAGTTGCCGTTACCAGCATTGACCCCAACAAAACATTGGTACTAACGGGCGCAGCAGTTTTTGGCGGCATTGAAATAAGAAATTTCTAACCACATACAAGCAAACTCAACTGTAATGGAAAAAGATAAAACAATATCACAAAAGCCCGTAAGCACTGTTTGGCTGGGTTTGTTTTTAACCACTGCAGGCTTAATTGCAGCCGCTGTAAGGCTTAATTACAACATTCCTACCTGGTTGGCAAGTTGGCAAGCCGTAATAGTGGCAGGCGGTCTTTTACTGGGTATTTACCAAAGGTTTAGAACTCTTTTTTGGCTAATACCGGTGGTGGTTGGGGTGTACCTAACGGCTTTACAACAGGCCTCGTGGCTAAACCTAGAAAAATATGCCGGCCCCGGCCTGGTTATTTTGGCGGGCTTTATATTAATGGCCAAGCAACGCAGCCGCCCTTACCCGGCACAAAAAAAGGGCCTGTTAGGTGATAACGAAGCAGGGGACGTTGTAACCGCCGACAGCTTTTTGTGCAATACCAAGCGCTTCATTAACAGCCAACACTTTAAGGCCGCTGAAGCAACAAGCATATTGGGTAATACATTGATTGATTTACGGGAGGCCGGCCTACAAGGCACTGCACATATTGATGTAACCGCAGTTTTGGGCAATACCAAAATTTACATTCCCGAAAGTTGGATAATGCGCAACAACATTACGGCTGTTTTGGGCGATGTACGGCATAAAAACGTACACAATAACCCTATTGCAAAAGAAGAAAAAGTAATAGTACTTGACGGAACAGCGATATTAGGCAACATCATCATAATTAGTTGCTAGGCAAAAAGCTACGCCCCTACACTTGGTAAAAAAGCGGGGGCACTACCAAGCAAATACACAATGAACATCAGCTTATTTACCCATTATTTCCCAAAGCAATCAGAAAATAACAACACCAAAACTTAGGCTATGAAATGGTACCTTGCTAAACTTATTTACCGCATACTGTGCGGGGATGGTAACCATACCGCACAGTTTGACGAACAGCTGCGCCTTATAAAAGCCGATGACGACCTACATGCTTTTCAAAAAGCGAGGCTGATGGGCGAACGCGAGCAAGACAATTTTTTAAACAACACCTATAAACCCGTGCACTGGAAGTTTATAGATGTAAGCGAAGTACATATATTGAACGACCTTGCCGACGGCGCAGAGATGTACAGCCGCATTAAGGAAGAAGAATACGCTGATATTTACATTATGCTGGTGCATTTGAGGGCAAAGCATTTAATGGAAAGCAGCATGCACAAAACAATAAGGTTAAACTAATAATACTTTGGCTAATACCACCACAGCCGTTAAAAGCCTTGTACGGATTAATATAATTTGGTGGGCGGTTTGCGCCACCATAAGGGCCGCCATATTGTTGCAACAAAATGTAACCTTTCCACAAGCTATTGTTGAAAGTGTTTTAACCTTTGGGTTGTTGGGGGCTTGTTGCATGTTTATCATCAACAACATGCGCTATTACCTGCCCAAGCAGGAAAAATACTATTATGTGCTTATCATTAGCCTGGCCATAAGTGGGTTATGCCTTTTTATATCAAAATGGTTGGTAAAGTTATTGCTTGGCAAAGACGCACATTTTATTCAGGTTTTTGAAGACGGGTTAGCCATACGTTTTGGCATTTCATTTTTATTGGTAGGCTGCATGAGCATGGTGGGCTTGTTGTGGTATACCCAAGAGGACCAGCAATTGATGAACCAACGCAAAATTGACGCCGAAAAATTAACCAAGGAAGCAGAGTTATTTAAGCTTAGACAACAGCTGCAACCACATTTTTTATTCAATAGCCTCAATTCAATCAGCGCGCTCATAGGCAGCCAGCCAGAGAAAGCGCGGCACATGATACAACAACTGTCAGATTTTTTACGTGGCACGCTGCGTAAAGACGAACACCAATGGAGTACGTTGAAGGAAGAATTAGAATACCTTGCCTTATACCTTGATATAGAAAAAGTACGTTTCGGCCACAGGCTTCAAACAAGTATTGAACACGATGAGGCGGCGTTGCAAACAAAACTGCCATCCCTACTGCTGCAGCCAGTGGTGGAAAATGCCATTAAATTTGGCCTTTACGACACAGTGGATGATGTATGTATACACATACAGGCCAACGTGGTTGAAACGATGCTGCAGGTAACTATACAAAACCCGTTTGACCCCGAAACATCGCAGCCTTTGCAAGGCACCGGCTTTGGGCTGGCCAGTATAAAAAGGCGGCTATTTTTACTGTTTGCCAGGCACGACTTATTACAAACAAAAACAGAAAACGATATATTTACTACAACCATTTACATACCTCAGCTTACATAAAAACCGTTATGAAAGTAGTTATAATAGATGACGAGCCATTGGCCAGGATGATGGTAAAAGAATACTTGCAAGCTTACCCAGACATGGACGTGGTGCAAGAGTGTAATGATGGTTTTGCCGGGGTAAAGGCCATTCAGCAATACCAGCCAAACTTGGTGTTTTTGGATATACAGATGCCAAAAATAAACGGTTTTGAGATGCTTGAGCTGATTGAAAACCCACCGGCCATAATTTTTGCGACCGCTTTTGAAGAGTTTGCCATAAAAGCATTTGAGACCCACGCGGTAGACTACCTGCTTAAACCATTTAGCAAGGAGCGTTTTAACAAAGCCATGCAGAAATTTTTGCAGGAACAAAAACCAAAGCCCGAACAAACACAGGCTTTGCTGGAATCGGTAAGCACATCCCCCATACAGGCCAGCCGGATAGTGCTGAAAGACGGCGGTAAAATTAAAATCATCCCCATCCCTTCTATTCATTATTTAGAAGCGGCGGATGATTATGTAAAAATACACACGCAGGAAGGCGCATTTTTAAAAAAGAAAACAATGCAACATTTTGAAGACGCATTGCAACAAAATTTTGTGCGGGTACACCGCTCGTACATCATCAATACCCAACTGATTACCCGCATAGACCCATACGAGAAAGACAGCCACTTGGTACTTTTAAGTACCGGCGCAAGGCTACCTGTAAGCAAGGCCGGCTATATTAAGCTAAAAGAAGTGCTGGGTATTTAAACCCACCTGGCTTATTCGGCCGCAGGAAACGACACGCTGAATGTTGTGCCCGTGCCTTCTTCACTTTCAACAGTTACGGTGCCTTTGTTTTGGTCGGTAAACTCCTTCACTATCATCAGGCCTATACCAGTGCCTTTTTCTTTGCCTGTGCCATAGCTTGTAATAGCCGTTCCAAAACTGTTAAACAGCTTACTTAGTTTTTCTTTGGCTATGCCAACGCCAGAATCACTTATATGTATTTTTACCAACCCGAAAGCATGGGTAAAATATATGTTTATACGGCCGCCTTCTGGGGTAAACTTTATGGCATTGCTCAGTAGGTTTTGTACAATAATTCTATATTGGCTTTCATCTGCCATCAACATTGTTGCATGGTAAGGGTTGTAGGCTATGCCAATGTTCTTTTTTTGTGCTATTGGTTCAAAAACAGCCAGTACCTCTTTTACAATAATATCGGGGGCCATTTTTTGAATGTCGGCCACCATGCCCTCCCGCTGGTTGGCAGCCCAGGTTAGCAAATTATTCAACATTTGGCTTGACACCGCGAGTTGGTTGCCCAAACTTCCCAGCAATGACCGTTGTTGATCGGCAGTTAATTCGTGTTCGTTTATATAATTCAACGTTTGCTATAGGGATGCCATTGGCCCGCGAAGATCATGGCTTACTACAGAAAAAAGCCGGTCCTTCATTAGGTTTAAGTCACTTATACGCTCATTCTTCTCCACCAACGATTTGTTCAATCGCAGCTTTGCCCTATAGCTTCGCCACAATAAACCAATCAATAAAACCAGCGAAAAGGCGAACATGCTAATCACAATATTCATAAGCCATGTTAACCTTATCTTTTCTTGTATTAAAGTGTTCTCTTTTTCTAATGCCGCATTGGCCGCTTATTTTGACTGTAATTTAAAATAACTCTCCACTTGCTGCTTAGCCTCATCGTTAATACTGTCTTTATACAATTGGTCAAGCACTTGGTATTGGTAAGCATTTTTAAAATCCCCGGCAGCCGCCTGGCTTTTGGCCAGTATGGCTAATGCCTGCTCAGCATCCCATTTAGCATGCATGCTTTTGGCGGCCTCAAATCCTTTTTGGGCGTACGCAACAGCTTTTTCATGTTGCCCCAAGGCATAATAAATCTCAGCCAAGCCCTGGCATGCAAACGCTGTTTCCCATGTATCGGAGTATAACCGGTAATTGAGCACTTTTTCGTAATATTCAATGCCTTTCACAAAGTTTTTTTCGTCAAATGCTGTTTTGCCCAAGCGATTGTACGCCATAGCTGTTATATGATGGTCTTCTGTGGAAGGGTCTGTGCTTATGGCTTTGGTAAGAAAATCAACGGCCTTGGCATAATTACCAGTTTCATCAAAGCATAAACCTAAGTCAAACAGGTTTTTGGTCATTTGCAAACTGTCGTTGATGCTGGTTTCAATGGCCAGTGCCTTGGTAAATTGCTTTATTGCTTTATCAAATTCCTGGTGGCCTAGGTAAACAAGCCCAATGTTACATTCGGCAATCCCCATCTCCAAACTGTCATGTATTGTTTCGCTCAATTTAAGTGCACTGTCGGAGATGATGAGCGACGAGTCATAACTGCCCCGCACATAGTAGCCTTTGCCTATGTTGTTCATGGCGCGTACCCGTCCTACAGCGTATTGTTGTTTTTTTGCAAAAACCATCGCTAATTTGGCGTAATACAGGCCACTGTCGGGGTTGTTGTATATATATTTTGTGCTTAAACTATTAAGCAAGTCAACGGTTTGGCGCTGGGTTTGGTAGCCAGCTTGCTGCTTAACGGTGTTCCATTGGCCGACCAATACCGAGACAGATTGCGCCTTTGCGATGACCGCAATAAAAAAACAAAAAATGGTTATAATATCTCTTACTAGTGTTGTTTTTTGCATGTTGGGTAATAGCAATTGCTTTCTCCACCTTTGGTTAAGGCATTTAATTTCCACAATTAAACATACACAATTTATACTATATGAACGCCAATAAAAAGGCGCATACGCCAATTTATGCCGTAGGCCGGGTGTACTACGAGTCTTGTACTACGGCAATTGCCTAAAATTGGTAACAAAAGCGCTGCAAAAAATGTAAAATTGTTATTGCAAACCATTACAGCTTAAAGCCACTAACGTACATAACTGAGCAATGGGGAGGTAACTACTTATTTAAAAGCCTGCATACCAGGCTGTGCCTTATTGGAAAAATCAAACATTGCCAAATTTTCCCAACTGGAGCCATCGGTGGCAGCTGGCCCTTTAAACGCTACCCAGTCTGGCGCCCAATAACAAAAACCCACACCCAACTTATTGGGTATTGCCGCAAGCACGGTTTTAAGCTGCTGCAAATATTGCAGCTGGCCTTGTGGTGTGGCAGGGTAGGCAGGTATCAGCTGGCTGTTGTCGCCAACATTATTGTTGGTGTTGTCATTCCACTGCAGCGTCCAAGGATAGGCGGTTTCAGCTATAAAAATCTCTTTATTAAAAGTGGAGGCCAACTGGTTAAGCTGCCCGCCAATGTAGGCAAGGTCTTTTTCGCTCCACCAGGGGTAATAAGATAGGCCGATGATGTCGTAAGGCACGGCTTGCTGGTTTACGGCAGTAAAAAAACTGGCCGCCCCGTCTACCTCTGCATAGTGCAGCATGATGGCTATTTTATTATCGGTATCAGCCGCCTTTACCCCCGCAATGCTACTTTTTAACAACCCTGCAAAATTTACCCAATTGGCATCGTTAATGCCGCTCACTTGCCCCGCAGGCCAAAGCATACCGGCGTTTATTTCGTTGCCCACCTGCACAATGGCAGGCAAGGTGTTTTGGGCTTTTAAAAGGCCGACAACCCGCTGGGTATAAGCGGTTACAGAATCCTGCAAAACAGTCAGGGAAAGGCTTGCCCACGCTGCCGGGGTTGCTTGGTGGGCAGGGTCGGCCCAGGTGTCGGAGAAATGAAAATCCAGCAAAATCTGCATCCCGGCCTGTTGTATGGTTTGGCAAAAAGCAAGCACCTCCGGTAACGAAGAATGCACATCGGCAGGCTGGCACCATAAACGCACCCTTACCAGGTTGCAACCATATTCTTTAAAAATAGCCAAAGCAGGCTTAGCCCCGGTGCTATCGTAAAAAGTAGTGCCTGCGGCTTGTATTTGCGGCAAAAACGACAAGTCGGCACCCCGCCAAGCCAAGGCTGGCAACGTATCGGTAACCGGCGGCGTTACAACTGGCGGGGTTTGCTTAACGCTGTTTTTACTACAGGCAACAAACATCATCAATGGGCAAAGCAGGTATGCAAATTTCTTCATGGCTGGGCAAAGATACCCATAGCCTGCAAGCCAACAACCGTTTTACACCCAGCCATTTAAATTTAACCAAATAGTTTCTGGGCAATCCCAATCCGTTTTTTCCTGCCGCTCATCTTTTTCAAAGCTTACAAATATTTTAAGCCGATGATGTACATTGCACCAGTTAGCCTTTAGCTCCCTTGTAAAACAAAAGCACAATAGTTACGGCATGAACAAGATATTTACTTTAGCCATTACTAGCGTAATTTTACTAACAGCCTGCCACCACCCTAAAACGGAGGATAAAAAAACCTATATCCGCAACAAAGCCATCAATGCCCATAATGCCTATAATAATCTTTTTTTAGACAGTGCTGCCCTTGAAAAATTTATAACCCTTAGAAATATTGCGGATGCTGACGCAGATGCGCTACGCAGCTTCTATTACCAACGTAATTTTGAGTTTGCGTGGTTTGCACGCTACCATATAAACGAACAAGGCCGGGCTTTTTGGAACCTAGCCAGCTACAACAAAACAGCCTTTAAAAACAGTATTGCTTTCGGCCAATGTTTAAGCAAGCGCCTGCCCAATATTACCGCAGAGGATACTGTTTGGGCCAGCCCCAAAGACACATTTTTCGTAAGCACCGAGTTGATGCTTACCGAGGCTTTTATACAATTTATGCCCACAACGGAAAAAAACTTGCAGGCCGACCAAATGGAGCGATACTTGCCTGCCCAAAAGCAAGACGTAATGACCGCAGCCGTTCAGCAACTGGCTGCAACGGAAGATGCGGGGCTTACCAAGGACGCGCAACAAGCCTATCTGCAATTAAAGAGCCAGTTAACAAAATACTATGTCATTGCAAAAAACGGCGGCTGGCCTACGGTACCTTTTAGTGGAAAAAAATATAAAAAAGGCATAACTGCCCCACTGATAACCCAAATTAAAAACAGGTTGAGCATAACCGGTGAGTACCGGGAATACAACACTTCACCTTTTTATGACACCATTTTGTATACTGCCGTTACAAAAGCGCAAACTGCTTTTGGCTATACGCCAGACGGCACAATAACCGATAGCCTGCTAAAAGATTTGAATGTACCGGCCACAAAACGGGTGCAGCAATTGCTGATAAACCTAGCCAGATTACGGTGGATGCCCGAAGCTGTGAAAGGGCGTTTTATAACTGCCAACATACCAGAATACATGCTGCATGTTTACAACAACAAAGCAAAAGTGTTTGACATGGGCGTTGTAGTGGGTAAGCAAAACTCGGCCACCGTAGTTTTCACGGGCAACCTGAACGAAATTGTGTTTAGCCCCTACTGGAACATACCTACAAGTATTATTAAAAACGAGATTGTGCCCAAAATGAAAGATGACACCGGTTACCTCGCACGCCAAAACATGGAAATTAAAGGGTACAAAAACGGGTTACCCGTTGTAAGGCAGTTACCGGGTGCCAACAACTCGCTGGGCAGGATAAAATTTCTGTTTAACAACTCTTATAACATTTATTTTCACGATACGCCCGCAAAAGAGTTTTTCAGCAGGCGCAAAAGGGCATACAGCCACGGCTGCATAAGGCTTAGCGACCCTGTAAAAATGGCCGCCTACCTGTTGGATAACAACAAAGAATGGACACCAGAAAAAATTACCGCGGCCATGAACAGCCCCACAGAAATATATGTACCCTTGAAACAAAGCGTGCCAGTTGTAATTACTTATTATACAGCATGGGCAAATGAAAAAGGCGAACTAAATTTACGGGATGATATTTATGGGCATGACGCAGAAACGGCAGAAAAAATGTTTACAGCCGCCCAGTAATATTAAAGCGCAAAGGAATTATAATTTTATAGCCCCGATATGTTGCAAACGATACCCCACAATCCCCAATATTAAACGTATACGATGTTTAGATGATTACTTTTTGCCGATAAGAAAATATACTTAGGCTTCAACACCCAAATTCCATTTCGCCATTTTTAGCTAATAAACGCGGATCAACATTAAACAAGGCATGTGCTTTGTATTACATCAAGCATGAATATAACACCATGCCTTCCAATTCTATTTTGTGTGTTGCTGGGTGCCTGCGATAGCCATAAAAATTCCAATGTTATGGAAAGTGACACGATGGATAAAAATCTCAAAAGAAACACATCCATAACAGTCACAAATGCCTATAACGACCTTTTTTTAGACAGCGCGGCACTGGAAACATTTATTACACGTGAAAACCTACACGATAGCATAGCCACGCGCATGAGGGCTTTTTATTTTGACAGAAACTTTGAGTTTGCATGGTTTGCCACCGACGGCCTTAGTGAACAAGGCCGCGGCTTTTGGAACTTGGTAAGTTATTCAGTTACCACCCTTAAAGATAGCAGCGCATTTAGCAAAGCATTAAATAGGCGCATGCCCAACATTACATCCAACGACACACTGGCTGTGAGGGCTAATGACACTGCTTTTGTTACCACCGAACTTATGCTAACCCAATCATTTATGCGCTACCTAAACCAAAACGGCAATAACATTAGCAATGACCAACTGCAAAACATTATTCCTATTAAAAAAGAAAATACCATGCAGTTGGCAGACGCTTTTATTAAAACCGATAACAGCCCAAGCCTGGGTAAAGACGCTGGCGATGCGTACAAACTGCTAAAAAACCAACTTAAACTGTATTATACCCTTGCCCAAAAAGGCGGATGGCAAAGCATTGCCTTTACGGGCCTAAAACTTAAACCCGGTGTTAATGCCCCTGAGATAGCATTGTTAAAAAAACGATTGCAAACAGTTGGGCTATTTGCCGAAAGTGACACCACCACCAATTATAACAGCAACTTAGACACAGCCATAAAAAGCTTGCAAGCAAGCCTTGGATACACACCAAATGGCTATATAAACGACTCGCTGCTTAAAGACCTAAACATACCTGTTGAAAAGAGACTGCAACAACTGTTGGTTAACCTAAACAGGCTGCACTGGATGCCCGACATGGTACCCGGCAAGCTGATAGTAACCAATATACCTGAGTATGTGCTGCATGTATACAACGATAAAAAAAAGGTGTTTGAAATGGATGTGGTTGTAGGCAAAGACGGTGCCGGCACAGTTATATTTACCGGCAACCTAACCGAGATTGTGTTTAGCCCGTATTGGAACATTCCGCCAAGCATAACAAAACGGGAAATTGTTCCTAAAATGAAAGCCGACAAAGGTTATATGGCCAAGCAGCGACTGGAAATTACCGGTTATTCAAACGGGCTACCGATTGTACGGCAGTTACCGGGATTAAAAAATTCGTTGGGGAGGGTAAAATTTTTATTCCACAACTCATACAATATTTACTTCCACGACACACCGCAAAAAAGCTTGTTTAACAAAGACAAACGGGCCTATAGCCATGGTTGCATACGCATTGCCGACCCCGTTAAAATGGCGGAATACCTATTAGAGGACAACCAAAAATGGACCCCCGAAAAAATTACAGAAGCCATGAACAGTGGCAGGGAAAAATATGTATCCCTTAAACACGGCGTGCCGGTGATAATTGCTTATTATACAGCCTGGGTTGACGAAATAGGCAGGCTTAATTTGAGGGACGACATCTATGGGCATGACGCAGTAACAGCGCACAAAATGTTTACTGACTTTAAATAAAGAATAAATTTCCCCGCAATAAATAAAAGCGGGGAAATTTAATAAACAACAAAGCAAAGCTACATTGCTATGATAAAATGTTAAGCAGTAACAGCATTTTTCAAAATAACCGAGTGGTTAATATAGTATGCATCAGTACTGTACATAAAAAGGCAACTTCCATCTTTTATACGTTCAATAATAGGTTTGTATAATTTATTAGGCACGGCCGGGCAGCCTTCACTGCGGCCAATATACCCCTGGCGTTTTATAAAATCCTCACTAACATATGCCGCACAGTGCATAACAATACCACGGTTTAAAGCATTGTCGTTTATGCCCTGCTCTTCGCCTTCTAGCCTTAAAGAATAACCGTGTTTGCCTTTATAGGTACCCGATGTAACATAAAAACCAAGGCTGCTTTTATAGCTGTTGAAACTGTTTGAAAAATCGCTGGCAACGGCTTTACCTGAGTTTCGGCCGTGCGATACATAGGTATTAAACAACATGCAACAGCCTTTTAGGTCAATCACAAAAAGCCTTTTGTAATTTGAAGGCAGGCTAAAATCTATGATGGAGAGTACCCCATCATTTTTTATTTTACCACTGGCCACCAAATAACTGTAGCCTTTTACGGCGTAGTCAAAGGCCTGCCTTGACAAACCTGCAATACCCAACCCCAAGCTATCATAAAAGCTTGCATATCTACTAGTGGATATGTTTGAAGAGTCTGTATTTTTAATAGCAAAGCCACCGTTACTACGCTGATTAAACAATAAATGTACCGTAGGTTTAATGGCTGTAAATGAAAACAGCACTGTTACCAATAGTATCCCGACAGCACGTAGCCATTTGCCTACTGTTAATTTTACCATGTTTGCATTAAATTTACTGATGACAAAATATATACCAAGCTGTTTGAAAAGGGAGGGGAGGAATTATACTTCAGGAGGTTGAATTGCAAACCTCCGCCAATTAAAGTTGCCGCAGCGTTAAAAAATGCTTTAATTAGCCAACGCGTAGTTAATATATGCTTAGTTCGTAAATACTCAACCAAGTATTAGCCCTCTGAAAAAAAAACAGCCCGCTTTTTATGCAGGCCGATTGAATAATATTGAGATAAACGGGAATAGCCTAAGGTTTTTTAGCATCCTTAACGGGATCCTTCACACCTTGTATCTTAAGTTCTTTTTTATCTGAATGCATGTCCTTCCTGTCAATATTCACTTCTTTTTGCTTGCGAGAGGCCTTCCTAAACTTGCCGTGTATAATCAACTTGTTCCGTTGCCTTCTCTCGGTACGTACTTCGCGCGCATCTTTTTTAATATCCTTCTGATTTTTCTCAACGGCACTTTGGGCCATTGCGCCAACTGATAATACTGCTGCTATTAAAATAAACAATAACTTTTTCATACATTTAAATTTTTCCTTTTAATAATATATCTGTACAACCAATTGTAGTGCAAATACCGAACCAGTAATGCCTACCGGCATATATTTAACACCCATACGCTGCTTTTACAGTAGAAAAACTCCTACTTGTTAAAAGCGTTTGAACGTGTTATACCGGCACATTTAGCACAAGTACCAACCATCACCCCACATTTCAGTAGTACATTTAAGCACGCAAAACCAGTTCCGCAGCTTGCTTTCCGCTAACCAACGCAGCCTCAACAGTACCGGGGTGTGCTCCATTATATAAGGCTTCCCCGGCAAAAAACAGGGTGCCATTAATGGGCGTGCTTAATACTTGCAGTGCTTGTGTTGTTAATGGCGTAGCATAACTGTATGCCCCCAACGAAAATTGGTTGGCAGGCCAATTGAACACTTTACCCGCAACCAATGTAGCCCTAAGCTGGCTTACACCCAAGCCAAACACAACGGACAAAGATTGTAACCCTTTCTTTAATATTGTGTCATCCGCCTCCCTAGCTAGGGCGTCTGCTTTTGGCCCGCCCAGCCAGCCTGTAATAATCGGTGCCTCATCGGGGGCCTGTGTCCACCAAGTGGGTATAAATTCATTGCAAAAAACAAAGCCAACATCAGGTTTTTGCTGGTTCCAAAACGCTGTTTTAAACTCAAACACCACTTTTATTACGCCGCCATACCCAATATTTTGCGCTGCACTTATATAGGTATCAATTGTGGGTGAAAAACGTATGCTTGCTGGGGCTTGTGCTTGTTGTAAAATACTTACCGGCACTGCAACAATGGCTTTTTCGGCACGGTAATGCTGCCCATTTGCAGTTATGGCAGTTACTTGGTTGTTGGCCCAGGCAATGCTTTTTACGATGGCATTTGTAAATATCTCCACGCCGTTTTTAATGCATTCGGCGGCCAAAAATGAAACCATTGGGCCATAGCCCCCGCCAACCCGGTATTGGTCATCCCAGCCCGCACCCCATTCATCCCGCAAGAAAAACACACTCACTTTTTCAGGGTCGGCCACGTCGTAGCCTTGGGCATACCCCCTCGCACCCTCGCAAAGCCTGGCGAATTTATCGCCGCTAAAGTTTTTTTGCAAAAAGTCTTCCAAGGTGGTGTCGGCTGCCAATTCGTGCATGCGTTGCAACATGGTTGCCCATCCTACGGGCATGGTATCCCTATCCACCCATTTACCCTTGCGGGAAGTGTACATTTCACCGCCGGTTTCTGCTGTTTCAATACCGGCCTCGCGTAACAATTGCAAAGTAAGGGGCAGATTACCGTGTATAAATTCGGCCCCGGCCTCTACGGGCTGGCTAAACCCAGCATCGTTAATGGTATGTATGCGCCCGCCCAACCGGCTATCGCCTTCTAAAACTACTACCCTGTTGTTTACCGATAACAACTTGGCCGCCATTAGCCCCGCGGCCCCTGCACCTACAACAATTATTGACTGCACGTAATGTTTTTTTTGGCAAATTTATCCGGTAATGGTTGCAAACCCTTTGTACACCGGCAGTATTTGTTTACGGCCTGTTTGAGCGCATACTAAAAAAATGCCGGTAACACATTTTACCGGCACTCTCTTTACAGTGGTATAGCTATTTTACCTGGCATAAGGCTTAACTCAGTTTGAGTTGCCCTTAAGCCAGCTTACCACCTGTTCCCTCGTTTGTCCCGTCTTTTTTTGTATGCGGCCAAGTACCTCTTCCGCTTTGCCGTCTTGGTAGGCTAAGTCATCGTCGGTAAGGCTAGCCCAGGATTGCTTTAATTTACCTTTTAAAACATTCCAGTTACCTTTAAATTCCAGATCATCCATACTGCTGCGTTTTTAGGTTAACAATACCCGAGTGTTTCAATAACCGTACCAGACAATGCGGGTTGCAGGATACAAGATGCTGGTTTCGCCCGTTCCAAGGCTTGGCTTTCATTAACGTTTCACGATTGACGATTGCCGTTTCTTTACCTGCTGCCACATTAACACAGGAAACTAGTTGCAGGATACACGATACTAGTTTCTGGTTTCTGGTTTCGCCCGCTCCAATACTTGTCTTTCATTAACGTTTCACGATTGACGGTTGACGTTTCTTTACCTGCTGCCACATTAACACAGGAAACTAGTTGCAGGATACACGATACTGGTTTCTGGTTTCAAGCTTCTGGTTTCGCCCGTTCCAAGGCTTGGCTTTCATTAACGTTTCACGATTGACGGTTGACGGTTGACTTTTCTTTACCAGGTGGCCTGCTTGCTTGAGGGTAAGTACTATTTGGCCGAAGTGGTGGCTTTCGTGGGCTATAAGGTTGTCTAAAAATGCAGCGGCATGTGGTTTAAAGTCTTTTATTTTCCCGGTTTCAAAACCTGCCAACAATAACTTGCCCACAGCCTGGGCGATTTTTTGCTAGCTCAATTGCCAATAGCTCTTGGGTAATTGCCCCTTTCTCCAATTCAAACAACCCATCTAACAAATCTGGCGCGGTTGCACTAAGCCATATAAGCCAAACGTTGTATGTATGTGCAAACTGCTCACCCACACCTACCCTTTGAGGCTGACGCGTTGGCTAATTGCGTTTTTTCAATAGCATTTAACAAGAAGAGGTTAATGCGTTTGTGTATTAGCCACGTGTAAATAAATGGCTGCATAAGTGTAATATCACTGTAGCAGATGGTATGGAAGGAAAAAAAGCTATAAACCTGTAAGCCGGATTCTGTTTTTTCTGCATCAAGCAAAAAAGGCTATCATTTATCTACGATGCACATTACTGTACACCTGTTGCTGCCTACCCTTTCCGCAAACCTCGCCAAGGCGGAGTAAGTAAACGGGCAGCTTACTATACGGAATATACATGGCATTACAGCACCCAAGGTTTACCCGCGTTACACATTACTGCATAATGCCGTGGGCCCTTACCCCACATTTTCACCTTTATCCCAATGCAATCGGGAAAGTTATTTTCTGTGGCACTGTCTCTTATACCGATAAATCGGCATAGCCGGCTCTTCACCGGTGGGTCGCCCTATGCTGTCCAGACTTTCCTCGTGCCAATACAATCGGCCCGCGATAGCCAGGTTTATAGCAGTTGCAAAAATAAATTTATTACACGAATAAAGAAGGGTTATATCACGAATTAAACCGAATTACACGAATTAAGAAGCAAATGGTAGTACACATTAGAAGTAATAATCATTAACATCAGCCAATCTTTGTTGGCTTTAAAATTCGTGTAATTCGCTCTAATTCGTGTTAAACTTTACGTATTAAAAAATATCTCCGTGGCACCGTAGCCAAAGCGCGGGTCGTATTTGTTTATAAAAAAGCGCACCTCTTTTTTCGTTTTTAATATATCGTGTATTTCATCCCTTAATTTACCTGTACCAACACCATGTATCACTATCAGGGATTGCTGGTGGTGCGCCACTGCAAGCTCGTACCATTTTTCAAACTCGTTCAATTGCATCGTGAGAATTTCAAAATTGCTCATGTGCTTCCAGTTGTCGCTCAGCTTTTCCATGTGCAGGTCAACTACGCTACGGGCAGGTTCAAGGTTTTGCTTTATTTTATTGGCCTCATACAGGTTATAGGCTTTTTTGGCCGCACCTGTTAATTCCTGCTTATCAACTGTTGCCTTGTTGGGGTATTCGTCAAAAAGTTTATAGCTAACGGTGGGTTCATTTTTCGCTTTCATTTCCTCTATGCGCTGAAAAGCCTGCTTGGGTTTTAACTTCAGGCTTGTTTCGTGTACCTCGGCCTTGTTTTTTGCCGGTGTTACCAGCGAAAACGCAATATGAAACGAAGGGCTGTCGTTTAAAGATGCAAACGAAATATCGTGCAGGTAAAAATCGTGAAACGCCAGCACCTCATTCTTCAATTCAAAATTTTCTTTACCCAAAAAATCCTGCCGGTAGGTAAAATGGAACCCTTTGTCGGTTTTGTTTACCAAGTAAATTTTCAGCAAGTCAACCACCTCATCGTTAAACTCATCCAAACTAAATTTGGGCACAAAACTTAGCCAAACCCCTTCTGATGTTTTAATGGCATTGGGTACGGGCTTTTCTTTGGGTACCTGGTCAATATAGGTTTTGGCGGGCTTTTTTTCTTCCACCACTTTCTTTTTGGTAAACCGGGCAAAATAGGGGAAATCAATCTGGTCCATATAAGCCGGAAATTTCACGCCCCGCACTTCTATCATCACCATTTTGTCGTTCATAATCTCAATCACCTTGCCTTCCTCATTGCTGTGCAGCACAATAATCTCATCGCCAATCTGGTATTTCATTCTGTAAAAAATTGTTGGCAAAGGTAGTGAGAGTTATTTATTAAAGCTGGTTTTTGGCACAAGGGGGCATCCACAATTTATCATACGGCCGTCTGTTTTAAAACAGCTGCCTATTTTGCAAACCCAAAAAGCATTATATGTTTTCTTAAGCCTATTTTATGCCGTTTCAACGCTTATTTAATGCGTAAACCTGCTTACCAAATCTACATTTGCAAGGATAAGCGGAAATTATTTGTAACTTACAATATCCCAACGCAATCGGCCATGCATGAAATTTTATTAGTTGAAGACGACCCGCTGTACGCCAAAATATTGAGCTACCTGCTGGAAAACAACGGGTATTTGGTGGATTGTGCGGCAGATGGCCTACAAGGCATGGAAATGGTAAGGAAAAAAAAGTACGACTTGGTGGTTACCGACATATTAATGCCATTTGCAAGCGGCCTCGACCTTTTGGATGACATTAGGGGCAATATTGCCAGCAGGGATACCAAAGTGATTGTTATGTCAATTATGGACGGTGAATTTTATGTTTCAGAAAGCCTTTCGCGTGGGGCTGACGAATACTTGCAAAAGCCAGTAACGGCAAAAGAACTGTTGCAAAGTATACGGCGGCATTTATACAAAGCTATTGCCTGTTAATATTTTTCTGTTATTTTTGTTTAATCAAACACTCCGCAGCCAAACATCTGTATTAAACAATACAGGCCACTTATGGCAACGTTATTTGTTGCTTGTCCAAAAAAAAGCATCCCGCACCTTATGCGGGATGTTTTTTTGATACCTGCCGCAGCCTGCGCAATAGGATAATTTTACACCAGTTGCTGTAGGCCAACATTAATGGTTTGCCCTTTAGGCAAATCTTCGGCACAAGGTATTTTTACAATTTCGTCGCCTACTAATACAGTTGCCACAAACCCCAGCCCTGACTTTTGGGTACCCAACACAATGCCCGTAAGCGTGTGGCCATTGCCGTTATTACCAAAAAACATCTCGGCGGGGGCGCCTTGGGCCTTTACCCCACCAGCCTCTAACAGAATTACTGTATCGCAAAGTTTGGCTACTTCGTGTATGTTGTGGCTAACTAGCACGGTGGTTACCTTGTACAGCCGGTGCAGTTGTGCCAAGGTGCCCTGTAAGCCGGCCCGCAGCGCATTATCAACGGCCGAAAGCGGTTCATCCAGCAGTAACAACGCAGGCTTTCGCACAAGTGCCCTTGCCAACGCCACCCGTTGTTTTTGCCCCCCGGAAAGTGTTTGTATTTTATGTTTTTGCAACCCGTCCAACCCTGTTAGGGCTAGCAATTCATCCACAACGCCTGCCCCCTGCCCTTTTTGCAGGGCAAACAACAGGTTTTGCCGCACGTTCATATTAGGAAACAACGCATAATCCTGAAACACAAAGCCAACGTTTCTTTTTTGCGGCGGTACGTATATTTTTTGGCTACCGCTGTACCAAACCTGGCCATTGCAAATTATTTCGCCCCCCTCTGGCTGCATAAAACCGGCCAACATACGCAATATGCTGGTTTTGCCGGCACCGCTTTGCCCGTACAAACCCACCAATTGACCGGCCTGAATATTACATTGCACACACAATGGTAACAAGCCTTCTGCGCCCTGCAGCGTTTTAGTAAGCGAAAATTTAACCATGCTGTTTTACACGTTGTAAGCGGTAATTAAAAAAATATAGGGCCAGCAAAATAATGAACGATGTGGCAAAAAGTATAAGGGCGTAAGCGTTGGCGTTGTGATAGTCCATGCTCTCCACCGCATCGTACACGGCAATAGAAGCCACCCGTGTTTTGCCTGGTATGTTTCCCCCTATCATCAACACCACGCCAAACTCGCCAATGGTGTGGGCCATGGTAAGCACTATGCCCGACAGCAACGCCGGTTTTATGTTGGGAAGCAACACCTTGGTAAGGGTTTGCCACCTGCTTTTGCCAAGCGAAAAAGACGCTTCTTTTAACGAGGGCGGCAGCGATGCCAGCCCCGATTGTATAGGGTACACCATAAATGGCAGGCTGTAAACAACCGAACCTATCACCAGCCCGGCAAACGAAAATACCAGCCTGGTGTTAAAATGTGTTTCCAAAAAGCCACCCAGCCACCCCGTGGGGCTAAAGGCCAGCAGCAGGTAAAAACCTATAACCGACGGAGGCAACACCAACGGCATGCCGGCTACCACCTGCACAACCGTTTTAAATACGCCCCGTTTTTGCGACAGCCAACTGGCCAGCGGTATAGATACCGCCAGCAAAATAAACGTGGTAAGCGTAGCTAGTTTTATGGTTAACCAAAAAGGCTGCAAATCAATCATAGGTGATGGCTGTAAAGCATAAGATAATTCTTGATGGTTTAATAGCAATTAAAAGCACCCATCGTTCCTACGGAACGAACAGCCATCTATTATTTATATTTTCTACCCACCCAACGTACCTACGGCACGTCCTGTAAAGACGTTTGGTGGGTAGACAAAGACATAAATTGTGAGGCTTTAATTCGTTCCTTCGGAACGATGGATGCCTTTAATGCAATTTGAACCAATGTCTTAAATAAGTTACTTAACCAGGTACCCAAACTGTTTGAGTATTTTTTTTGCCCGGTTGCTATAAAGGTAGTCGTAAAAAGCCTTGGATGACTGCGCGTTGTTTTTAACACCATGCGATAGCAGCACAGCCGCCTGGCTGATGGGTGCATATTGCTTCGCGTCAAGCTCCACCCATATGCCTTTGCCCTTCATTTCGTTACTTAGCACAACAGCCTTGGCAGTAAAGCCAATATCCGCCGCACCGGTAGCAATAAACTGGCTGGTTTGGGTAATGCTTTCGCCGTACACCAGTTTTGGGCGCACCTTATCAAGCAAGTGGTCGTTTTTCAGTATTTCTTCTGCTGCTGCCCCGTACGGTGCAGTGGCGGGGTTGGCAATGGCAATGGCTTTTACATGCTGCCCCAGCAACATGCCCAAATCGGCCGTAGGCTTTATACCCGGCTTGGCACTCCACAACACCAACACCCCGTTGGCATACACCCTGGGCGTATCGGGTATAAGTTTGTTTTGATACAGTATTTGCGGGTATTTGGTATCTGCCGAGATAAACACATCAAACGGCGCACCCTCCGTTATTTGCTGGGTAAGTTTGCCGGAAGAACCGATGATGGCATCGATGGTAACCCCTGATGATTTTTCATAATCCGCCTGCAAGGCTTTAAAAGCATATTGCATATTGGCAGCCACGGCCACCGTTAATTTTGCCTGCGGCTTTTTAAAACTCGTGGCTGTTAACCCAAGAAGGAGAAGTATAAAGATTACGTATTTTTTCATGGTTGGTAAATGCATACACAAATGTAATTGTTTATCGGCACCTGTTTTATGGGTGCCAATGGAGGGTATATACTTCAACTTGAAAATTATCTCCAAAATACCGAACTTCGGAAAAAATCGTCCGTAGTTTCCTCCATCCAAATACAACCGCCATGAACAACTACCCCAGTATATTTAACGACGTTATTGGCCCGGTTATGCGCGGCCCGTCCAGCTCACATTGCGCGGCATCATTGCGTATCGGCAGGCTGTGCCGCGACCTGATGGGTGGTGCTATAAACCATGTGCTGGTGGAGTTTGACACCAACGGATCCCTAGCCACCACGCACAAAAGCCAAGGCAGCGACATGGGCTTGTTTGGTGGTTTTTTAGGCTGGGAGGCCTACGACGAACGCCTGCCCGACAGCGAGCATTTTTTGGGCATTGAAGGTATTGCGGTTGATATTGAAATACACGGCATTGGCGCCGCCCACCCCAACACCTACAAGCTTACCATGAGCAACCGGCACGAAAGCAGGCGGCTAACGGCCATATCAACCGGTGGGGGCATGATTGAGGTGATAGAGATTGACGGCGCACCGGTGAGCATGCAAGGTGATTTTTTTGAAACGCTGGTATACTGCACAGATGCTACGAAAGTGGTTGGTTTTTTACAAGCTGCGTTTTTGTACGACGATATTACCCTGCACCAAGGCGATATTGGCTTTGTTGAAATAAAAGCGCAGGAGTTTTTACCGGAAGGCCTATGCAACGAATTGCTGGCGATGGACGGCGTTTTGTTTATAAAAAAAATGGGCCCTGTACTACCCGTTATGAGCCGGAAAAACCTATCCGTGCCTTTTATTACCGGGGAAGAAATGTTCGCCTATAACGATGGTAAAAACTTGGCGTTATGGCAATTGGCCGCAGCCTATGAAAGTGCCAGGGGCAACATAACCGAGGGCGAAGTGTTTGAAAAAATGCGCGCCATTGTGCGCATTATGTCGGCCAGCATACAACTGGGATTGAAAGGCACGAATTACCACGACCGTATTTTGGGCAGCCAGTCGGTACAACTGAAGGCGCAAATGGAAAACAACCGCCTGATTGGCGGCAACGCCATCAACACCATCATCATGTATGTGTCGGCGATGATGGAAGTAAAAAGTTCCATGGGGGTTATTGTGGCCGCACCCACTGCGGGCAGTTGTGGGGCTTTGCCCGGCGCCTTGATTGGCATTGCAGACACCCTACAGCTACCCGAAGACGAGGTGGTGAAAGGCATGCTGGCCGCAGGGCTTATCGGTGTGTTTATTACCGCGCATGCCACGTTTGCGGCCGAGGTAGGCGGGTGCATGGCAGAGTGCGGCTCTGGCTCGGGCATGGCGGCTGCGGCTATCACCGGTATGGCGGGCGGCACGCTGGAACAGTGTATGGGGGCAGCATCGCTGGCGTTGCAAAACTGCCTGGGGTTGATTTGTGACCCGATTGGCAACCGTGTGGAGGCACCCTGCCTCGGCCGCAATGTAATGGCTGCCACCAACGCAGTATCCTGCGCCAACATGGCCCTGGCCGACTATAACCATTTGGTTCCATTGGATGAGGTGATAGAAACCATGCAGGCGGTGGGTAATGAAATTCACCATACGCTGCGCTGCACCAACCTTGGCGGCCTGTCCGTTACCAAGGCTGCTAAGGCGATTGAGGAACAACTGAATGAGCAGCCGCAAAAATTTTATAAGGTGTGCTAAAGGGGTTTCTACTATCATCAATAACTTTCCTGTTGCTTTCCCACCTTTGCGGCTTTGCGCCTTAGCGTGAGATATTCTTTTACTCCGCCTCCGACGGAGTTGATGGTGTCGCGCAAAGACACTAAGGCGCAAAGAAATACCTTGGTGGCAGCATATGCCTACTTTTTCAAACTTGCGGCCTCCAATTGCTGCCCATCTATCAAAAACGAAAACCCTCTGAACGCAAAAAACATGGCATCTTTTGCAAAGGCATACTCCGCAGTGGCGGCGGCATCAAACCCGTTTACATTCCCATCCATAATATCATCAAAGGCTTTCTTAACGGCCACCAATTGCGCAGGTTGTGCCAACGGGGTGTTGTGGGCAGGGTACAACTGTTTCAACTGCGGCGCCAGCAATGCCAGCTTGGCAATACTCTGGCCGTAGGCCTTAACATCGGTGCCTTCGGCAAAAAGATAAATGGGGCCTTCGTAAAAAGTATCACCGGTAAAAAGGTAACCGTTTTGTTTATCCAGCAAGGCAACGGCATCAGGCGCATGGCCCGGTACGGCCAATACCTCCAACTCACGGCCGCCCAGCTGTATCTTGTACCCATCCGGTATAAAGCGGCTGATGTTAAATGGCCTTATATGGTAGTTGGCCGTATCTACTTGCGGCAGCTTTTCCCGGCAAAAAGCAGCTGGGGTAACTTCATCCTTTACTACGGGGTGCGCCCAACCGAATTGCGCGTTGTGTATGGTGTAGGGCGTATTAAGGGCGAGAATGCTGTCAAATTCGGCGTTGCCGCCTATATGGTCGTAATGCGTGTGCGAGTTTAGTACCACCACGGGCAGGCTTGTAAGTTCCTTTACCAATGCCGATATAGTATCTAGCCCCATGCCGGTATCAAACAACAAAGCCTTTTCTTTTCCAACAATCAAATACGATATTACCTCTTGGTAATTATACGGCTCCACCATGGCCCACACATTATCGCCCACCTTGTACACTTTAAACCAAGCTCGGGTGGTAGGCACCTCCTTAAGGTTAGCAAATTGCGCACGTGGTTTTTGGTTGCACCAGCTATCCGGCTGCCTTGTTTGCGGGTTATTACAGGCCATGGTTATTATACAAAACAGGGTGGTTAATAATATAGTTGCTTTCATATTGTCAAGTTGGTTTGCGTTGCCGTTCGTATGGCAAATATACCCTCTATTTCGTGTTTGCGGTACCCCAACAAACGGCCGCCCGCCACCAGCCTAAACGCACAAAGGCTTAACTGTTTGCCGTTGGTAAAATTTAGGCCCCAACAGAAATATTATTAACCTGAGTTCGATTAATCAAAATGCATGTAATTGGATAGAATAGTCTTTTTGATAGCTGATGGCCGGTTTTTTAGGGAGGAAGTTGTAGGCCACAAGCCCGGCAATCATATTAACGATGAAACTGATAAATGAGCGGTG
>CAIRZB010000035.1 GCA_903882935.1 uncultured Parafilimonas sp. | reverse complement strand
TTCACAATTTGCTGATTTCCAGCAAATTACAACTTTAAAAACTCCCAAAAAATCAAATCGTCTTAGGCTCAAAATCGGCTGTAACTCAATATTGACAATACTTTCAAAGAACTATTTTTCTCAACGACGCAATGCTAATGAGCCCATTTAAGTAAAAGTCCAAGGGTAGGTGTTGGTTAATTGGGCATAAATTTTGCCCGCATTACTAAGCTTATTAGTAACTTTACGTTAATTATTTAAAACAAGTGTACCGTATGAGGAAAAAAGTATTGGCAGCATTGGTATGTTTAGGTGTTCTTATGTCGGGGCCGGTAAAGGTTTTTTCGCAAACGGGTGGCGATTATATAGTACATACCATACAGCACGGGGAAGTGCCGTCGGTGTTGGCTAAAAAATTCAATGTTTCTTTGGAGGATCTCATCAGCCTCAATCACTGGGGGCCAAAACTTATTTTGCATGTAGGCGATAAGGTTAAGCTGCCCCTCGGTGCCCATTTATCAATAATAACAGATACCACTGCCAAGGTTGCGGAAACAAAGCCTGCCATTGCACCGGCAACACCAACCGCAGCTGCCAAACCTGCTGGCGATGAGGCCGAGGGCCGGTCAGCCCCAGCACCAAACATTGTGCCGCCTATAGTACCCAAAGCCGATACAGGCCGTTATGTTATACACATCATACAGCATGGGGAGATACCCTCTGTATTAGCAAAAAAATATAACCTGAATGTGGATGCGGTGAAAGAGTTAAATAATTGGACGCCTAGGTCTGTATGGCATGTTGGCGACAAAATAAAATTGCCGCGCGTGCCTACAACTGCCCCCGCCGTTGATTCCGTTAAATCCATAGCCCCCACAGTGGCCAAAGTAACCCAACAGGAAGTTGCTGTTGCAAAGCCTTTGGCCGACACAGCTATAAAAATGGTGACACCTACACAACCAAAGGGTATACAAGGAACCTATATCGTTCAAAAAAAGGAGACGCTGTACAGCATAGGGAAAAGGTTTAAGGTGAGTCCCGAACAGATTAGGACCTGGAACAACCTGCCTAACAACAATATTGCCGAAGGCCAGTCGCTTATACTATACACGTCGCAACCTATTGTGCAGCCTGAAGCGGAAGCAAGCAAGCAACCCGTGGCCCAGCCACAGGTTATTGAAACCCAAGCCCCGGCCGCACAGCCTAAAGTTGCCGAAAACAAGCCTTTAACAAGTACCCCTGTGCCGCCGGTTACACCGCCAGTTGCGCAAAAGCCAGTGGCAGAAACTGTTGCACCCCCGGTTGCCGACGAGGGCTATTTTACCCCATTGTTCGGGAAGGATGCCGTTGGTAAAACGGTGCAAATGGCAAGCGGGATGGCCATGACGTTTAAAACAGCCAGCGGATGGACAGATAAGAAATACTATATACTGATGGACGATGTATCTCCGGGTGGCATCGTAAAAATAACGAATGCCGTTGGTAAGTATCTTTATGCCAAAGTGCTGTGGACCATGGGGGATGCCCGTGATAACGACGGCCTCAATTTTAGAATCAGCGATGCTGCAGCATCGGCCTTGGGTATTAAAGATGCCAAATTTTCTATAACGGTTAGCTATTTTAAATAGCCATCCTTGTGGGGAATGGGCGGTGTCGGCGGCCAGTACGACATTCGCGCCATAAAACCAGTAAGCTGTTATTGCTTCAATGTGTAGTCGAGTGAGTCTGCGGCACTTCCGCAGTTTACCATGGCGGCGTGGTATTTGGGGTGTTTAAGGCCTAGGTAAGGGTTAATAACACTGTCGGTGTTGCTTATCCATTTACCTTCTTTGTCGTCGCCAAAGGCCATGGGGCAAACCATGTGGTAAAGCTTCTGCTGGTCGTACTTAACGGTTTGGACCAGTGTGTACAGGTTTTCAGACAGTTCGTAAAACGATTTTCTTTTCTCCGATATTGAAGAGTCCCCCACAATACCAATGCAGTCGGCATGTATGCTTTCTGAAAAACTTTTGGCGGTAAGTATTAAGTTGCTGTCTGCCTTTAACGAGTCGTACGGCACTTTGGCCAAAGATGCCTGCAACAATTTGGCGTTTTCTGTTGCCTTAGCGGTATCCCATTGCACCAATGCGTCGTGCAATTTGTAATAGGCCTGCAGCGCATTATTAAACGGTATGTTAAACGCGTCGCTGTTTTTGCTTTGCGCCAATGTTTGCAAGGCAGGGCCTGCGTCGGCGGTTCCTGCTGGTTTGTTAAAAAACACCAAGTAACCAACCAGGCCAACCACAACAATACCAATTAATAACAATCCTTTTTTCATAAAAAAAATTAAAGTACAAAAATAGGCAACACCGCATTATGTCGCTTGTTAATGGTTAGTTATGCGGAGATTATTGAATGCAGGCTGATAACACATATATCTATCTACGTGTTTCGGGGTTTACATGTAACCGATTAGTTTATCTTTTACCCTTGTTGGCAGCCAAAATATTTACGCCCACGTAAACATCCCCACTAAAAGCATTGCCCGTAATATTGGTACCGCCCGTGTTGGCGTAGTTCAACCAACTGTACTTGCCTGCCGCACCTATATACATAAACTTGGTAAAAAAATAGTTCATCCGCAGCCCGGCGCTCATGCTAAAACTGCTTAGTGTGGCATTTTTTCCGCCGGGGCTGTTCAGTTGTACTTCTTCCCCGGCTATCCCCGCTATTACGCCGGTTTCAAAATGCGGGGTGCTTATGATAAACCGTGTATAGTCAAAGCCATAATAGCCGCTGTAAAACCTACGGCCATGGTACAATGTGTCTTTGTTTACAAAGGCAATCGGGGTGGGTGTGTTTAAAAATCTGTGCGCAAAGTAGATGTCGTATTCGTTCCAACGGTCGCGCAAGCCCAGCAGGTTATACCCCAAGCTGGCATGGTTGCCCATGTTGCCAAGCCCGCCCGTGGGCGACCAAATGCCGCCCGATACCAAAAAGTTGTAGAAAAAGCCCGTGCGCCGGTCAATTTTAAAGTTTTTGACCACCAGGCTGTCAAACCCGGCGTATGCTTTTTTGTTATCCAGAACCGTGTTGATGGGGTGATCAATTTCGCCGGTAAAAACCTTGCATAAAAAGGCCTCATTATCGTTCAGGTGTTCAGTGGCCAGCAGGTTTTTGGCCCATCCCCGGGTAAAGGTGATGAAATGGTCGGTAAGGCCGTTTTCCGCGTAAATGCCGTTACGGAATAAGTAAGTGGAATACCCCCTGCGGTTCATCTGCCGCATTATACGCGCAACATCAGCCAAGGTATGGGTAAACCCGGTGTCTTGTAGGCTGGCTATGGTAAACTGGTGGGTCTGTATGGCCAGCAACGTTTGTACGCAAAACATATAGGGGGCAGTTTCGTAGCGCCAATAGTTCCAAAACGCCCCAGATTTTTGCAATACACTGTCTACGTATGTGCGCATACCCGCAAAATCGTTGGCCTTGTATAAACGCGGCAACACTTTGGCCTCTTCCTCAAACAGCAGGCTCATGTAGGCCGCGGAGGGCCTGTTGGGGTTATAGTACACATACGCCGGGCGGTAAGGCAGCGGGCGTACCAGCAGGGTGCTGTCGGTTCTCCTGGCTTCGGTTTGGCAAAAACCGCTGGATGCCATTAACAGTAAGGCGGCAAGGGGTAGAAAGGCTTTCATGGTATAAAAGTATAACGGCTGAAAGGCAGGCCGTAAAAACGGCACGTTATAAATTTCATAAAGCCACATAGGTTTTTTATAAACTGTGTTAACGCTAAAAAAATAATATGCCGGGTAAAGCTTTTTTGTACTTTTAGGGCGGTGCTGTATTATTCAAAATCAAATAGTGCCGGCGTGCCTGCCATTAATAACCATTCAATCTTTTTGCATGAGAAAAACCCTTTTATTTGTAGCAGTTTTGTTTACCGTAAACGTACTGCTGGCACAAATACCAAAACCGCTTAAAAATACTTACGTAAACGATTTTGCCCACATACTTACACCAAGCCAGATTACCGCACTAAACCAGCAAATATTTGATATTGAAAAACAAAGCGGCGTGCAGTTTGCCATTGTGCTGGTGCCCAAACTGCCCGATGACCTTACGATTGACGATTTTTCGCTGTTGGTGGCGCGTAAATGGCATGTGGGCAATAATAAGGACGGGTTGGTATATGTGGCTGCCATAAAAAACCATCAGCAAAGGCTGGAAGTGGCAGACTCCATAGCATCAATATTCAACGGGGATAAATGCACGGAAATATTGGATCAGATGAAACCTTCCTTTAAGGCCGGTGAGTATAATGCTGGGCTACAAACCTTGGTGAGTGGTGTTAGGGATGCACTGGCGGTTGCCGTACAGCCTGTGCCGCAACAGCCTGTAACCACAGCACCCCCCGTTAACGAACCCAGCACCGCTGTTACCGTAATAGGTGTTATTGTGGCGTTAGGGTTAATTGCCCTTGCATTTTTTGTTGTGTATAAAATTATAATGGCAATATTCGCACCCCGCAGAAATGTAATTCGCCATAACACCCCGGTAAATAGCAACGCCGGTTATTACAATAACGGATATTATAACAATGGGTATAATAACCCGCCGGGCGGTTCGGGGCTGGATAACTTTGTTGCTGGTGCCGCCACCGGCTATGCAGCCCGCACTATAGCGGATGATTATTACAATAACCCGCCAAGCGGAAATTATGATGCCCCGCCCGCCAATGATACCGCTAATAATGACAACCAGCCTGCTAATTGGGGCAACTGGGGTTCGTCAGATGGGGGGGCTTCTTCCAACGACAGCAGCAGTTCCTACGACAGTGGTTCATCCTCCTCTTCCAATGATGACGGCGGTTTTTCGGGCAGCGATTCTTCTGGGTCCGACGGCGGTGGCTCCTCCGATTGGTAACCATTTTTAAACCCTTGGGCGGGTAGTTGTAAAAGTGGTAAGCAAAGCCCTGCAAAAAAATGGGACAAAATGAGACACCTATTTGCCTGCCTCATTTTCCCGGAATGGGAAGGCCCCCAAGCCCGCATACCCAAAGCGTTTGCACCCGGTAATGAGACAATATAATACACCGCTTTTGCCTGTCTCCTCCCAAATTTGGAAACCGCCAAATACGCGCGGATAAAGGGTTTCAACAAAACCGGGATTTTGCAAGTTATTGAAATTTGGATACAGTTGTCTATTAGCCCAAAACCCTTTACTGTAAAGGGTTTTGGGCTAAAAATGATACAGGTAAATATAGCCAACAGTATAAAAACCGCTTTTTGCATTTTTGCTAAGCTGGTTGCCAAGGCTGTTGCCAGCACGCATATACCGGATAGAAGCAACGCAAAAGCCATATAGGCAACCAGCCCGGTAGATAGCCGGGGTGCTGTGTACTGATTGCCAGTAATTCCGCTGTAAAACTTTATCGCCATTAGGTATATATTTTTTCCCACCAATATCGTATAAACTGCGGGGATGGGGGCGGATATGAGTTGCTAAAATAAGTGTAGGGTGAAAGGTGTAAGGTTTTGGGTGGACGGTGTAAAATCTGCTTTGCATGTACAATAGCCTTTGGTAGCGGCAGGGCAAAAAATAATGGTGTTTTCTACAGCCCTGTATAGGCGATAATCTGTCAGCGATGGGTGCAGCCCATCTAATAAAAGCCACCACGCACCACTAAACGCTGCAAGGGCGCAACTAGATGCACTTAACGTAGCGAGGGCTGCGGCGCTATGTTTCAGTCGGAGACTGGTTTTTATGACGCTCCGGAAAACCTTCGGAACTCTTTGCATAACGAGGGGAGGAGGTAAGCTGTTTAATCCACCCGCCTAGTAACGCTTCTAAAAATTACGCTTCCTTCGTTTAGTAATGTTTTTTGCTCCCGAAAAATATTACATTTGGTTTATGGCTGATGATATTATTTACCAATACGCCGCCCCCTCTGCCCTGGAAAAAACCGACAAAGGGGAGCAGTTGTTTTTGGCGCAGTACAGCGAGGTGCAGAAAAAAGAAGCCGCATGTTTTTTCTGGGGCAGGCTTACCCAGCCGCAAATAACTGCGCGTTGTTTGGTTACGCTATCAAACGTGGTAAAATCAAGCTTCAGCCTATCCCCGGCAGACCTTGCGGCTATGAAAGACCCTATTGTTACCGCCGGTAACGAAACCCTGCGATTTGAAGGGTTTTCGCACTGCGCGGGCGTTTATGCAAGGGTGGATGTGCTGCCCGGCGGGCACGATGGCGAATTTCCCGAAGCAGGCACCACCAATGTAGATTTTAACCAGCCCATGCTATCCGCACTGGGCAACATAAAACAAGGCGAAGACGTGCAGCTGTCGGTAGGTAAAACGCAGGTGGCCCTGCACAGCGGCGGCGGTAAGGTAGTTGAACGCAAAGTACCCCTGCCCGTTAAATGGATTAAGGGCCTTACCAGTGTGCAGTTGTATATGGCCGCTGCCGAAAAGGCTTTTACGTTTACGCGTGTACAGGCATTGCAGCTTTTTCAAACTATGCCCAATGGCAAACCCAAAGATGATTTTTACCTTATAATACGTGGTGGCAGGCCGGTATTTTCGCCGGTTAAAGCGGGCGCAGGCATTTGCGTGGGCGGTGTACACCGGCTAAAGCTTATTGAGGCATTGCTGCCGCATATTAACCAGTTGTGCATTTTTCCGCACCCCGGCATGCAGTCTACCACCTGGCAGTTGTATTTTGGCGATGTAAGGTTTAGCTTAACCCTGTCGCGCGATGCCTGGCGCGGATTTTCCGGCGAGGGCGCTGCACTGGAGCATTTGCTGGACGATATTCCCGAGGAGTGGCTGCAGCTTGCCGATAAATACAGCTACGCCAACCAGGCCTTCAACGCTACCCTGTTTGCCATTAACGAGGGCATAAACCTTACCACTGCCGATAATTTAACCGGCAGGCTATCCGCCATGGGGCTGCTGGGGTTTGATGTTGATGATAACCAATATTTTTACCGCAGGCTGCCTTTTAAAATGAGCCGTATACTAACCCTTAACCCCCGCCTTAAAGATGCAGAAAAACTACTGGCCGAGGGTAAGGTTGATATTATTAGCCATTCCAGCGTCAAAACGGAAGCCACTGTTGAGGGCAGCGGTGTAAGGCATACCGTTATTATTACAGGCGGCACCGCGAAATGCACCTGCACCTGGTTTAGCAAAAACCAGGGCGAGCGGGGTGCCTGCAAACATATACTAGCCGTTAAAAAGAAAACAGGCAATGCAAACGATTGATGAAACCTACACCCAACTGCTGCAAAAGGAAAATTACAAGGGCGTTCTGCTTTGGCTTAAAGGCCTTACCAATGCTGACAAGAAAACCTTTGCACCTATGCTAAAAAAGCTAGCCAAAGAGTACCTTGAACCGGTAGGTGTTGAAACCAAAAATAGCTATAGTTTTACATACAAGGCCAACGAACGGCAAAGGATAATACTAGCCATAACAGCTTTTGTTTGCCTAAACAGGTTTGAGGTTGATAAGCTTGGTGTTGGCTGGCAACTCTTTGAGCAGCGTAGACTGGATGATGTGTTGCCTTGGTACTGCCCAAACTGGTTTAACGATTTTGTAAACAATGCTGATGGTAAGAACCGCAGTAATTTCAGAATAGAATATCTATATCTGTTAAGCTTGCAGCAGCAGCAATATTTGAATCCTTCGCCGCAACTAGTGTTGCAGGTATTGCCGAACTGCATATTTGAATACCATATAAAAGAAAAGCTGCGTAAATACACACCGCAGGTATTGCTACAATACCCCATCACCCTGCAACAGCATATATGGTTTTTGTTTCAGTACCCATCAAACATTAACTGGATGGCCGAACGTGTAATGCAACAGGGTACAGTTGTAACAAATATTACCTGGCAGGATGTATTTATAAATTTTACTGCGGAAGGCAAGATTAGCAGGCAGCATGTTTTACAGGAGGCATTGCTTACCGGCACCCGCAATTTTGACAAAAACCTTACCGGCTGGTTTGTTGACCTTTTTGACCAGATGAAGCCAACCCCAGCAGAGCTGGTAGCTCTGCAACCTGAGCTTTTTGCCCTTCTGTACACTACCCATAGTAAAGCGGTAAGTGCTGCTTTACAGTATTTAAAACTAATAGTGCAACAAAACCAGTTTGATGCTGCGCGGCTAATTGAAGCAGCCCCGGTACTGCTTGCTGCGGAAACAAAACAGATAGTAACCCAATGCTTGCAATTACTTGAAAAAACGGCGAAGCAATACCCAGCCCTTACCAACGATGTTTGCGCTGCCGTATGCCATGCATTCATTCATAAAGATGATGCACTGCAAACCCGGGCTGCAACATTGCTTAAAAAGCTAAGGCCCTCAACGCTGCGAATAATAACCGATAACATAGCTCCTTACCAAACAAGCCTGCTGGTAAAAACAAAAGAGTTATTACAGGCTTATTTGCCGGCAGAAAAGCCGTTAGAAGTTGAATTTGAGCCTCCGCAAGCACAAGTGCAGCCTACGCCAGTGGAAACCACAGCCCAGCCAAAAAGGCTTATCCCAATAAGTTACCCCGCCAGTGTTGAAGATTTGGTTTTTTTGGCGAGCCAGGCATTTGATAATAACCAGCCCTGGCATGTGGATGTGTTGCCCGCCGCTTGTGTAAACCTGCACAAGCAGGTACTGGCCAGTGGTAACCTTAATGCGTTTGAACCTGCCCTACAAAGGGCTTTTGCGTTGGCAGGCGGTGATTACCGTGGCGCACAGGGCTATCTTGATAACCTGCTGGCTACTTTTTTTATTGAGTATTGCCGCTTGCTTATAAAGCTGGCCCCTCAAAAAACCGCCGGGCTGAATTTGGTGGAAGAAAATTACTTTAAGCGGCAGTACGAGATACAGTCAAAATGGGCGGGCCATGTTGTACGTGCTGCACACTTGGTATACTGGAAAATATCTAGCAATGAGGAGGTTTACCAGATTCACAAACAACTTATGCTACTGGCTTACAAAAAACTTGAAACAGGCAGTACCCTGCCCCTATTGGCTACCCCCACCCACGAACCTGCATGGATTGACCCCTGTGTATTGATTGACCGCCTGGCTTTGTACCAACAAGCTGGCCAACAAGCCGACGATATAGATTTACAGGTAGCGTTAACACGTTGCCAGCTTGCCAGCAGCGCACAAGCGCTTGCTTATGCCCCAACCCGCCTTACGGGCGACATGCTTGCCCTTATGCAGTTTTTGTTTGATAAGCAGGCCACGCCACCTGCCACCATACAGCATCCGGGCCCGTGGATGGCCGCCGCACTGGCTAAAAACCCGGGCGAGCTGGACCCTGAGCTGCACCCAACGTTTTTTAACAACATAGCCCGCGAAAAGCTTACCGGCCAGTACCAGTGGCAACCCGCTATTGAACATTATACTGAGCATAAATGGGATGCAGCCACCCGCAAAATGGTTAAAGTGCCCGCCAAACAGCCTGTTCTGGAGCTTTACACGGCCAAAAGTAAGGCCGCGCCTGAACCGCCGCCCGCCGGTATTGTAAAAAAGCTGTTAGGGCTGTTTACCAGCAAAGCGGCAGCACCTGCGGTTACCGCAACATCGCCGGGAGGGCCACTTATTTACGCTTTTGAAAAAATACATTCCAGGCACATGACAATACTGGATAATGATGCTGAAAGGCTGATGTATCTTTTTGCCAATAACCCCGAGCCTTTACTGGCAAGCATCACCCGCGAGGCCCTTAAGCATGTAACATTTTATGCTGAAGCCGACAAGCGCATTGTTGTTGCCACACTTAAGGCTTTACACCATTTGTTTAAACCCGGTATGGGGCAAATGGTGCATGTTTTTCTGGCTGCCTGCATGCTTACCAACGATAAAACCACGGCCGCCCTTGCCGCTGAAATATGGGTAGCTTCCGTTAGCGACAATGGAATAAATTCTTCATTAATAGGGCATACTGCGGGCATTTTGTTAGCGGGTGAGCTTGCCCCCGTTAAGCGTATATCCGATCTGGTGGAAGGGTGCATGTTGGGCATATCTCCCCGGCATAACGAAGCCCTCCTAAATATTTTTAACGCCATGCTTTCAAAATTACACCCCACGCCACCAAAGGGGCTTAAAAAGCTCTTAGAACTTTACATAGAGGTGCTGGCTATTTCCACACCAGGCAACGACACCATTTCAGCGCCCGAATTGGCAGCCAACTTAGCCGCTTGGAAACAAACGGCCAGCTTGGCTAAAACAATCACTTATATAGAGGGCAGGTTGGTAAATACAGGTGCAGGTAAGGCTTAAGTTAGGTTCATTTTTCATTCTCCGCAGCGTTTCTCGAAACGGCTTTGCAGGCGAACGCTACTACGCCAAAGCTCATTATAGCATGGAAGTTGGGAATTTCGCGCATATTGCTTTGGTTAATGTTTGCACAAAAGATGCCTGCAGCTGGCCTTCATTGTGCTTTGGTGTTAATCATGCCGCAGAGTGCCTGCCAACACACAAAGCCGGGCGAAGGACACTCCGCGGAGAAGGAAACCTGTGTACAAACTATTATAATGCATTTGCCCTGCTTGCCGGGCATATTAACCGGTTATTTTCTCAATATATTTGTACAATATTACCGCAACCATGCACGTTAAACCGAACCCTAAAAGTATGCACTTGACTAATTTCCGTTGCAAAACAATTAGTGCCGTTATCTTCAGTTTTGCGCTTTTTACCAGCTTATTAGCCAAGGCACAGCCATTTGCTGCAAACGAAATTGGTTATGTACCCGGCACAAAGTTTGCCAAGCTTATTAAAAGCCGCCATTACCAGTTGGTGGGCCTTTACAGGCAAGTATACGGCAAGGGGCTTGCCGCATCAGTTGTACAAAACGGGCACTGGATGTTTATTGACGAGTATGCAAAAGAAACGCCCAACCCAAACCCACCCGGCAAAGGCGAGGCTACGCCGGGTGACGTAAAAGCCGTTCCGGATGAAAAAGATGATGGCGACCGCTATGCGCGCAACTATGTGCATCCTTCAAATATTAACCTACAGGTAACTAACGGCATTAAAAAAGGCCTTATTAACAGCAAAACCAAATCGGTCATTATCCCCGAGGTGTACGATGAAATAAGGCTATCCACTTTTAGTTTTGTGATGGTTAGGGACGGGGCAAAATGGGGCATGGTATCTAAACAGGGCGTAGGTTTAATTGCCCCAACATACGAGGGCGTACAAAGTTTGGGCGTATTTATGAAAGGCGAAAAACACTTAACCGGCGACGCTGTTACCGTTACCATAAACAATAAATGGGGGTTAATTTCACCCGAAGGCCTTGAAGTGGTATACCCTAGGTATGATGAGATTACCTCCTCATGGAGCGGCATCCCCTTGATGTTTGTTAGGGTTGGCAACAAATGGGGCGTAATTAACAACCAAGGCCGGGAGCTGGTACCGCCCGTGTATGATGTGATTGATGATTTCCAAAAAAACGGCTTGGCCCGGGTTGGGAAGGTTACAGATAAAATTATGATGTATGGTATTATTGATACTTTAGGCAACGAGGTTTTGCCGCCGGTGTATAACAATGCGTATGGCTTTGGCAACAAACTGGTTATAACCTACACCGGTAAATACACCTGGGCTTCAACCATTAAGTTTTGGAATGCCAAGGGCGAGAATATGCCCACCCCTGAATACAGGGCCGTGGGTACGCCGTTTCAAAATTTGGCTGTTGTTACCACCAAGGAAAGCAACAAGGGTTGCATTGACAGTTTGGCGCATGAAGTTTTACCACCCATTTATAATGAGTTAACCATACTCAGCAACCAATTTTTTTTGGTTAAGCTTAACGGCAAACTTGGCGTTATTGCCCGCGACGGAACAGTGATAGTTCCATTTGGCTACGAAGATATTTTGTACGATAAGGCACTCGGCCTGTTCCGCCGCACCATACATTCAAAAGAGGTGATGTTTGATTTTTATAACAACCAATACCCACCAGCCAATTAACACCTTACCCATACTATGCGGCACCCGCACTGGCGCAGGTTTCCCGACCTGTGCCTTGCCCTTACTTGAGTGCGACCGCGTAGGCAGCGTCATTAAAAAGCAGCTTGCCCTGCGTTTGCGTACCGTAATAAAGCGGTGTGCGTTCGACAAACAAATGTTAGGCTTATTTTTGCTTGTGTAAAACACGGCTTGCTGCTAACTTTTAAGGTGCCTTTGTCAGGCAGTAAATGCGGTGGGTTTGGCCTGTTGAAAAGTGGTGACAAGTAAAGTGTAGGCACAGGTCGGGAGACCTGCGCCAGCGGGGGCATAGATGGGTAAAAACTCATTATAGTCACGAAGCCAGTAATTTCGCGCGCATTGATTAGCAAACTTTCTGCACAAAACATGCCTGCAGCCGGCCTTCATTGTGCTTTGGTGCTAATTATGCCGCAGAGTGCCTCCCTTACCACAATGCTACGCTGAGGACGCTGCGGGCTTTGGTGCTTTTTTGGGCTGTGTGGTACTAGCCATGCCGCAGAGTGCCTGCCAACACACAAAGCCGGGCAAAGTACACTTTGTGGAGAAAGGAATACTGTAATAACTGCCGCTTATCCATTACTATTGAGTATTATATAGGCCCACATATAAATTAATTTTTAAGCCTATCAAATAAAACGGTGAATTGCTTCATCGGCGTTATCTTGAAAAGAATTGTTTTTCAAATCAGTATAAAAGGTGCTCTGGTCAACCATGTCTCCTGATAATTTACCCTCTTTACTTGCATAAAAAACCCCACTTCTATAGTGTTCATCCGAAATGCCATCTACAAAACGTTTTGCACCTACCTCCAGTTTATGCACCATTCCCCCTATCAATGGAAATACGACAGGCATCATAAAATACCTCAACATAAATTTCATTGCTGGGGGAAGATTATTTGGTGCCAGAGTTCCCTTTGTGTTGCCTGGACTCACAACAACAAATTTGAGATCAGGATATTTCCTTGCCATTGATAACATCCACATGGTTGCAGCATATTTAACGTATCCGTATGCTTGTACTGCATCGAATTTATTACCAAAATATGATCCATCAAGAACAGCAGCAAACGCATCTACAGAAGAAGTTTTCATTGCCACCGGTTTCATTCCGAGCATCTTTACTCCCGGTACAGCTTCCGCACTGGGATATAAAACTGCTTTCTTTAACTTATTATGTTTAATTAATTCCTCCACTAAAATTACATGACCTAATATATTTGTAGCAGCTAATTCATTCATACCGGAAGGCGTAACTTTCGCAGCCGTTTTACCAACCATTCCACCCGCATTTAAAATTACGGCATCAATAGGTTCCCTAATTTTTTCTACTGCTTTTTTTACAGAATTTGCATCCGAAACATCCCCGATAATAATTTCAAAAATCTTTTTTCCTGTTTTCTCTTCAAGGTCTTTTTTTGCTTCCTCGGCTTTCACTTGATTTCTACAAAAAAGAATTACCCTTTTTGTTTCTTTTTTCAATGCTAACTGTCGGGCTGTCTCTTTCCCCAACCCAATGTTTGCTCCTGTTACTAATATGCTTTCGTTCATTTTATCATTTTTTCTGTTAATGTGATTACAAATAAGTTAGCCCCCGCTCTCGTGGGGGGCTAACTTATCATTTGGAAATTATAGGCTTTGAAGTATCTGCGGAAAATCGCTGAGGTTCCAGCGGTCAGTTATTTTCCCGCCTTTCAAAACCTCTATGTCTATTATATGCATTACTATTTTTTTACCCGTCGCTTGTTTTCCCATGAATTCACCTGTATGGGTTGCGGTTATTGTTTTTCTCACACATACCTTATCGCCTTCACCAAAAATCTCCTGAATGTCCACTGAAATATCTGAAAACCCATGATGAAGTTCAGTAATGAACTTCACCATGGGACCTACATTAGTAGGTGCATTGGGTGGCACTGAATGATTGACAAAGTTTTCGGCGAACACCTCTTTTATAATGTCTGTATTTCCTTTCCCAAAAAATTCATTATTGAATTTAATTGCAACTTGTTTGTTTTGTTCTACTGTCATTTTGTTTTCCATGTTAGTTTTATTATTATTATTTAAAGTTTGTGCTTGCACATTTTGATAGCCTAACGTTAAGGTTAGTATTGCTATCGCTATTATTGTTTTTTTCATAAAATGTTTATTAAATTTTTTTTTATTTACCCCACAAAACTAATTTTTTAAGTTGCAATATGGGTATCAAAAAGTCCATTATATTTGCTCAATCGTATTTATTTAAGCTATGGATGCATTAAGCGGTGTTTTAGAGAGTGCCAAATTGAAAACAGTTGTTTATCCAAAATTTCAATTTACTTCACCTTGGGGTATAGAAATGGAGCAAGATGCACGCTCGCAGTTTTGGAGGCTTTTAAAAGGCTCATGTTATTTGAGAGTACCGGGAGAGAAGGACATAAAAATGAATGTGGGCGACATTGTTTGTATTCCTCATGGCTCTAAACATCTCATTTCAGGCAAATCGAATACTACTTGTGTACCGGCTTCGGAATTCGGCAAAGCTTATCACATTGGGAAGCCTTTATTTCAAGGGAAAGATGAAGAGACTATATTAATGGGTGGCCATTTTGAGTTTACTCCATCTGTACAACACCCTTTTATTAAATCGCTACCTAAAGTGATATATTTAAATAATACCACTAAGGAATTAAACTTGTGGCTGGAGCAGGCCGCATTGTTAATGAATGAAGAAATAAGTGGCGAAAAAATAGGAAGTAAATTAGTTTTAGGACGCTTGGTTGATATACTTTTTGTACTTATTATTCGTGCTTATTTAGAACAGGTAGATATAAACGGGGGGTTTCTTATGGCCCTAAAGGATAATAGAATTAGTAATTCTTTAAAATCTATGCATGAATCTCCTCAAAAAAACTGGACATTAAACCAATTAGCTGTGACTGCTGGTATGTCCCGCTCGTTGTATTGCAGAGAATTTAAAAGATTAGTAGGCGAAACACCATTGAGCTATTTGACCAACTGGCGCATTTTAAAATCGAAAGAAATTTTATTAGAAAGCCAAGAAAACATCGTTGACGTAGCGAGTAGAGTAGGTTATCAATCTGAAGCTGCATTCAACAGGCTCTTTAAAACAAAAGTTGGTGTAACTCCCGCAAATTATCGCAGAAAAAACCTTGTTTAAAATGCGGAACCCTGTCATTGAAAACATACACTTGCCTTTATGGTAATAAAGGTGCCTTTAATTGCAAAACAATATTAGCTTTATTACATCTTCATCTTTCGCAAAACTAATTTTGTTTGTTTTTACAAACGCTTTAATTGCTGCCGACTGGCTGGGAAATGCAGAAAGTACAGCATGCATGTTTTTTAATGGAATATACCCTGCACCATTATTAAGCCAGTAGGTTGTTCGGTTGGTAAATTTATAGTCCATGGGCACATCAAGGCTGTATAACCGGTGCGTTCCGCTGAGATTAGTAATTGTTTTAATGCTCCCAGATTGTGTAGTGCCATAACCCATGTTTTTTCCTGGCGGAACAATATCATTTTTGTGTTCAATGTACAGGGCGCTGGGGGTATTGGTTGCTTTTTCATAAAAAACCTTGCCAACAGGCACAAATACCTTGTCGTTAATGTAAACGGCATCAATATCTTCAAGCTGTGCCATCGCCAGTTTCTGGCCATCTTTTTCAAAAATCATTTCTTCTGTAAGGGTGTTATAATTTAAAAGCACTTGGAGCAATTCACCTGTTTTTTTTCTCACCGTACCTTGTGTAAAATCTTTGAAAAGATAATCCTGTACTTCTTTTATAACGGGAACACTATCTTGGGAGGAGGCTTTAAAAATAGATAGGGCAAGGATTGAGAGTAAAATGAGTTTCTTCATATAGCTTTTGTAAAAACCAAATTTACGGTATTTGTTTGCCAACTTTTTTTAAAAGCATAGCAGGGAAAGAAACATGTTGGCTATCCTGTAATGTGCGCTACTTGTTGTCTTGTTCGGCCACGCGGACAGCACAAACATGCAAAGAAAGACGCCGTTACCCGTAGCCTTTACGGCACCGTCATACCTTCAATGATGGGTTTGCGCTGCACGCAAAATAAAAAAAGTTCTGATAATATGGTAAGTGATGATTTGTTTACATAAGCTTATATTTCCACCAGGCTACATTGGCTCAAGTACACTTCAATTAACAGTCTGTT
>CAIRZB010000034.1 GCA_903882935.1 uncultured Parafilimonas sp. | reverse complement strand
TTCACAATTTGCTGATTTCCAGCAAATTACAACTTTAAAAACTCCCAAAAAATCAAATCGTCTTAGGCTCAAAATCGGCTGTAACTCAATATTGACAATACTTTCAAAGAACTATTTTTCTCAACGACGCAATGCTAATGTGACCATGTGTTAAATAAGCAAAGACCAATATTGTATGCTTCGCATGACGACGAAGACGGCACATGGCAATTTCTCTGCGGACAAAATGACCATACAGAAGCAAATGCAAAATTAATATCGCTCAAACAGGTAACAGAAATTGATGAAACCTTAAATGATTTATACGAAATGCCCTTGGGCGTTGGCGCTGAGCGAGAAACAATAACGTCAAAGTGGGAACCGTTTAGGATATAGCAGACTACGCAGATGCCAATATATAATAACGGATTTTTTATTTTTTTATCTAAAGTGCTATTTTATTGTTCTAAGTAGTTGAGCAACCCAACACGATAAACCAATTCAAAGCTGAGTAAATTATTAAGTATCTGATATGTAAAAGGCGATTTTTTGGGGCTGTCAATTGCATCATAATCCTCCAGAAAAAAGAAGCGGCCAGCAATCAACTATCTGGCCGCTCCAAAAAATCGCATCTGTTTATCAACCAATTTCCCAAGCCTCAATATATACAACACACCATTTCATTCACGTTTCACGCTTGTCGTTTCATGATTCACGTTTGCCGTTTCACGATTCACGATTCACGTTATTCCCATTTCCTCAATCCCAACAATTTTTCGCCCAGTTCAGTCAACTCAGCGCGTTCATAACGGGTTTGTTCCCATTTGCGGGGGTCGCCGGGAAAAGCATAGCCTTCAGGCGCAATCCTGTCGCGCCAAGAAGCAATGCGCCATTGGCGGAGGCTCTCATTGTCTTCCAACGCAGGCGACATGGATATGTACTGTGCCAATCGCGGCTTGGTACCAGTATTTTTGCGGATGCCGTGTGCCAGCATGCTGCTGAAAATTAGCAGGTCGCCAGCTTTGGTGGTAATTTTTTCTATGTTAAGGCCTGTGGTATCGGGACGGAAGGGGTTACGGTCGGCCGGTTGTGTTTTAACCCATTCGTCAAAATTGCGGAACAGCTCAGGTATACATTGAAAGCCACCCATATCAATATCTGTATCCACCAGTGTTATGGTACCCTGCACATTCACCGGCTTGGGGGTTAGGGAGGTGTCAATATCCCAATGGATAAACCCTTCATAATCCAGCTCCGGCCGCACAGGAAAGTTAAGGTTGGCCCTGTCGATGGTAACCCATAATTTCTCGGTACCCCAAACATCCACAAATGCATCATACACTTTTGGGTACATACGGTTATCCCACATATACTGGTGGTTGTACATTTCCACCATACCGGTGTTTTTCAGTTCCACCATTTCAATCTCCTTCCGGGCGGCACGGTACCAAGTGTCGGGGTTGTTGGGGTCTTTTTCTTCAAACTCCCACAATAGGTCGCGCATGTGTTCAACATGGTCTTTCGGCACGGCATCGTGAATTATAACATAGCCGTTGTTTTGCCAAAACTGCCAGTCCTCTTCGCTCAGCACGCGCAGTGGCTGGCCATTGCTTCGGTCGTTTAATGTTGCCACAAAGCGGGCCACACTGGGGTTACCGGGTATTTTAAGGTCGTCAACCAACTTTCCTTCGGGCATCATGGTGGGTGCCATTGTTGGGGTCATTGTTGGGGTCATGGTAGCCATCGTTAATTGTTTAATATGATTGTATTTGGTTTTGCCATACAAACGTAACGGCTTAGCAATTATGGCACAAACGCAAGTCTGGCTGTGTCCAAAAAAAAGCTTCACCAATCGTTTTCTTCCTAACCTAACTTGTGCATTTTCCAACCCACTTTCGCTAAACCCAAACTACAAATATGCAGCGGCTACCCAAGCCACAATTTAGTAACCAGCCATTGGCCAAAAAAATTATACATTTAGCAGCATAATTGTAAAACAACCGGAATGAACAGGGATTATATGTTGGGGCGTTTGCAGGCGGACGAGGAATGGGACATAATTGTTATTGGCGGTGGTGCTACAGGGCTAGGCACCGCAGTTGACGCGGCCAGCCGCGGCTACAAAACCGTTTTGGTGGAGCAGTTTGACTTTGCGAAAGGCACCAGCAGCCGCGCCACAAAACTGGTACACGGCGGCGTGCGTTACCTAGCCCAAGGCAATATAAAACTGGTGATGGAAGCCCTGCGCGAGCGCGGGTACCTGCTAAAAAATGCACCCCACCTTACTACCGCTTTGCCGTTTGTAATACCCGCCTACAGCCTGTGGGATAAATTTTATTACGGCATAGGCCTTATGGTGTACGATATACTGGCCGGCACGTTAAGCATAGGCAAAACCAGGGTGCTGGGCAAAAAGCAGGCACAGCAGCACCTGCCCGGCATTGAGGCCGCTAAACTAAGCGGCGGTATTTTATATTACGACGGCCAGTTTGACGACACCCGCCTTGCAACGGAGCTGGCCAAAACGGCCGCCCTGCACGGCGCGGCTGTTATTAACTATTGCAAAGTTACCGGCCTGCTTAAAAACGAGGGCAAAATTTGCGGCATAACCGTTACTGATACTGTGCACAATAAACCTTACCAACTAAGGGGCAAAGCCGTTATTAATGCGACAGGCGTATTTACCAATGCCATATTAGAGATGGATGAGCCTGGCCAACAGAAACTTGTTGCCCCCAGCCAGGGTGTACACCTGGTGGTTGACAAGCATTTTTTTCCAGGTAGCCATGCAATGATGATACCCAAAACCGACGACGGGCGAGTGCTGTTTGCCGTACCTTGGCATAACAAAGTAGTACTTGGCACAACCGACACACCCGTTGAGCATATTGATGTGGAGCCCAAACCTTTGGAAGAGGAGATTGCTTTTATTTTACACCACGCCAACCGATACCTTGCAGCCACCATTAACCGAGGCGACGTACGAAGCATGTTTGCTGGGCTGCGCCCATTGGTTAAGCAACGGCATGCCAAAAAAACATCGGTGCTTAGCCGCGACCATACCATACTGGTATCCGCTTCAAACATGGTTACTGTTACAGGCGGCAAATGGACCACCTACCGCCGAATGGCAGAAGATGCCGTTAACCATGCCGCATCCGCCACTGGCCTACCCGCGAAAGCCTGTATTACCAAAACGTTGCCTATTGGCAAGCAATTAAAGGACGGCGATGCCTTGGTGCATGGCGGGGTTGCCCTTAGCGAGGAAAGCATCCGTTATTTTGTAGAAGAAGAAATGGCCATTACAGTGGAGGATGTGCTTGCGAGGCGCACAAGGCTGTTATTTTTAAACGCGCAAGAGGCCATAGCCCAAGCACAGCCCACGGCGGTTATTATGGCCGGCTTGTTGGGTAAAGACGAGCATTGGGTTGCCAGCCAAGTAACCTTGTTTACCGCACTGGCCAACCAATACCAACTAGCGATTTAACAGGCAGGTACCGTCGTGGCAGGGGGAGGCAAAGCATAACTACATTCTTTAACCAGGCAACCATTTGTTAAGATGGACCAGCAACAAACGCTGGCCTCGGCGGGTAGTATAAGCCAACACTTGCATTTTTACCGTATACATCAACTTCTCTAAAATATTTTACGTGTAATTAAAAGCTATTGCATATTTTGGTTGCGCAATCAACGCCAGCAGCCAAAGGCTGGCGGCTAAACGCTTTTAAAACTACTTGCCATATGACACCTTTTGTAGGCGAACTTTTAGGTACCGCAGTAATTATTCTTTTGGGCGACGGTGTTGTTGCCAACGTAGTGCTAAACAAAACCAAAGGCAACAACGGGGGGCTTGTGGCCATAACGCTGGCATGGGGTTTGGCCGTATTTACGGGGGTTTTTATTTCCGCCGCTGCCAGTGGCGCGCACCTCAACCCAGCCGTTACCATTGGTTTGGCGGTTGCTGGCAAGTTTGACTGGGCACTGGTGCCTATGTACATTGGCGCACAACTGTTGGGTGCCATGCTGGGAGCATTTTTGGTGTGGGTAGCTTACAAACAACATTTTGACGAAACCAACGATGCCGACAGCAAGCTTGGCACGTTTTGCACCATACCTAGCATACGCAATGCAGGGTATAATTTCAGCACCGAGGCCATAGGCACTTTTTTGCTGCTTATCGGTGTGTTTTTTATCACCAAGGCCAACAGCAGCCTCGGCTCGTTGGATGCGCTGCCCGTTGGGTTGTTGGTAGTAGCCATTGGCTTGGGCTTGGGTGGACCCACAGGGTATGCCATTAACCCCGCACGTGACCTTGGCCCACGTATTGTTCATGCGCTTTTGCCGATTAAAAATAAACGTGATAGTGACTGGGGCTACAGCTGGATACCTGTTATTGCACCCATCGTGGGCGCTGTACTGGCGGCGTATGTATACGGATTAATAAAATAGGTGTTGGCACCTGGTAAATTAAACCCGACAGCACTCTTTTTTTATCTGTTACGAATTTAATGCCGGTGGTATAAACTACCGGCCAGATATATACTAGCCTAGATTAATGTAACGCTTCAAAAACATTTTTTAAGCGTTGCACACCTTTCATTTCTTACCAAATTATTTACATATTTTAACACACTAGGGCGATTTATGAAAAAATGGCGGTAATATTGGTAAAATGAAAGTTGTACAGTTTACCATACCCGTTGCTGCGGATAACTCCATACATCTGCAGGAGGATAAGCTACGCCACTTTTACGAACACCTGCACAGGCACACAGAAACCCAGATAACCTGGGTAGTTAAGGGGGAGGGTACCCTGCTTGCCGGCAATTATATGCAACGCTTTACCAGCGGTGATATTTTTGTAATTGGTGCCAATCAGCCGCACTTGTTTAAAAGCGATCCCGAATACCTTGAGGAGGGTAGTGCACGAAGCATCCACTCCATCAACCTGTTTTTTAACCCCAAGGGTTTTTTGTCGCAGCTATTGGCATTTCCCGAAATGCGGGGCATTAAGAAGTTTGTGGACGTTAGTACGCATGGCATGAAGGCCCATGACACAGACCAACACAGGCTTACCGAACACATCAGCAAAGTAAACGCTAGTGCATCCGGATACCGGCTGGCCAGTTTTATTGAATTGCTTCAGGTAATGGCCGATCTTAAAAAATGGGAATACCTTTCCACAGACTCGTTTGCCAATGTTATCACTGACTCCGAAGGGCTGCGCATGAACGATGTTTACCAATACACCATGGCTAATTACACGGAGAATATTACTATCGAGCAGGTGGCGGCCGTGGTTTACCTAACCCCGCAATCGTTTTGCCGCTATTTTAAAAAACACACTTCCAAAACATATATCGGCTTTTTAAACGAAGTACGTATAAACGAAGCCTGCAAACGGTTTACGGAGCTTGATTTTAAAAGCATTTCCACCGTCGCATACCAAACGGGCTTTAACAACGTGGTTACTTTTAACCGCGTATTTAAAAGCATAACTGGTAAAGCCCCCCGTGAATATTTGAAGGCGTATCATACGAAGGCATAGGTTTATATCTTTTCCTTTTAAAAATCACCTCTCCCAATAGTGGGTTTTATTTCCTTTTTCCATCAACTTGTTTAATTCTATCAATACTTCTTTGCGCAAAACTTTGCATAGGAATTAGCACTTAGGTCGCACTTCGTTTTTGAATATTTTCTAAACGTATAGGCGGGGCTTGCATCATACGTTCAATTAGTGCATTAAAAGTACCCGCCATTGCATTTCTCCTGTTGAACCTGAAGTGGTATTCGT
>CAIRZB010000033.1 GCA_903882935.1 uncultured Parafilimonas sp. | reverse complement strand
CCCCCCTGTAAAAGCAGGTAAAGAACAATTGTTTTTGTAGGATAATAATCGGTTGTTTTAACCAAAACAACCAGGCAGGAAATGTCCAACAAACCAATTGATATGTTCAAGATCAGGCAATTATTGCGTCTTTATGCAGATGGCAAGGGCAGTAAATTTATCAGCAAGGCCACAGGTATCGCCCGTAATACGGTTAAGAAATATTTGTTGCAGTTTACCCGGTTACGGCTCACCATTGACCGGGTGGAAGCGATGAGCGACAAGCAGCTCGCCACTTTATTTCTGATAGTAAAAACAAAGACAACAAGCAGCCGGGTGGCTGATTTGGAAGCACTGCTGCCTGAGCTGGCAAGCAGGCTGAAGAAGCGGGGCATCACCAAGCAAATGCTTTATGCTGATTACATCAGCCGGTGCCCCGGAGGATATAAGAGTTCTGCCTTCCTGATACGTTTGAACACTTATATGGGCATGACCAAGCCTTCCATGCGCGTGCCCCATAAGGTTGGCGATAAACTCTTTATTGACTTTACAGGCAAGAAGCTGCAGGTCGTGGATAAGGACACAGGTGAAGTGCAGGAGGTTGAGGTTTTTGTGGCTGTACTCGGCTGCAGCCAGCTTACTTATGTAACGGCAGTAGCTTCCCAAAAGAAAGAAGATTTTATACTTGCCTGCGAACGTGCATTACATTTTTATGGTGGCGTACCCGAAGTTATCGTACCCGATAATTTACGGTCAGCGGTAAAGAAGGCCAGCCGGTATGAAGCCCAGCTCAACGACAGCTTTGCCGCGTTTGCGGCCCATTACAACACGTATGTTTTTCCTGCAAGGGCTTACAGGCCTACAGACAAAGCACTGGTGGAAGGGGCTGTGAAGATCATCTACACCACCATCTTTACCAGGATAGATGAAAAGGTATATAACAGCTTAGCCATGCTGAACGGGGATATCCTTTTGTATCTGGACGGCCATAACAATGCCCTGCTGACCGGGTGTGACTACAGCAGGCGGCAGCAGTTTGATGCTTTGGAAAAAAATGCCCTGAAGCCCCTGAATAAATACCTGTACGACCCCATGACCACCAAAGCGGCAACCGTTGGGAAAACCGGTTTTGTGACAGTAGACCACCGCTACTACAGCATACCCTATAAATTTATCGGCAGGAAAGTGAAGCTGATGTACAACCGTACAAAAGTGGAAGCCTTTAATGACCATGAGCTGATTGCGGTGCATACCCGCCATTTTGGTAAAGACAGGTACATACAAAACGATGACCACCTTGCTTCCTGGCACAAATACCCCACAGAATGGAACCCTGAAAAATTTATTGCCGACGGCGCCCATATTGGCCCGGCAGTAATGGAGTACATCAAAAAAGTATTGTCCCGCAACGAGTACCCGGAAAAAAATTACAGGGCCTGCCTGGGGATCATTAATTATAAAAAACGGGTTGGGGAAACAAGGCTTATCAATGCGTGTAAAAGGGCCGACAGCTTTAACGTGTACAACTTTGGCATCATAGAACGCATATTAAAATCCAGGGCGGATTTTATTCCTCTGGATGAGGGGCTGTTCCCTTCAGCCGGCGGCAGCGACATGCCCCTGCATGATAATATCCGTGGCGGGGATTATTATCAATAATCAATATTAACCATACATAAAAATCAACAACGATGAACAAGGAAAGTTTGGAAAAGATGGGCCGTATGCGGCTTTTAGGCATGCATCATGCATTTAAGGCCTGTATTGAATCTGAGAGGCCCGAAACGTTTACCAATGACGAGATGGTGCACCACCTGGTACAAAGTGAGTGGGACGACAGGCAGTACCGCTCCCTGCAAAGAGGGCTTAAGAATGCCAACTTCCGCTACAGCGCCAGTATAGAACAACTGGATTACACTGAAGACCGGGGATTGGATAAAAACCAGGTACAGCGGTTATCCGCCTGTGATTTTATAAAAAAAGGGGAAGACCTGTTTATCACCGGAAGCACCGGCACGGGAAAAAGCTTTTTGGCATCAGCCCTCGGCCAGCAGGCCTGCCTGATGGGATACAAGGTGTTGTATGCCAATACAACAAAACTCATGTCCCATCTGAAAATGGCCAAAGCTGACGGCGCACATTTAAAAGAGCTGTCAAAAATAGAAAAGCAGGACGCATTGATATTAGATGACTTTGGTGTGCAGCCCTTCGATGCCCAAAGCAGGGCCTTGCTTTTAGATATCATAGAAGACCGCCATGGCAAACGTTCCACCATCATAACAGCGCAGGTGCCTGTAAAAAAATGGCATGAGGTGATTGGGGAGAAAACGATTGCCGATGCCATCATGGACAGGATTGTTCACCAATCCATACGCATAGAACTTTACGGCGAGTCCCTGAGAAAAAAACAAAAGCCAAATACAGTTACTATGGAATCATTTTTATAAAATCACCGGGCAAAAACTAATCTCTATTTTTGTTTTACAAAACAACAGTTCTTTATCTGCTTTTTTAATCCTCTTCAGGAGGCTTTTTTTAGGCCCTTTTTGAAATCGTTTTTAAGGGGGGCAATTTGAAATGGCGACAGGGGGTCAACTTTGCCGGAATTTACACCCCGCCTATACGTTTAGAAAATATTCAAAAACGAAGTGCGACCTAAGTGCTAATTCCTACAAAAGGTTTTGGGGAACCTTTTTAAAATAATCGACGCAATAATGCTGTTTCTTTAAAGAATATCTAATTACACTGGGCAACTGGGCTTTCTTTCAGGCACAAACCAACAACCAGCCATTGGGGGTGGCAACAAGAAGCATTATAATATAGGCAGGCGCAAGCCACCTTAATAGCCGGTAAAATTGCGAAATGGGTTGGTACTGGCAGTTTACCCTAAAAATCTATGCCGGTCCAACGCCGTTTGTTCAGTTCGTATTTGTCAAAATTAAACTGGTATAACCGGCCGGGGCGGTGTGGCACGTCGTCCTCGTACTCGCCGGTGTCAATTAAAAAATCCATGGAGAAGAATTTTTTCCTAAAATTTCTGCGGTCTAGCTTTATATCCAAAATGGCTTCGTACAAATTCTGCAACTCCCGCAATGAGAATTTCTCTGGCAGCAGGTTAAACCCAAGCGGGTGTTCCATAATGCGCTTTTGCAGCCAGGTATAGCAATAATCCATTATTTCCTTATGGTCAAAAGCCATTTCCTTAATGCCTTTAACTGTGTGCCAGTGCAACTCGTTATCCATTTTGCCCAGCTTGTGTTGCTCAATGTTAAGCAAGCTGCAATAGGCCACTGTTAACACCCTGCCACCGGGGTGCCTGCCGGGCCGGCTAAATGTACGCACCTGCTCAAGGTAAACATCGGCCATGCCTGTGCGCTCACATAACACGCGGTGGGCTGCCCCGTCAAGCTCCTCATTGTCATCTGCAAAATCACCCAACAAGCTCCATTGCCCTTTATATATCTCAAGGTCACTTCGTATCAGCAACACTTTTAGTTCGTTTTCATCAAATCCAAATATTACGCAGTCAACAGTTATTGGTACACGAGGGTAGGATGCAACCAGTTTTTCAGCACTTTTAATCAATCCCCCCGATTTTGCGCGAGCAACCTGTGATATAGGTTCATTGTTCATGATAGCAGATGTTTCTTGGCTTTGTAAGCAATTTGTTAGTATGGCAGTTATCGCGAAAACCGGAATAAGCCGCCGCTAAAATACAAAAATTGCCAGTCGTGTAAAAATAACACAGTAAAATTTTAAAAATAGGCTTAAGGGGCAGGGCTAAAGGTATAAGGCAACGTTGCCAAATTTGGGCAGGTTGCTCCTTTTTTTGACTAAATTATTTTAAAAAAAATGACGGCAGACTTACTCCTTAAACCTTATGCCATTTATATTCTTCCGGGGCATCCCTTCCACCTTAAGCCTTAAGCCTTTCACCTTTTTCCCATAATTTTATTGCCCAAACCTACAATATGTACACACCCGGGCAAACTAAACAATTACAGGCGCAAACCCAAATGTTTTTGTCAATTCCAAGCATCGACAAAGATGACATTGAAACGTTGCGCCAGGTGCTGCGCTTTCACGAATACAGGTATTATATAGAAAACGACCCCATTGTTGCCGACAGTGAATACGACCGGTTGTTTAAACAGCTGGAGCGCATAGAGGCAGAAAACCCGGGCTTGGTAAGCCCCTCCTCCCCCACGCAGCGGGTGGGCAGCAGCCTTAACCAGTCGTTCCCTACCGTGCAGCACTTGGTACCCATGCTAAGTTTAGACAATAGCTATAACGCTGAGGACCTGATTGATTTTGACCGCAAGGCACGCGAACTTACCGGGGTTGAAACGATTGAGTATTGTATTGAGCCAAAATTTGACGGTGCAAGCATATCAATGATATACGAAAACGATCTACTTACCCGCGCGGCAACCCGTGGCGACGGGGTGGAAGGTGAAGAAATAACTGCCAACATAAAAAGGGTGCGCTCTATACCGCTGTCTGCACCGTTTTCCAAATTTGGCGTGCAGCAAATTGAAATACGGGGCGAAGTGCTAATGACCAAAGCGGCTTTTCATAAATACAACGAGGGCCTCGCCGAGCAGGGGCTGCCCCCATTGGCCAACCCGCGCAACGCGGCCAGTGGCAGCCTGCGCATAAAAGACCCTGCGATAGTGGCCAAACGAAACTTAGAGGCGTTTTTATACCATATTAGTTATTATACAACGGTTCCTGGTTTTCAGTTGCCAGCTTCCAGTTTATCAGAGCGAAATGAGGAAAACACAAGAAACGATAACAATCCTGCTGACATAACTGAAAACTCCAAACTGGAAACCGGAAACTCCTCTCTCCTCTCAACCCACAGCGGCACCATACAGTTGTTATGGGAATGTGGCTTCCGGTCGCCACAAAAAGAAAAAAAACTGGTAAGGGGCATACAAGGGGTTATTGACTATGTTAAAGCGTTTGAACAAGTACGCGACGACCTGCCTTACGAGATTGACGGGCTGGTAATAAAAGTAAACGACATTGCCCTGCAGGATAAAATGGGCATGACTACCCACCACCCGCGCTGGGCGATAGCCTTTAAATTCAAGGCCAGGCAGGCCACCACCAAATTAAAGGCAGTGGAATTTCAAGTGGGCAGAACCGGTGCCGTTACCCCTGTGGCCAAGCTGGAGCCGGTTGCAGTTGGGGGCGTTACGGTGGGCAGCATATCCATACACAACGAGGAATATATAAAGGAGAAGGATTTGATGATTGGCGACACGGTGCTGATTGAACGTGCCGGCGATGTGATACCCCAAATAGTAAAATCGCTGCCCGATGTGCGGACGGGCGAGGAACGCCACATACAATTCCCCAAACAATGCCCTGTTTGTAAAAGCGGTTTGTTTAAAACGGAGGACGAAGCCGTTTGGCGTTGTATAAACATTGAATGCCCGGCACAGGTGGTGGAACGCATCATACATTTTGTGAGCAAAGATGCCATGGACATAAAAAGCTTTGGCGAAGCCAACGTGCGAAAGTTTTACGATCTTGGGCTGCTGAAGGATATACCAGGCATTTATGCCCTTGATTTTGACGCCATTGGCAAGCTGGAAGGCTTTGGCAAAAAATCAATCGATAATCTACTGGCAGCCATTGAAGCCAGCAAACAGCAACCCTTGCACAGGTTGATATATGCCTTAGGCATTCGCTTTGTGGGCGAAACAACCGCCAAAACCGTGGCCAATGCCATACACGATGTGTTTGAGCTGGAACACATGAATGAAGAACAGTTGCAGCAAATGGAAGATATTGGCGTTAAGGTGGCGCAAAGCATTTATACCTTTTTCCAAAATGGGGAGAATATAAAAATGCTTCACCAGCTTAAAGAACTTGGTTTGCAGATGTATAACCTAAAACGCTCCGTTTCAACGGAAGCCACCGCTTTGCAGGGGCAAACCTTTTTGTTTACCGGCACACTGCTTAAGCTAAAACGCAGCGATGCAGAAGCCATGGCGGAAAAGAACGGCGGTAAAATTGTGAGCGGCGTTAGCAGCAAATTAAATTACCTGGTTGTTGGGGAGGATGCAGGCAGCAAACTGGAAAAAGCTAAAAAAATAAACACGGTAAAGATTATAACCGAAGATGAGTTTTTGGAACTGATGGAAGCCCCAGACACAGCCCCCACCCCTTAAAGGGGGGCTTTAAACAGCGTACCCTTTTTCAACTGGTCTAAAAATACGCATTTTAACACATTGATATTACGAACGAAACATTTACTAATACTATAAACATGCATGCAAGCCCGCCAGTAGGGGACGGGGGCATCGGGGTCATCCGTGGCGTTATTTTCGACCTCGATGGCACCATTGCCGATACGCTGCCGTTGTGCATCAATGCATTCCGGCTGGCCATTGAGCCGCTGGCAGACAAGACGCTAACAGACGAGGAAATTATCGCCACCTTTGGGCCTTCAGAAGAAGGCACCATTATGGCCCTGGTGCCGGAACACTACGAGCAAGCGTTGGCAGATTATTTACAATATTACCAGGTATTGCACTACCATTGCCCACAGCCTTTTGAAGGCATTGTTGAATTGCTTGAATTTTTGCAACACCAAGGCGTACGCGTTGCCATGGTTACCGGCAAAGGCCCCCAAAGCACCACCATTTCATTGAATACCTTTGGCATCAGCCATTATTTTTCCCCCATAGAAACAGGCTCTCCCCACGGCCCCATTAAAGCAGAATGCATTGGAAAAGTATTGGAGGGATGGGGTGATATGGAGAAAGAGGAAATAATCTATATCGGCGATGCCCCCAGCGATATTACCGCCAGCCGTAATGCAGGCATACCGGTGATAAGTGCGGCCTGGGCACCTACTGCTGATGCAGAAAAATTAATTGCGCTGGCACCGGATGAGTTGTTTTATACTATCTCTGAATTTTCAGATTGGCTGAAACTGCACATAAACCATAAAGATTGACATAAATATTTGCATCAAGTCCAAATTTATTTATCCGCATATTCGCCCCTTGCTTTATGTTTTATCGCATCAATTTGAGACATAGACATGGGTTTTGAACCTTTTTTATAGGTCACAACGGGCTGAGGGGCAGCACGTAGCCATGCCTTTATTTTTAACTGGCGCAACAACATTTTTTGATCAGCAGCATCAATTTTTTCAATCTCTTCCATCAACAGTTTCGTGGTATCGCTATTTAACGTGAGTTCGATATAAGAAACAATAAGGTTTTAACTATATATTAACTAAATATTATTTATATAAGTAATTGGTTAATAATGAAATGTAAGCATATTTTGGTATATTTAAGGTGCGAACAAAAACTCCAAAACAT
>CAIRZB010000032.1 GCA_903882935.1 uncultured Parafilimonas sp. | reverse complement strand
GAGCATGTGGTGTTGTGATTTGCTTTCAATTTGAGTTCTTTCTATCTTTGGTAACAACGGGTTAACCTGCGGGGTTTGGCCTGTAGCGTTGTGATTTGCTTTCAATTTGAGTTCTTTCTATCTTTGGTAACAACCTCGCCTTCAACGCTTTTGCACCTGGTGCAGTTGTGATTTGCTTTCAATTTGAGTTCTTTCTATCTTTGGTAACAACAGCAAACGCTGAAAGATAATGCCAGCAAGGGTTTTGCCAAAAAATAGAAGGAAAAAAATGTATTATAAAGCCCCCGGTTTGGTAACAACCGGGGGCTTTTTGCATTTCTACCACAGAGGAATACAGGAGTTTTGGCACAGAGTTGCACGGTGTATTCGGGTAAAGTTGGGTGGCGATATTCACGGTTCACCCTGCCCATTGCCTAATTCGGGCGGGCATTCACGATTGCCGTTTCCAGGTTCACCACTTACTATTTACCATTCATCCCTCCCTGGCACTCTGTGCCAAAACTCCATGTAACTCTGTGGTTTGCCTTTCTTCAAAACAGCTCCAGTTGCTGCGGAATATTGGCCGGTGCGGCCACTTTTTTGCCATAGTATATTTCCATCATGCCAAACTGCTTGTCGGTAATGGTCATAATGCCCACATGCCCTTTTTCGGGCAGGCTTTTTTTTACCCGCTTTATATGCACATTGGCATTCTCCACACTGGGGCAGTGGCGCAGGTATATGCTAAACTGGAACATGCTAAAGCCGTCGGCCAGCAGCTTCTTCCTAAAGTCGGCATAGGTTTTCCGTTCCGTTTTTGTTTCGGTCGGCAGGTCAAAAAAAACGAGTACCCACATTATTCTGTATGCGTTTAGTCTCTCGGCTTTCATGGCATTTGCGGGTACAGTATTTTGCGCCCCTCGCCGGTGTAACATTTGGCAAGGCTGGCCGCCGTACGCTGCATGGCCAGCATCAACGGGCTTTTTTCCCCGTCCATCAGCACATCGGCCGTGGGCAGGTTTAGCAACTGCACTTTAAGGGGGCGCGTTAGCACGTCAACTGCACTTGTTTGGTCTACAATAGCCCGCACCACTGCGTCGGTAAACGGGCGGTAAGGCTCCATAATATCATCTGCCAGGCAGTAGGCGTTGTAGCGGTTGCGGTGAAAAATGCCCAGCGTGGGCAGCAGCCCCGCCCCGGTAATGGCGCGGGCCATGCCCGCGCGCAAAATGGCATAGCCGTAGTTTAGCAAGTTGTTGGGCGGCGGCCCCTCCCGGTGGCGGAAAAACTGCCAGGCCGCGGGAAAAAGGTTGCCCCAGTAATAGGCCGCCGCCTGCGCTTCGTGGTTGTCGGCATCGCCGCTTTTTACGTTTTGGGCCAAGGTGGTTAGCTGCTTGTGCGGCAGCCCCCATTTTTGCATAACCGCCGCCTGGTTGGTTATTTTGGCTTTTACGGTTTGCTGCCAAAGCTGCTTTTTAAGGGGGTCGGTGGCATCAACCTGCGCCCTAAACCGCTCGCTTTGCAGGGTGTTGCCTTCCAACGGCAGCAGCATGCCGCTGGGGTGGTGGGTGCTGTTGCAGGTAATAACCCCTGTGTTGTTGGCCACCAGCGCATCTAACAGGTAATGGCTAAGGGTAATCTGTGGGTGCTCCAGCACCAGCATGCCTATGTCTTCAATCGGCACCGTTTTTTCCGTCACGGTTTCGTACCCCTTTACATGCTCGTAGCTTACCACCAGTTGGCCATTGCGGCATTTAAGGTGGCAGGGGTTTTCAATGCAAAGGGTGCGTTTTACCATGGAGTTGTTTTTTAAGGCCGAAATAAAATATTTCCATCAGTAAGGATTATGAAGTCGTCATTCTCGAGAAGGCAATTAAACTTTTCGGCACCTAATTTGAGTCTTGGCTGATAAATATCTGGGTTATACACTGTGTCTCCATCGTCTAAATCTTTGTCTGGCCTTGCTTCCAAATGATGCTGAAGATAATTGTAGTCAGAACCCTGATTGTTAAATTTGAAGATTGTATACAGTCTTTTTAGTATTTCTTGGTTAGGTAATAAATTCAATTCTTCTTTATTCTTATGCCACATAACAACCCTATCTCCAACTTTTAATATCTTTTTTAATTGGAGCTTAATAGAATTACTGCCTTTTGTTTTTGTAAAAGTGTTATAGGCATTATCAGAATTTAGAAGATTTATATCGGTTATACCAGTTTGCGAAAATTCAAAAAGGTTGATTATTCTATAAGCCCTTATTAGCTCGTTTTTTTTGTTGATGCCTTCGTATAAGATATTTAAATAATTACTGCCAGATGTGTTTCTGGCTATATATTGCTGTTTATGCAAATGTGTGGACTTAAAATTGTGTTCTTTGAAAAAGATGGCTTTGCTTGCTGTCAGGGATCTGACGCGGCATCTAACATGCCTTATTTTATTATTATTAAAGTCAACCACTTCGCTAATTTTAATTCCATTTTGTATTTGCGTTAGGATGTGTTTTTGTAATGGGATGTCAATCATGTTTTCTATGTCTGCATCTTGTATTAGTTCTTTCTTGACAATCCAAAGCTCGTCAATGCCATCCTTTTGCTTTAAAAGATATTTGCCGTTTTCTTTCCTTGCATATCCATTTTCATTTCTTTCTACTGGCTTAATGGCACCATAATAGGTTGTGTCGTGAAGTTGCCCTCTAATCGAACGCCCTTCAATCCAATTGGGAATTTTAGTTCCTGTTTCGTCCTTTAGAAATTTACCGTTATCATCTTTTTTGAAAACCACCATACCTCTTTCCCTCATTTTTTTCTTGGTTGGTGAAAGGGTTTGGTCTTTTCTTACATGGTTAATCAAAACACTTTCTTCTATTTTTAAAACATGGGCTATTTCAAAGCCACTATAGGCCTTTACGTGATAATTTTGTCTATTTTCCAAAGCCCAATAATAGTTTTTTAGAATTTCTTCCCTTTTAGCTGAACCGGGTATCAGCGTTAATACCGCTGCGTCTTTTGCATGGTGGCTGTGTTTGCTTCTGTCCTTTTTTTCGTCACCCATTATGCCGTATATCTTTCTAAATTCTGCGGTAATTGTTCCCTTTTGTACATCAACCTTTGTAAAAAGTGACTTTAAATAGGCTCTTGCATATTTGGCTATAATTTGAGTATCTACCATTTGGCTATTTTTCCACCAGTTGGGTACTTCATCAACGGTAAAGGTTTTTAGTTTTTTATCCCAGTAATCATAGTCAAATTCCAAAAGATGCCTTTTTTGTATCAAATCATTCTTTCTTACGTTGTCCGCAGCTCTTATTGCCTTTTTTGTATCAGCCTTGTTTCTGTCAATTCGCTGTTTTAGTTGTTCTACTTTGTTAATCCAAGGTTGAATTCTCGGTTTAATAGCCTGGTAGGTACCCCATCCATTATTGTAGTTTTTTAATTGGGTTGGTATTTGGTTTTTTTTGATTGTTCTATTATAAACTGCGTCACATATCGTTAAATTGGCTAACGAATTGTCAAAAGAATCACTAATTGGTAACGTATGCTCAAAATCAAAAGAAGTGCCGTCAAATAGATCAGTTATCCGAATAATTTTTCCGGTATAAAGGCATTGGCAACCTTGCTCCTTCCAAAGCCTATACTTATCAATATCTTCCTTAAGCGTTTTAATGGTTTTATACAGTTCGTCTCCATTTTCTAGCTGTTCCCACCAAAGCCTCACTTTGTTAATATTGTCAGCATCATTTTCGTTTAATTCAGGGTATTTTTCCTTTGCCACACCAATTATGGCCTTGGCAAATTCTTTATTTTCTTCTTCCCTATCACGCTGGTATGTTTGAATTGCCCATCGTTTATTGGCATCGTTCAACTCACGTGCCATTTCTACCACAATTTTTGTTTCTATATTAATTTTTCCAGCCTCCAATAGGTAGTTTATCAGTTTGCGTAATTCGTACATCGTGCGCATGGCCATTGGGTTTTTCCACGCTTTACTAGGCGGGTTGGGGTCACCTAGCCTATCGTTCTTTGCTTTTGGGTAAATGTCGATGTCTGAGGGGTGGTACAACTTTTTTAGCCCAGCTTCGGTAGCACCAAATCTAGTTTTTAGCACTTCTTCAATAGCTTTGTCTACACGAGGTAGCTTGAAGTAATCAATTTCAGGATTTTTGTTAATGCCAGCCGATGCTTTTTCTTCCCTGCTTTGTTTGCCATCTAAAAATGCTAAATACTTATCCAACACAAATTCTAGATAACTGTTTCTTTGAATCTCTGTTTTTCGGCTCCAGCTCATTTCACCGAAAAATGCTTTTAGTTTGTTTTCTACTTCATGGAATGCCATTTCTTTAATTTGGTTATCTACACCTTTGGCCCTGTTGCTATTATTTTCTGCAAAGTATTCTTGAATGAGGCTGTTTACGATGTTTAGTTTTTCCTTTACGGTATCGGTATTTTGTATCGTGTTCTTTATGCTTAATATTATGGATGGGTTGTTTGTTTCAAATGTTGCCTTTCCTAATGCTTTAGATAAATTTGCATATAGTACGGCTTCTGAATAGATAAACCCTTTTTGTAAGTACGGTGTTATTTTTAAGATGGCACTATGGCTTAGAGAGCCATAGCCTTGGCTTATTCCAATCTCTAAAAAACTGGTAGTTTTTTCAATATCCCATCCTAACACTTTTTGGCAAAATGTAGACAGCCCTTGCTCGTCGTCTTTTGTGTGCAAAAAGTCGAATAATAAATGCCAAATGGCTTCGTGGTTTAGTTTTTTATGTTTTACAATCTGGCCGTTGTAAACTGCATCGTAAGCTATAGATAGCCCAGTCCAATTAATGCCAAACTGGTCATCTTCTGTGACGAATTTTTCAGTCCATTCTTCGTCAAAAACATTCATTAATCCTGCAATTAACGGGCAGGTTGATATGTTTGGTTTGTTTTTAAAGTTGAATTCCCATTTGCCTTTCTCTGAAAAGGTATTTATAATATCTACAAAAGCTAAACTGCCACCGTCATCTACTTTTCCCTTTTTTTTCCCTTTTTCAAAGCGTCTAAAAAATAGTTGTTCTAGAATTTGCTTTTTAATGGCAATAGGTAAGGGTTCGTATGGGTTTTTAGTATCCGTTTCGCGCCATTGGATATTGTTTATGAACGCTAAAGCTCTAAACTCCTCAAACGCTGGGTGGCTTATTGGGATGCGTGTTTTGCTTGTTTCCAAGGTGCATTTACCTACTAAACCCTTTTGCGAACGTAAGGGGCGAACAAAATATATTGCTTTTTTAATTGCAGCAGAAACGTTGTCAGGAATGCCCTGCTTGTCACAGATCGCATCAAACTCATCTTCATTTAATGCTCTTTGAATTACCGCGTTGTTTCTTATGCGCTCTTTTCTTAATTCAGGGTTGGGGTCAATCTTGGATTGTAAATACAAATATATTTGTGATGGCTTCCACGTAATTTTATCGGGGTGTAGTTCTTTAAATTTCTTAAATAATTCATTGTCGCCATAATTGCTTTTTCCGTTCTTTCTACTTGTTTTAAATCCTCTTCGCTGTACTAGATGATAAAATGCACGGCCAATTTTATAAAGCCTTAGGGTGTCGTTTTCATCTTTGGTTTCAAGCAACGCTGAGCGTAATGCGTATGGATTATGAAAAGCAGGTTTGAGTTTTACCGAAACATCGACGCTTTTGCCTATTCTATGAAAATCCATAGCCAGCCAAGCAGTGAAATCGGGCGAAGAAGGGTATTCTCGTCCTTTGTTTTTGCCGTCATGCCAATTTCCTATACTCCATAGTCTAAGCTCTTCCTCACTTATTGGGCACATGCCATTTTTTAATAATGCCAGCAAGGTAGCCCATTTCCTATAACGCTTTGCGTTATACAAACGCCGTTTGCTTCGGTTAGTTCGTCTTTCTGCGGCTAAGGAAAATTCGCCAGATTTCCCCTCGCCAACCCCTTTTTTAAATATCACTACCCCATAATGGGCTATTTGGTCTCCTATGTCGCTGTCTAAGTCTCTAATTGCCCAGCCGATTGAATTTGTTCCTAAGTCGAGTCCTAAAATATTTCCCATTAGTTTAGTTTTTTTAATTTTTATACCTACCTTGCTGCTGCAAATCACAACAAGGCTATAAGCCGAAGATTTTCTTAAGCTCCGCAAAAAATGTGGAGCTTTTTTGTGCCAATTCACTAATATAACAGTTTTTTTTATCTTTACAATACCCAGTAGAAAATTAGTTGCTTTGCTGCAATAGCCTGGCACCCACCCGTTAATCCAGAAATTCCAAAGGGGCATCTGGATTTGCTGATTAAACCCCTTCTGTGCAGGGTGTTGAAAAACCGAACATAAAAAACGTTGGGATAGCGGCCAAGAGCCGGGCAGCCCGGTGGCTTCCGCGCAGACAGCATAATACATCGGCAGGCTAAATAACAGTTGTACAGGGGCGGCTTAGTAGGCATATGTTGCGGTGGTATATAGCATTCCCTTCACAGCAGGGCTTTTACTTAAAAAATCCAAGTGCCGTGCCGAACGGCTGTGTTAACCGCGCCCTATCGGTGTTATATACAACCGGCAGGCGTCTTGCCAATCCCAAACCTTATCAGGTTTCAAAAACCTTATAGTTCGCTATGTTGCCAACAATCGGCAAGCATCTTCCCCATCCCAAAAATCCCCCCTCCGAAGGAGCCCTTTGGGCAAATCCCGGTTCAGACATCCCCCCCTCCGAAGGAATCCTTTGGACAAATCGTGGCCCAGAATAATAGCTTACAACCGCCGCCATACCCGCCATTTTTGCGATATTAACGGTAAAAACCTTCGCAAACAATGGCCGCAACAATAGTAGTAAGCATGTGGGTATGGTTACAAAACGCGTGGGGGCAGCTGGGCCTGCAGGGCAAGCCATGCCCAGGTGGCGGGTTACTACAAAACACAACCGCATACTTTTTCGTTTTCGGCTGTCTCATTTTACCCCCTAAGCCCTTGGTAGTTAAGGGTTTGGGTGGGGGCAGGGTGTACCACGCAAAATAGAGGCATTTTACAAACCCGTATTTGCTGAAACCCAATATCTGCGCCCTATTGGCGGTTTCCCAATTTGGGATGAGACAGGTGGTTGGGGTGCATCCTAGTGTATCGTTTTAGGGTGCAAACGCAATGGGCATGGAGGTTTCGGCGCATTCCCATTCCGGGAAACGGACACCCCGCTTTGGGTGTCGCAAACTGTCTCATTTTTTGCACCGTTTTGCGTATCGGCAGTTTTTACCTCCGCAGTTGCCTGCCATGGACTATTGGCTATGGACGATGGACCATTCCCCCTTTCCTTTTTCGGGCAAAGCTGCAATGTTGTCTCATTTTACAAACCGGGCAGTTTTGCCTCCGCAGTTTCTTGCCATGGACTATTGGCTATGGACCATGGACCATTCCCCCTTTCCCTTTTCGGGCAAAGCAGCAATGTTGTCTCATTTTACAAACCGGGCAGTTTTGCCTCCGCAGTTTCTTGCCATGGACTATTGGCTATGGACGATGGACCATTCCCCCTTTCCCTTTTCGGGCAAAGCCGCAATGTTGTCTCATTTTACAAACCGGGCAGTTTTTACCTCCGCAGTTGCCTGCCATGGACTATTGGCTATGGACCATGGACTATTCCCCCTTTCCCAAAAATTAGTTGGCCCAACAATACCGTTTCTGCTAACTTTAGCAAATACCAAACAACAGTACCAAACATAAAAATCAACGATTGTATGCAGCAAGATAAACAACGTTCGCGCAGGCTGTTTTTACAGCAAATAGGCAGCACCAGCCTGTTACTGGCTGCCAAACCGCTGGCCGGCTTTGCCGCCGCCGAAAAAGCCGAAGCGCGTACCATACGCTACAACAAGGCATTTGCCGCCAACGACAAAGTAAACCTGGCCGTGATAGGTTTTGGCATCCAAGGCCACATGGATGTAGCCACCGCCCTTAAAGTGCCCGGCGTGCAACTGGTGGCCGCCTGCGACCTGTACAAAGGCCGCCTGCAAAACGCCAAGGAAATGTACGGCAACGACATATTTACCACGCAGAACTACCAGGAGATTCTGGACCGTAAGGACGTGGATGCGGTGATTATTGCCACTGCCGACCATTGGCATGCGCGCATTACCAAAGAAGCCCTGAAAAAAGGCAAGCATGTGTACTGCGAAAAACCGATGACCCACCTTATTAGCGAGGGCATGGGCGTAGTGGAAGCGGCCAAGGCCAGCAACAAAATTGTACAGATAGGCAGCCAGCGGGTGAGCAGCATTGTTTTTGCCAAAGCGCAGGAACTGCTGAAGGCGGGCGAAATTGGCAAACTAAATATGGTGAACGCCGTGTACGACCGCCAGAGCAGCCTGGGCGCCTGGGAATACACCATGCCGTTGGACGCCGGCCCCGACACCGTTGACTGGAACCGCTACATTGAGGGCATGAACAAAATACCCTTTGACCCCAAGAAGTTTTTCTGGTGGCGTAACTACCGCGATTTTGGCACCGGTGTGGCCGGCGACTTGTTTGTGCACCTGCTGAGCGGCACGCATTTTATAACAGGCTCAAAAGGGCCCAGCACCATATTCAGCAGCGGCCAGCTTAGCTACTGGAAAGACGGCCGCGACGTGCCCGACGTGATGACCGGCATTATACAATACCCCGATAGCCAGGAGCACCCGGCGTTTCAACTTACGCTACAGGTGAATTTTGTTAGCGGCACCGGCGGCCAGGAGGCCACCCGCTTTGTAGGCGAGGAAGGGGTGATTGAAATTAAAAACGGCGGCCTTACCGTACACCACAGCATTATGCCCAAAGCCCCGGGCTTTGGCGGGTACGACGCGGTGTTTACCTACCCCAAGGCCATGCAAGAAAGCCTTACAGCTGGCTACAAAACAAAATATACCGCCGAGGAAAAGAAATCTGTTAACAAACCCGATATTGTGTTTAACGCACCGGCTGGCTACAACGAGCATTTAGACCACCACACGCATTTTTTTGATGCCATTCGTGGCGGTGCCCCCGTGGTGGAAGATGCCACGTTTGGCTTTAGGGCTGCCGCACCTGCCCTGGCCTGCAACGCCAGCTACTTTGAAAAGAAAATCATCAACTGGGACCCCGTGAACATGAAACTGGTGAAATAACCCCATCTGACGGTCTCCCATCTTACGGTACCCGTCTGATGGGCCGGTGGCGTTCCCCCAGTCCGACGGGGGCCGTCAGACCGGGGAACACCACCCAGCACGAAAAAGCCCCCTATTTGCAGGGGGGCTTTTTACCCTATCGCTCTTTTACAACCACTATGCCGTTATTTGGCCATGCGGCCCCGGTAGCCGCCCCAAACGCCATCGCCGCCGTGCATGGGGCGCTGTTGGTGCAGGCTGTCAAGCTTGGCCACTTGGTCGGGCGTAAGCACGGTTTTAAGTTGGTCTTTCTCTTGGGCCAGCAAGGTTTGCATTTGCGCCTTTTTTTGTTCGGGCAGCAGGCTGGTGTTTTCGTGCAGGGCTTTCACTTGGGTGCGCAACTGCTCATGCTGGGCTTTAATTTTTGCCACTTGGTCATCATTCAGCCCCAGCTGCAGTTTCAGCTTTTCCAAATGCGCAGCACCGCGTACCTGCATGTTTTGTTCGCGCTGGGTTTTAAAGTCGGCCAGTTGTTTTTGCTGTTCGGCGGTAAAAACGCTTTGCACCTGTGCCTCGTGTTTTTTGCGCAGGTCGGCCAATTGTTTTTTGTAATCGCCTAGGGGCAGCTTGTCGTTAGCCTCCAGGGCGGCCACTTGCTGGCGGTAACCGTCGTTAATGGTTTTTAATTGCTGGCGCTGGGCCTCGGTTAGCTGTAAGTTAGGGCGGCCCTTAAAATCTGGTCCGTGCTGCATGCCCCTGTGGCCGTTAACATGTTGGTGGGTGCCGTCACCCTGCGGTTGTGCCACGGCCGCACCAGCCAAACAAACCAGTGCCGCGGAAATGGTTAAAAGCTTTTTCATAATTGTATTATTTGCAAGTACTGACGGTGCATGGTGCAGCTGGTTTAACGGCCCCAGCCCACTAATAGGCAAACACCCGCAATGTGTAGACGAAAGGGGAAAATGCTGCGTAAGGGGAGGGTGGCTTTAACAAAAGCAACGGATAACCACAAATAAAGGGCTAAATTTGCCAAAGGCTTTTTTTATAGACAACCAAAAAATATAATGGTGGGATGAAATAGATTGAGTGCTGCAAACAGCTTTATACGCAGCGTTGTAACATAAAATGGACGGTAAATGAATTACAAATAATGCGGTGACGAGAAAGCGCCGAGAAAAAAATGTTGGTTGACAGATAAGAAAAGCTAAATAATATTTCAATACGAATTGATAATCCGCCATTGACGTTTCACGATTCACGATTCCCGTTTCACGAACAACTCCCATGGTAAAAAAAAAGAACGACATCGATATTATTGATAAAGTGCTAGATGCCTGTTACAAGCACTACCCAGATTCTATTTTCATCCAAAGCCTTATGCACCAGTACGAGGAGCGGGGAAGCCTTAGCAAAAAGCAATTGCAGGGGGCTTACCAAAAAGCATTGAAGGTAACCGACATGCCCACCAACTGGCTAGCCACTATGGAGGCCACCATACTTAAAATGCCCAACCGCTACAAAAGCCCCGTGGTGGCGGCTGTGCCGGAAAAGACGAACCATGATGAGGAAGCGGGCAACCTAATTACCGAAATATTGGCCAAATACCCCGCCCACAAGCGCGTGTTGTTTTTACAGGGCAAATACCTAAACAAAGAAGTGCTAACCCCCGTGGAAGTTGCAGAACTGCAAAAGTTTAAAAAGCTTTTGATTAAATAGGGGGTGAGTGCGACTGATATTCCTACGGTTAGGTACTGGTAGAGGTCTGCTTAAGTCTAAAAATTGCCAAACAATATTTTTTCTCGGGTGAACTTTTTCTTCTTAAATTTGTCTACTAATTTTATAGGGTAATAGTTCTTGATAAACAAAACAGTATGAAACTTGGCAACTTGTTAAGCATGCGCAATGCGCAGTTGTTCCTAATTAAAGTGTACATCGTGGCCTTTTTTGTAATCGCGGGTGCCATTTTTGTATCAGCCTTTACCAATAAAAAAGAGGAGTCCCTAACCACAGGTACTTGGAGGGCCGCCATACAACGGCAAGACGGCCAGCAGGTGGTGTTTAACTTTGAGGTAACCAATACTGCTGGCAAACAGCACCTATACATACTAAATGCCAAGGAGCGCCTGCTGGTTGACAGCGTACAGTTTAACGGAGACTCTGTGTTTATACAGCTGCCGTTTTTTGAGTCATCATTCAGGGCCAGGTTTACCGCCCACAGCCTAACGGGCAATTGGGTGCGCCACCGCGGAACCAAAGACCAGTTACTGCCAATTATTGCCGAATACAACCAGCCCAGGTTTACCGCCTTTGCCGCCCCTAAGGCTAACATTACAGGCCGCTGGGCAGTGAGCTTTGAAGACGTGAAATCGGTGGATTCCATCTCGGTGGGTGAGTTTACCCAACAGGGCAGCCATGTAACCGGAACCTTTTTGAACCCCGGTGGCGACTACCGCTACCTGGAAGGCGTAGTGAGCGGCGACACACTCAGGCTATCCACCTTCGACGGTGGGCATGCATTTTTGTTCACCGCCCTTATCAATCCCGATAATACCCTTGCCGCCGGCAAGTTTTACGCAGGTGCCGCAGGCACGCAAAACTGGCATGCCCACAGGGATGCGAAGGCCGCCCTGCCCGACGGCTACGGGCTTGCCAAATTGAAGGCTGGCGAAAGCAAGCTTAATTTTAGTTTTAAAAGCACCAGTGGCCAAACCGTTAGCATAAACGACGCGCGGTATAAAAACAAGGTAGTGATAGTGCAAATACTTGGCAGTTGGTGCCCCAATTGCATGGACGAAACACAGTTTTTAAGCAGCTACTACGCCGCCAACCACCAGCGCGGCGTTGAAGTGGTGGGCCTTGCCTACGAGTACACCACCAATTACGAAACCAGCAAAAAATCGCTACAGGCCTTCCAGCAGCGGTTTAACGTGCAGTACCCCATATTGGTAACCGGCGTAACGGTGATGGACAGCCTTAAAACCGAAAAAACACTGCCGCAATTGCAAAATATTGAAGCCTTCCCCACGTCCATATTCATTGATAAAAAAGGCACCGTACGCAAAATATTCACCGGCTACAGCGGCCCCGCCACTGGCGAACACTTTACCGCCTTTAAGCAGGAGTTTAACGGCCTGGTGGATGGGTTGCTGGGGGAATGAGGGCGTGAGACGTGAAACGGGAATCGTGAATAAGTGTACGATATGTTTGCATGGATTGGGATGCAGGTGTGTGTGGAAAATCCACGTAAACTAACCCCCTTCGGCCAAAAGAATCAGGTCCCCTTCGGCCATTTCAAATTGACCCCCTGATACCGGCTCAAACTGCCCCCCTGTAAAAGCAGGTAAAGAACAATTGTTTTTGTAGGATAATAAT
>CAIRZB010000031.1 GCA_903882935.1 uncultured Parafilimonas sp. | reverse complement strand
TAGCTCGCGCGTTCATCGTTGTTAAACGCATGCCCTGCGATGGAGAACACTACACTTGTATACGGTTTATTGTGCTGTTGCATGGCGTTGGTAACCGCATCTATTTGTTCGGTGGGTATACTTTTGTCTACCCCGCCCCAAAAAAACAACTGAGGGCCATGTGCTTGTTGCGCCATGCTGGCAAAGTTGTGCATGCCGCCGCCGTAAAAAGAAACTGCCGCACTCAAGGGCAATGTGCAGTTGGCAATAAACGATACTCGGCCACCCAAGCAAAAGCCTATGCTACCCACTTTTGTATGCAACACGTTGGGCTGCTGCAAAAGCCATTGGTAGGCCGCTCGCAGGTCGGCCTGTAGGCCCGGCACGTTGATAGCTTGAAAATGCGGGGTAATGGTAGCCCAATCGTCATAAGCAAAGGTTGCCCCTGCTTCTGCTGTACGGTGAAACAACTCCGGCGCAATAACAACATAGCCAGCCGCAGCCAGTTTGTTGGCGATGCCCTGTATATGGCCGGTTAATCCAAAAGCTTCCTGCAACAATATAATGCCGGGAAAAGCCCCTTCGCTACCCGGTGCAGCCGTGTAAACAGTTATACATGTGCCGTCATCAACAGGTAAAACCGTAAGCATGTTTTGTGTATGCATATAGGTAGCTATTTAAAAATATTGTCGTCAAAGCCTTTGTTAATCACGTAGTTGTCGTAGCTTATCTCCACCCTGCCCTTTTTGTTTTTTAGTTTTTCTGCATCGGTGGTTTTGGCTTCGTCATCAAACTCCAATGTAACGCCTTTGGGCAGTTTGTAGTTTTTGGTGTTAAAGCTAAACACCACTTTATCGGCCAAGCCATAACTGCTGAACTTGCCGTAGGTAAGCCCAATATCGTAGGTGCCATTCTCGCGGGTAGTAATGTTAGCTTTGCGCACAAGCAGGTTTTTTTCGTCAATGTATAAAGTAGCCAGCACCAAATCGTTGGCATCGTCTCCGGGCAGCACTTTCACAATTTTAACGGCAAAACCGTCCACCGTTGCATCGCCGGCGGCCAGTGCAACAAAGTTGCCTAGGTCAATCACGTTGTTAAGCGTAACACTCAAACCGCCTTTTGGCAGTATGGAAATGCCGCCGTCTTTCACCAACCTAAAGCGGTTGGGCTTTTTAAAATATACTTTTACCCTGCTAACCGGTGCCTTAATAAAGGCAATATCGGTTTTAAGCACACCGGTGGCTTGGTAATCATTCACTTGGTCAAGTTTTGCTTTTAGTTTGTTAACCAGCGGGGCCATGTCCTGCGCATCAGCAAAAGTTGAAAAGCCGAGCAACAGAAACATTAGAAGTAATTTGTTCATCTAAAGATATTTTCGTTTGGTCGAAATCGGTTTGAAAATTCGCGTAATTCGCTGCCATTCGTGCAACAAAAACCAGCTTGATTACGAAAGCACATCCTTTCTTTTAAATATAAATACCGCCACTGCCAGCAGCCCAACGGTATGCCCCAGCAATACCAGCACCGAGTTAATAATGCGTTGCGGGTTTTGTATCGTGCCGCTGATGGTTGAATTATTTAAGTCAACCTTTTCATCAAAAAACTCCTTCCAATTGTTCATATGCGTAACAAACAGGTAAGGTTTTATAGCGCTGTACAGCGGTATGTTCAGGGTGCTTATCACGGTGAAAAATACAATAATGCTCATGGTGCCAACAATGGGCCCAATGGAATTTTCCGCAAAAATGGAGAGCAGAAAGCCTACTGCCGCTACGGTTGTCATGGCAATAAACGCAAAGCCAAACGCACCCAGGTACCGCCAAAAAACATCGTTGCTTTTAATAACCACAATGTAGCTGCTTTTAAAAATAACCATATCGCTTACCCCAAACAGCAGCATGTTTAGCAAAAGCGCAAACAGCGCCAGCCAAACCAGCAATAAGAAGGTATATATAACTGTGGCCAAAAACTTTGCAATAATCAGCTGCGCGCGGCTGTAAGGTTTGGCCAGCAAAAAACGCAGGGTACCGATGTTGGCTTCGCCCGAAATCATGTCGGCCGAAATAATGGTTACCAGCAACGGCACATTAATCAGCAGCATCATTAGGGTTATGTAGCACACCAAGTAGCCGTTCAATACGTTGCCGCCCAGCTCAAAACCGGGTATGGTGCTAAGCATAAAATCCACGTACTCCTTGCCGTCTAGCTTAAGGCCAAACTGCACAATCATGATGAGCGATGCGATGGTGCCAAACGCAATGTATGTGCGCGGGCGTTTAAATATTTTGTACAGTTCAATTTGTAAAAGCTTCCACATGTTGTTTGCCTGATGTTACCTGTAAAAAAAGATCTTCCAACGAATGCCTTGGCTGTACTTGCATTACCTGCACGCCCTGTTGCACCAGCCATGTATGCAGTTGCGGTATAACGGTTCTGTTTAGCTTAAGTATCAATGTGCCGCTGCGCCTGGGCTGCAAAAACTGCGCCCATTGGCTTTGCCGCAGCAATATTAAAGCAGCCTCGTTGTTTAGGGTATCCAACTCCAGCACGGTTTGTGAGGGGTCGAACAGTTCCGCCGCGCTGCCCTCAATCACTTTTTTGCCTTTATCAATAATAATCACGCGGGTGGCCACTTGCTCAATCTCGTTCAGCAGGTGGCTTGACACTACGATGGTTTTCTTCCGTTCGCGGCTCAGGTGCAATATCAGGTTACGTATGTCTGCAATACCTTGGGGGTCAAGGCCGTTGGTGGGTTCGTCCAGCACAATTAGTTTGGGGTTATGCACCAACGCAGTGGCTATGCCCAGGCGCTGCTTCATGCCCTGCGAGAATGTTTTTACCTTGTCATGCTCCCGGCCGTTCAGGCCCACCATATCCAACTGCTCCATTAATTGCTGGGTGGTAGGTTTAATACCGCTTAGCTTGGCAAACAGCTGCAGGTTTTCGTATGCGGTAAGGTATTTATACACATCGGGCTTTTCTATTACCGCCCCTGTTTGCTGCATTATTTCCCGGCGGTGGGTGTTCAGCGGCAGCCCAAACAGCTCAATATTACCCGCCGTAGGGGCGATGAGCGTGAGCAGCATACGTAGGGTGGTTGATTTACCCGCACCGTTTTGGCCCAGAAAACCGTACACATCCCCCTCATTTACCGTAAAACTGAGGTTGTTTACCGCCGTAAGGTTATTAAATTGCTTGGTTAAGCCTGTTACTTGTATGATATGTTGCATCGGCATTGTAATAACGCAAAATTAGGGGGATAGGTTGGGTGGGGAGGAAAAAAATGGTAATTGGCATTTTTGCTAACTGAGTCTTTGCCCGGAACTACCATAAAAAAAGTTACCAATTTCAATCATACCAGTATCAAATTGTATCCATCGCAACTGTTGGTTGGCCAATAGCATTTATATCATTTGCAATTAGGCAATACCCAATAACTGCAGACTTAGGTTTACCAATAAAAAGCGTCAGCATATATTTTTTTCATGATAAACTTGGCTAGCTTGGAGTTTGCCGAGTGGTAATACGATTGACCGCGAAAATTTCAAGTTATATTTCTCCATCTCAAATATCGTCATCGCAAGATCCCCCCTTCCTACCTATCGCTGCCCCAATTAAAAAATTACCATAGCCCAGCAAGCATCATTCGCAATATTCTGTTACCTTAGGTGCCTTTTGTAGCAGCATGCTTTGCCAAACATTTAAAAAACCATTTTTGTAGTATGGCCACGAACGACCAAAACTTCCTAACCACCGAAGTGCAACGGTTTACCGCGCTGGATGTGTTTAGGGGCATGACGATTTGCTTTATGATTATCGTAAATACGCCGGGCAATGAGTATACCACCTTTGCCCCCCTGCACCATGCGGCATGGAACGGATTTACACCCACTGACCTTGTTTTCCCATCCTTTATGTTTGCGGTGGGCAATGCCATGAGTTTTGTGATGAAGAAATGGGATAGCTACCCCACCCAAAAAGTGCTGGGCAAAATTTTTAAACGTGCCGCCATCATATTTTTGCTGGGCTACTTGATGTATTGGTTTCCGTTTGTGCAAATGGTAGATGGCCATATTTCGTTTAGGCCTATTACTGAAACAAGAATATTCGGCGTGTTGCAACGTATCGCCCTTGGGTACCTTTTTGCCTCGCTGATGATTTACTTTTTTAAACTGCGTACTACCATCATCATAACCGCCATTATACTGGTGGCCTATTGGCCCATTATGGTATTGTTGGGCGACAGCCCCGACCCCTTGACCATACAAGCCAACCCCATTTTTAAGCTTGATACTTGGTTGATTGGCTTTAAACACATGTATGCAGACCATTATGGCGGTGTTCGGGTGCCTTTTGACCCCGAAGGCCTGCTTTCAACCTTTCCGGCCATTGGCAATGTAGTAGGCGGTTATGTAGTGGGCAAATATGTGCAGCAAAAAGGCAAAACCTACGAAGGCCTTACCAATATAATGCTGTGGGGCTTTGCATTGCTGGTGATTGCCCATTTTTGGAACTACACCTTCCCCATTAACAAAAAACTGTGGACAAGTTCTTTTGTGCTGCAAACCGTTGGGTTAGACTGTATGATTATTTCTGCCGTAATTTATCTAATTGACTTTAAACATAAAAAAGGCCAGTGGACCACCTTTTTTGAAACCGTGGGCAAAAACCCGTTACCGGTTTACCTCCTGTCCGAATTGTTAATCATTGCTTTTTACGTGATACAAATTGGCGACAAGCCGCTGTGGCAATGGCTTTTTGACAATATCTTCAGCCTTGCATCGCCTTATGTAGGTTCGTTGCTACAAGCCATCACCTACATGCTTATTTGTTGGGGCTTTGGCTACTGGCTTAACAAAAAGAAAATTTACATTCGGGTGTAGGCACTCACTATTGGTTTATGCTATCGTTTCATTGGTAAAAAATTCACCAAATCAGCGTTCTGTTATACGCTGTTGGCCAGTTTAGCGTTATTTAGCGGTATGAAAAAAATGGTATTTTTTGCATTTGTAGCTGTTGGGTTATTTTCCTGCGGCCATAGAAAGAACATCCCCAATGTATCGGGTATCAACATTCAATTAGACACGCTGCGGTTTGACCGGGATTTTTTTGCTTTGGACACCACCCGTTTGGAAGCCTCGCTGGACGCCCTGCAACAGAAATACCCCAACTTCATCAACGATTATTTGTTTAACCTATTGGCAGTGCCAATGAATAAAGACAGCACGCTTACCAAGGTTAAGCTTTTTATACACGATTATAAACCAGTGTACGACACCGTGCTGGCCAAATACCCCTCCGTGGCAGCAGAAGCAAAGGAAGTTAAACGGGCCATGCAGTTTGTACATTATTACTTTCCCGATTACAAGCTGCCCAAAAGTTTCATCAGCTTTATAGGCCCGTTGGAAGGGTACAGCAACGTGCTAACCACCACTGGTTTTGCGGTTGGCTTACAGTTGTACCTTGGCAAAGATTACCCGGCTTACAACACCGATTATATTGCTGATGTGTACCCGCAATACCAAAGCGGCCGCTTTGAGGCTGGGTATATTGCGGTTAATTGTATAAAAAACATCATCTCAGATATTTACCCTGACAACAAAGGCAACCTACCGCTGGCCTACCAGATGGTGGAAGCGGGTAAAAAAATGTATGTGCTTGATTATTTGACGCCCGAAACCCCCGACAGCGTAAAAACAGGTTACACCGATAAGCAGTTGCAATGGTGCAATGCCTTTGAAGCCCAGATATGGAACTATTTTGTACAGAACGACAACCTTTTATATGTTAGCGACCCTGGCCAAACAAAAGACTATATGACTGATGGGCCAAAAACAGAGGTATTGGGGGAAGGCTCACCGGGTTTTATCGGCCAGTTTGTTGGCTGGCAGATTGTAAAAAAATGGATGCAGCAAGATGAAAAAAGAACACTGGCTACCTTACTGCAAACACCCCCTAAACAAATTTTTGAAGAAGCGAAGTATAAGCCCCGGTAGCAGAAGAAACGCCGCAGGCGGATAACAATGGCCACAAAATTTAAAATCAATTTTATGCAAAAATATATTTCGGGTATTGTTCTGCTCTGTTTTATGACCGTTTTGGCCGTAGCCCAGCCCAAAGACGAGCAAGCTGTTAGGGCAGTGCTGCAACTGCAAACCACCGCCTGGAACCAAGGCAATATTGATGCCTTTATGCAAAGCTATTGGAAAAGCGACAGCCTTTTGTTTGTGGGCAAAAACGGCCCCACCTACGGCTGGCAAAATACGTTGGAGGGCTACAAAAAACGTTACCCCGATACCACGGCCATGGGCAAACTACAGTTTACGCTGTTGCAAGTAAAACCCTTAGGCACTGAATATTATTTTGTGTTGGGCAAGTTTCACCTACAACGTACCATCGGTGATTTAAGCGGCATTTTTACGCTGTTGTTTAAAAAAGTAAATGGCAAATGGGTGATTATTTCAGACCATACCAGCGCGAGTTGATAGAATAGAAGGGAAGATTTGGCTTGCTACAACCTACCTTTCCAAAGCTTTCTGTACAGCCTAATCATAAAGAGCAAGCTGGCCAAAAACCAAACATAAAATATAATGTTGCCTGTGCTAATATGGTCGTATATAAAAGCATAGTCTAACATAATTCCAAATGTGGAGTTTAGTATCAGCCATAATATGCCTATCCCCAACGATAGGGATATGCGTTGCAAAAATTCTCTTACCTCAGGTTCCATATTGTTTTTTGAAGAATAAAGTTAAACCATGTTTACATTTGTTAGGTGTGTAGCAACTATCAAAAAGCTGGCTAAGGTACTATAACTTTTTGATGGTATTATTTGTTCAAAGAAGTGCATTATTATATTATATTAAGCAGCCTCCTTTTCACCAAGTTATTTTACCCTCAGCCCCGCAAAATCGGTTGAGTCGCCCCCAAAAACATCAAAATCAACCTTGTTGGTTACACCGTTTACCTTACCAGCATCACTGTGCTGCCAAAATAGCCAGTCGCGTTTAATTTTAGGCCTGCTTTGCTCAATGTAGTGAGCAACCCAAAGTGGGTAATCCTTAAACTCCCTGCCCAGGTTGTTGTTGTAAAAATCAGCAAACGAGTAAATAATCGGCCGCACATGGTAGGCTGCCTCCACCGTTTGCAGCCATTCTTTTACCCGTGCCCGCATAACCGCTGGGGTTACGCCATACAGGTCTTCCACGTCAAGCACGGGCGGTAAGTCGCCATGGGCCAGGGTAACATTTTTTATAAAATTCTGCGCCTGGTCCTTACCACTTTTGGTGGCTAAAAAATAGTGGTAGGCACCGCGTGCTATGCCCAGTTCTTTGGCAGCTTGCCAGTTGTGCTTAAACTGTTTGTCAGTATCATTCAGCCCCTCGGTGGCTTTTATAAAGGCAAACTCAATTTTAATGCCGTCTGCCGCCATTTGCTTTACACCGGGCCAGTATATATAAGCCTGGTGGTTGCTAACATCAATGCCATGTATGCTATAGCCAATGGGCAGGCTAATGCCAAACGATGGGTAAAAGGCAAACCGCGACTTTTTCTCCTCCTGCAATTGGTGCCAGTAAGTGTAGCCAATATAACTGCCCAGTGCTGCTACCAGCAGTACCAACACCAGCCACCACTTGCCTTTTTTGGCCTTTTTTTCCTTGCTTTTGCCTTTCTGCGTCTTTTTTGCGCTTGCCATGCCTTTTATTTGTTGCTACCCTTTTGTAAAAAATATTTATCAGCTTGGTGGTGTTTTTTTGAAAAGGTTATAGTGCTTTCGTCTTTTATTACGCAAAGGCAACTTACTCGTTTTTATTCAGTCCCCGTTGTTGGTGAAAACACCAATAACTATAATGTTGGGTTACACAATGGTAGAAACTTTGTTGGTGAAAACACCAACAAAGGCGGAGAAAATCTTTATTGGTATTTATTTTATCATCCGCAAAACATTCACTTATCCTTTCACCAACTTGTTAACCACACGCCTATTTCCGCAGTCAATTACCAACAAATATACTCCGGGCGGTAAATATAAAACGGGTTGTACTTGTAACAACAAATCGGCCCCTGATAATTGGTAGGTGTTAACAAATAGCCGTTTTCCGTCAACCGTAAGCAATTGTAGCTGCAAACTATTGGCCCGCGGGTTTTTAATGTTTACCGTAAATTGGTTGGCAAATGGGTTGGGGTAAACGGCAATATCGTCCACAACGGCCGTATCTTCCGGCAGTTTGGTTGCGGTATTGTTTTTACTAATCAACTGCTGCTCGGGGTCAATTAATACTGTGTCGGCGGCAAAACCAATGTATATGCTTGTATCAAGGCTATTGGCCGTATCATTTATAACAACCGTTTTAGTTTGGGTGCCGTTTTTAAAAGTAAGTGCCAGCGGAACTTTAAAAAAACCCACGGACGCATCCGATGTTACTTGGCTTACCGTTACATGGGCGTAATTATTTACATTCTGCTGCCATTTAACGGTAAAACTGGGGTAGCCCTGGCCGTAAAACCATTGGCTGAAAAAATAATCAAAGCTTGTGTGGCCTGCCGCCTCAAGGTGTTTTTGCAAGTCGGCTGTTTTGGCAAAACCGTAGCGCAGGGCTGGGTCTCCCAAATAGCTGTGCAAACCGTTAAAAAAAGCACTGTCACCCAACGTCCACCGCAGCATCCGTAACAGAAAAGCCCCTTTGGCATAAGAAAGCCGAGCATCAAATATCCTGTCCATATTAGTGGTATCATCCACCCAAACCGACCCGGCAGGCTGTGCAACAACCAAGTTAAGGTCGTATTGTACAAAACGCCGGTAGTAAAACGTGTCAGCTTTTTCTGAATATAGCATATCGGCCAAATAGGTGGCGAACCCCTCGTTCAGCCATATATCCCGCCAACTTGCGCAGGTAACCTTGTCGCCAAACCATTGGTGGGCCAGTTCGTGCACCTCCAAGTTGGTAGCCACCTGTTCCACAAATGAGTTTGTTTGGTGTTCCATTCCCCCGCCAAAACCAAACTGTGTTTCCCCATACTGTTCTTTTAAAAAGGGATAATCGCCCAACACATTGCTGAACAACTTAAGCGCGTTCTCAACAATATATGAGTAGGTTACAAAGTCGCTTAAGTTCTCGGGGTAGGCATAATATACCAACGGCATGCTGTTGCTGCCCAATTGCACCTTGGTGCTGTATACGCTGTAATTGCTTACCGCAAAAGCAACCAAGTAGCTGGCTATCGGGTACCGGTGTTTATATAAAGTAGTTGTGGTATTGTTTAGGGTTGTTTCGCTTTTCAGCAAGCCATTGGAAGTGGCTTTGTATTGCGACGGATGGATAATGTACACATCAATACTGTCGGCCTTGTCATCCAACCCATTGCGGCAGGGCCACCAATCTTTTGCGCCAAAAGGCTCGCTCAGC
>CAIRZB010000030.1 GCA_903882935.1 uncultured Parafilimonas sp. | reverse complement strand
GCATTTATTGCTGCGCGAAAATGTGTTGCGGAGCATTGCGAAATGTACCCTGGTTATTGAACCGCCTAACCTGAAACACTACCGGATGTTTGAAGAGAAAAAGAAGGAGCAGATCATTACCGAAGGGTACAACTATACCCGAAGTATTTTACAGGCCAATGCCGCAAAATGAGCCATTAAGCAATTCCCTAATCTTCCCGTGCGTTTTTTAATAGGCTTCGGCACTTCTAGGCATTGCGGCACTAATATTTCCCCAAAAAAAACAATAGGCTTTTCATTTAATTGTATGTTTGACATTTATATAGCGAAGGGCGCTTGGGTTGTTTGAACTGATATTGCTGCCGCCCACCAGTGGCGGGGTGCGCTTTTTACTATTGGCAGATGAACGGCTGCGTGCGCTGATGCTGCCAAACCAGTAAAAAATGTTTCACGCAAAAACGCTCAGCCGCAACAGGAGAAAACGACTGTGCTATAAGGGGCTATTTTTGAACGGGTGGCCAGCCCTGCCAAAATGGAATTGATTGCTTATAAGTAACAACTTACTATATCACCATTACAAACTTACCAAACTGTAATACGCCATACAATGACACCCAAAAAACTGCCTTTTTTTGTCATCTTATTTTTCGCGCTACATATCCATGCCCAAACCAGCCAAACGGTTTTGTTTGACGAAGGTTGGCGTTTTCATTTGGGCGGCATGCAACGCTGCGAGCAACCCCGTTTTGATGACTCCAAATGGCGCAAGGTTGACCTACCGCATGACTGGAGTATTGAAGACCGCCCCGGCACGCAGTCGCCCTTCAGCCCCGATGCCATCAGCCAAGTGAGCGGCGGCTTTACCACCGGCGGCACAGGCATATACCGCAAAACTTTTACCGTGTCTGATGCCGATAAAGCCCAGCGTATTATTATACAGTTTGACGGGGTATATATGAACGCCGATGTTTGGGTTAACGGCGAAAACGTTGGCAACCATCCCTACGGGTATACGGCATTTTGGTTTGATGTTACGCATGCCATACACTATGGCGGCACCAATGTTATTACTGTTGAAGTGAAGAATGAGGGCCAAAACAGCCGCTGGTATTCCGGGTCGGGCATTTACAGGCATGTTTGGTTAAAAACACTTAACCCAACACATATCGCGCTAGGCGGGATTAGTATTACTACACCCCAAATAAGTGCCACTTCGGCGGCTGTTAACATCAATACAACGGTTGTTAACCAGGATAAGAACCCTATTTTAGTTACCGTTGCCACCAAGTTATTAAATCCTTTGGGTGCAGTGGTTGGCAAGATTACTTCGGAACAAACCATTGCTTTAAACCAACCAATCGTTTTTTCACAGGATGCCACAGTTACAAACCCACAGCTATGGGGTACAGAAACGCCTGCACTTTATACGGCAGTTTCCGAAATATATATTGGCGGTAAATTATACCAACGTGAAAACACCACGTTTGGCATACGCAGTATCTCCGTTGATGCGGTGAAGGGTTTTTTGTTGAACGGCCAGCCGGTAAAGTTAAAGGGCGGCTGCTTCCATAATGACAATGGTCCCCTTGGTTCAAAAGCGTACGACAGGGCCGAGGAACGCAAGGTGGAATTATTAAAAGCAAGCGGTTTTAATGCTATACGTTGCTCGCACAACCCGCCCACCCAGGCCTTTTTGGATGCCTGCGACCGTAATGGTGTATTG